>JALYHQ010000080.1 GCA_030776455.1 Acidobacteriota bacterium | reverse complement strand
CGTTTGTAGGCCTCGTGTGCCTCCCGTTGGTCGGCCCCGCGGGTTCGAGACATCATCGGAAAGGAGACTCACCGCCCGATTACCTTCCCGCCGGCTTCAGGCTCATCCTTCGATGAGAATATGCTCCCCCGCGCGGGCCAGGGGCCCGCCCTACAAGCTATCTAGAGCGGAGGCGAGGCGATGTAGGCCTTCGACTAGAACCGGGGTTTCGGTGGCAATCCCGATGCGGAAGTGATCCGGCATTTCGAAAAACGAACCGGGGACCACGGTGGCTTCGTATTTGCTTCTCAGGAGGTCGCAGAGTCGATCCACCGTGCCGGAAAGCAAGCGGGGGAACGCGACGGTGCCGGATTCGAGCGGGTGGACTTCCAAGTCGGATCGGGTGGCGAAGAACTGGTTCAGCAACGGGCGGTTGGCATCTAGCAAGGCTCGGGAGCGGGCGCAGATAGGGCCGAGATTGGCGAGCGCTAGGCAACTGAGGCGCTCGGCCACGTGCGCGGGGTTTACGTCGAAGAGGTCATCGAGTTGCCAGATCCGGCGCGCCAGGCCGGGCTCCGCGAGGATCCAGCCGCAGCGCAGTCCGCTCAATCCGTAGACCTTAGTAAGGCTGTTGGTGACTACAAACTGGGGGCCTAATTGAAACGCGGTGGGTGGCGTGTCATCGAACACTGCGTCCAAGTAGACTTCATCCACCAGAACGCGGGCTCCCACGCCGCGGGCAATTTCGCCGACGGCGCGGAGGGTGGCTTGATCGGCCAATGCGCTCGACGGATTGTGCAGGTTCGTGAGCACGATCACCTTCGTGCGCGTGGTGATGGCGCGTTCGATAGCGCGCGGATCCAGCGCGAAGCCACTCTCGGGCGTGCGCTCGAAGCGGCGAATGTCAGCCTGCAAATAACCCAGTGCGGCCAGCAGCAATTCGTAGGTGGGATGCTCCACCAGCGCCTGGTCGCCGGGCTCCAGGATTGCGGCCAGGGCGAGCAGGTTAGCCATCGAAGTGCCGGCTGCAGTCACTACGTTTTCCTTTTCGACGCCGCAGTGGGCGGCCAGCCTGGCCTGCAAGGGAGCGTACCCGTAAGCGCCGCCGCGCGAGAGTTCCAAATCTTCCAACTTTACGGGAAGCTCCGATAGCGGATAACTGGGCATGCCGCTGACGGCCAGGTTGAACCGCGACGCCGAATGCAGCTTGGCCCACTGCATATAGGCGGAGGACATCACGCGGTTCATGTCTTGCGCCTCCAGAAGAGGTAGGCGGGGAATCCGGAGGCGAGAATCAGCCATCCGATCAAGCTCTCCTTTGGGTGGCTATATACCGTACCGGCGACAATCAGGACGCAGGACGCGATGAAGAGCCCGGTGGTGACGGGATGGCCAGGCACGCGATATCCCGCTTGTTCATCTCTTGGCTGCCGGTGTCGAAAGACGAACAGAGCGGCGGCCGTCAGCCCGAAGAAAATGAAATCGGACGAGATCACGTAATTGAGAATCTGCTCATATTTTCCTGAGAGCGCGATGACGATGGCCAGCGCGCCTTGCAGAGCGATGGCCACCACCGGCACTTGAGTTCGGGGCGAGACATAAGCGACGCTGCGAAGGAAGAGGCCGTCGGCGGCCATCGCGAAGTAAGCGCGCGGGGCTGTGAGCATTCCCTGGCTCAAGAATCCGAGGGTGGAAATAGCGATGGCGACGGCGGTGAGCGTCGCGCCGCGCGACCCAATCGCGATTTGCATGGCAGAGGATGCGGGTGTGGTGGTATCGGCGAGACCGCCGGGCCCGAGCACTCGCAGATACACGAAATTCACCGCCAGGTACAGCGTCACCACGCCCAGGACGCCGATGATTAGGCCGCGGGTGAGATCGCGGCGCGGGTCGCGCAGTTCGGCGGACATGAAACTCGCGGTCTGCCAGCCCCCGTAGGAGAATGCAATCGGTGTGAGCGCGGCTCCAGCGGCGCGCAGCAGATCCCAGGACTGAGGCGCGGGATTACCGGGTTCGGCAGCGATGGCATGCGGGCGTCCGGTAAGAACGAACCCGCAGATCACGAGCGCGGCCATGGCGCAAATCTTCATCGCCATGAGCAGATTCTGCGCCGTGCTGCCGGCTCGAACGCCAAGGCAATTGACGATGGTGAGCAGAGCGAGCACCAGCACGGCGATGACACCGTCGGGAAGGGGGGCGTCCGTGATCTGGAGGAAATATTTTGCGAAGGTGACGGCGACAGCGGCCATTCCCCCGGTCTGCGTCACCAGCAGCAAAGTCCAGCCATAGATGAATGCAACGGCGGGATGCGAGGCCTCGCGCAGATAGGCGTACTGCCCGCCCAGCAGTGGCCGGCGGGCGGCCAGCTCGGCCCAGATGAATCCACCGCTGAGCGCGATCCAGCCTCCGATGGCCCAGGCCAGCAGAATCAGTCCGGGGGTGCGCAGATGACGGGCCACGATGTACGGGTTGATGAAAATCCCGGAGCCTATGATGCCGCCCATAACGATCATGGTGGCGTCCAGCAGTCCGAGGCGTCGCGCAAGCCGAGGGATCAAGCTACTAATTTTGGCACGCGGGCGGCGGAGCGTGAGTCCCGGCGCTAGATCGCGGAGCTGGCGCTTTGCGTATGGAATTCGTGTTTCTGAATTTCGAGCGCGATCATGCTGTCCTCGGAACGGACTACAGTCCCGCGCGTGACCAACTGGAGCGCGGTCTTGCTGTTCAACTGAGCCGGCCAGCTAATGGAAACTTCCATTTTGCGGCCCGGCAACAGGACGATGTCTGAAGTGAACAAGAGTCCGGTGCTGCTCATGTTAACGGTCTTACCGGTGCCCAATTCATCCGGGCGCTTCCGGTTGCTAAGAATTTTGAAGCGGACTCTGCGCTCAATCGGAAACCGGTCCGATGATCGCCGATCGGTCGCGTCTGTAAATGGATTCACCCGAATACCCCCAGTTATTGCCAATCCCACGATGCGGCCAGGGCAGGCTGGCGACAATAGTACGCTGGCCTCAATTGGCGAGCAACTTTGGTACTCCCCTCGGGCCAGCCGCGCGTAAGTGCATGATTCCGCGCTCCGCAAATCTTCAGTACCAACCCGCCTTGCGGTATTACCATTACTAACTGTCTGTCGTTTAGCAAACGTTGTGTATGGCAAACTCTGGATCGAGGTGAGAGTCATCACAACGCACGGAAAGACGCGTTTTCAGCAGTTCAGAGCGTTGTGGATTGCGCTGTGGGCGGCCCATCTGTGCGCGGTGATCGGCGGGTCGCTGCTGCCGGGCGACATGCTGCCGCCGCTGCCCAACGATAAGGTGCTGCACTTCGGGGCTTACTTTGTGGTGGCTTTGATTCCGGTGGCGTGCGCCCGGCGGTTGCGCACGGGCCTGCTGCTGGCCGCGCTTGGTCCGGTACTGGGAGCGCTGCTCGAAATCGCACAGGCGTTTGTGCCGGGGAGGTCGCCGGAACTGGGCGATGCCGTGGCCAATTCCGCCGGCGCGCTGGTGGGAGCTCTAGCCGGCATTCTGATCCGGGGCGCCTGGATGCCAATGCCGTGGAGGAAAGAAACATGATCTCTGTCTTACGAGTGGCAGCTGCCGCGATGGCGCTGATGTCCTTTGCGGGCGCTGGCGAAACTGCGCTGCATCAGCGCGCGGACCGCTACCGGCTGCAGCCTTCGGATGTGCTCGAAGTGCGATTCCGGTTCAGTCCGGAATTCAATGAGACGGTTACGGTGCAGCCGGATGGATTCATCACGCTGCAGGTAGCCGGCGACCTCAAGATAGCTGGTTTGACGGTTCCGGAGGCGACGCTGGAGATTGTCCAGAAGTCGGCGAAGGTACTGCACGATCCCGAAGTCACCATTGCGCTGAAAGAGTTTGTAAAGCCGGCCTTCTACGTGGGCGGAAACGTGGTGAAGCCCGGCAAGTTCGAATTGCACGGAGAGATGACCCTTACCGACGCCATTACGAGCGCGGGCGGATTCGCGCCGGGAGCCAAGGATACGGACGTACTGTTATTCCGCAGGATTTCGCGGGAGATGGTGGAAGTGAAGCGCATCGATGTCAAACGCGCCATCGACAAGGATGCACTGCGGGAGGACATCGACCTGCAGCCCAACGATTCCATCTACGTATCGAAATCGTGGGTGGGCAAGATTGACCGCTTCATGCAAGTCACGCGGCTGGGAATGTATTTCAATCCGCTGCCGTTCAAGTTTTAGGCGCTATGCGAGGAGTTTTGAGTGTATAACCCGAGTGGCCAGGAACCGACTGAGATAGGATTTGTCCGCGAGGGCACGCCCGTGGTGGGTTCGCCCTATACCGTTCGCGCGATTCTGAGCGCGGTGCGGCGACGGCGCATGGCCGCGCTGACCGCATTTCTGGTGGTGATGCTGCTGGCGGGCATATACATCGTTATGATGCCGGCGAAATATGAGGCGGAGATGCGGCTGTTCATTACGCGATCGCGCGTGGATCTACCCATTAGCCCGGGTGGCGGAACGGTGGGAACGGTGCCGGGCGACGTCACGGACGGCGAAGTGAACTCCGAGCTGGAGCTGCTGAAGAGTACGGATCTGCTGGAAAACGTGGCCAGGTCGTGCGGTCTGCTGAAGGCTGGAGGCGACAGCCGGCAGGCGGCGCTGGTGCTGAAAAACATGCAGCGGGATCTCAAGGTGATGCCGGTGAAGAAGACCAACATCATCTCGGTGAAGTATTCGAGCCGCGATCCGCTGCTGTCGCAGAGAGTAGTGAACACGATGGCCGATCTTTACCTGGAGAAGCACACCGCGATTCACCGCAACCGGGAAACCTCAGAATTCTTCGCTGAAAAATCCAAGCAATACGGCACGCAGCTCGAAGAAGCGCAGCGGAATCTGGCGGCCTTCGAACAGAGCAAGGGCGCCTCGATGCTGGACCAGCAAAAGGACGCCAGCCTGAAGCGGCGGGCGGACCTGCAGACCAGCCTGAATGACGTGCGCTCACAGATGCGGGAAGCTGAAGATCGCGCCAAGACCTTGCGCGCACAGCTCAAAGCGCTGCCTTCGACGGTCAACTCGGAAAATCGCAGCGCCCGCAACGAATCGTTGATCGAGAAATTGAAGACCATGCAGCTGCAGCTGGAGAACCGGCGCACGGAGCTGCTGACCAAGTACGATCCGGGCTACAGGCTGGTGCAAGAAGTAGACCAGCAGATCCGCGATACCAGGGCCGCGCTGGACCGCGAACTGGCGCCGCGTGTAGTGGACAAGGTGGACGCGCTGAATCCGCTCAGGCAGACCGTGGAAGCCGAGCTGCTGCGGACCGAGACGCTGGCCGCTGGGCTCCGCGCGAAGGAACAGAGCATGGCGGCCAACCTGCAAACCGAAATCGGCAATCAGAGCAATCTGGTGCGCGCCACCACGGGGGATGAAGACTTGAAGCGGCGGCAGAAGATCGCCGAGGAAAATTATCTGCTGTATCGCAGAAAGCAGGAAGAATCGCGAATCGCGGAGGAAATGGACAAGCAGCGCATCTTGAACGTTTCCGTGATGCAAATGGCGTCAGTTCCCGTGCTGCCGGTGGACCGGCACAGATCGTTTATCGTGCTGCTGGCACTGCTAGCGGGAGCGCTGCTCTCGATGGTTACCGCGCTGGCGGTGGATTCGATGGATCAACCCGTGCGGACTTCGAGGCAGGCCGAAACCGCGGCCCGCGTTCCGGTGCTGGCAAGATTCGTGCGAGGGGGTGCCTAGGTGTTTCTGGACCACTTCCAGCTTTCCTCGGACCCATTCGGCGTAGCGCCCGATCCGGCATTCCTGTTCCTGGGGCCGGATCATCGCGAAGCTCTGGCCGCACTGTACTACGTGCTGGTGCAACGCCGAGGCTGCGGATTGATGGCGGCGGCGGCCGGCATGGGCAAGACGCTGGTGTTGAATTCCCTGCGGCAGCGCATCGGAAACACGGCGGACTGCGCATTCTTGAGCGGCCCGATGAACGGAGAAGAGCTGCTGGACGCGGCTCTGATGGAGTTTGGGATCTCGGGGACCCGGCCGGGCGCTTACTGGAAGCTGCGCGCCCTGGAGCATGTGCTTGCGGGCAAAGCCAGCAGCGGGCGCCGAGTGGTGCTGGCTATCGACAATGCCGATGAGCTCTCGGACGATGCACTGGTCACGCTGCAAACATTGTGCGGGCTCGAAACCGGCGCGGCTAAACTGCTGGACGTTCTGCTGTCCGGACATCCGTCACTAGTGCGGCGGTTAAGCGCGCCCGGACTCGAGCGGCTGCGGCAGAGCATTGACGTCTCCTGCGTCATTCGTCCGTTCGACGAAGAACTTACGGCGGAATATCTTTACCACCGCGTAACGCTGGCGGGAGCCAATTCGAATCTGTTCAGCGACGAGGCGTCTGTGTTGCTGGCGTCGGCTACGCGCGGCGTTCCACGGCGAATCAACCAGCTGGCGCATCAAACGCTGGCGCTGGCGTGGTCGCGAGGCGAGCAGAGCGTCAGTGAAGACACAGTGTGGGACGTGCTTCGTGACCTTCCGCTGCCGGAACTCCTGGCATCCAACCGGGAACTGGCGGGTACAAAGCAATTAATGGCGGCGAGCCATGTCTAACCACCTGCTGCCGGTCCCGCCCGAGCCGAACGTTCAGCGCTTGCGGTACTACGGATATCTCGCCAAGGCGAATCTGCTGGAAGATTCGCGGGGGCTTGCGCTGCCGGAGCCGGAGAGCCCCGAATGTCCCAGCGAATGGACGCGACTGGCGGCTCACCTGTGGGCGAAGCGGCCGGTGGAAGAGCGACTTTCAATCGGGATTTGTCCGTCCGCGAATGAGGATGGTCAGGGAACTTTTGCCGCCGGGCTGGCGCTAATTCTGAGAGAGACGCGGAACCTGGACACTCTGATGATTGACCTGGATCTGGAGCGTCCGGCGCTGGCGCGGTCTTTGCGGACACCTTCGAGCCCGGGATTGTTCGAGTGCGTAGCGTCCGAACCCGATCTGCGCCTGGATTGCATTCATGAGACGCGCCGGCGCGGCGTGTTTGTGATGCCCGCCGGCGCGATGCGGACGCGGCTGGGTGCGCGGGAGTTCGAAAAGCGATTCAGGTGGCTTCACGGCGCAGTGACGCGGGCGTTTCCGGTGGTGGTGATTCGATTCCCGGCGGTGGATTCGGCTGGGATAACGGAGCGCTGCTGGAAGATTCCGGATATCGCTGTGCTGACGGTGCGCCCAGGGGCCAGCCGGTCCAGCGAAGTTCGGAGGCAGGCGAAGAAGATGCGCGGTGCGCGGGCGAATTTGATCGGTTTGGTTCTAAGCGAATTGGAAGGGTGAAAAAAACAGTGAGATCTCGAACAACCTCGATTGCTCTCAGGGCCGTGGCGGACGCAGCTTTAGCGCTGGGTTCGCTGGCGGCAGGCCTGGGCATGCGTTTGCTGGCGAAGAGCTTTGAAACTCCGGGCGGCTCGCCCGGCACGTCAGCCGGAGAATTCCTCCGATTCTTCGAAAGCTATGCGCCGCTGCTGGCGGTCAGCGTACTGGCGGCGTTCAGTATCTTCCACGTCTACACGCGCAACAGGCTGTACGTGCGGCGGCAGAAACTGGTGAATCTCGCGCAGGCTACTTCTCTGGCGTACATCGTTTTTGTGTCCGTCGTGTATCTTTTCAAGCTGCCGGCCGGGTACATCCCGCGCGGCGCGCTGTTCATCGCGTATGCCATCACTCTCGCGGGAGCATGCGGGGGGCGTCTGCTGATGGAATATCTGGACAAGATCTTCATTCTGGAATCGGCCCGGCCGGCCTCAGAGCGGAGCATCCGCAAAGTGCTGGTGGTAGGCGGCGCCGGCTACATCGGATGCGGTCTGGTTCGCGATCTGCTGGCCGAAGGGTACCGTGTTCGGGTTCTGGACGTTCTGCTGTATGGGGATGAGGCCATTCGCGACCTGTATCATCATCCGTCGTTCGAGCTGGTGCAGGGCGACTTTCGCGAGGTGTCACCGGTAGTGAAGGCCGTGAAAGGCGTCGATGCGGTTATCCACCTGGGAGCTATTGTCGGTGATCCGGCCTGCGCGATCAGCGAGGATGAAACGCTGGAGACAAACCTGGCGGCCACGCGCCTGCTGGCGGATGTATGCCGCGCCTCCAGCGTCTCGCGAGTGTTGTTCGCATCCACTTGCAGCGTATATGGGGCGGCCCAGGAAGTGGTGGATGAAAAATCGGAATTGAATCCGGTCTCGCTGTATGCGGCCACCAAGATCGACTCCGAACGCGTCCTTCTGGATGCCCAGGGCCGGGACTTTCATCCGGTGATCATGCGGCTGGCCACGGCGTTCGGATGGTCGCACCGGCCGCGCTTCGATCTGGTGGTAAATTTGCTGACCGCCAAGGCCGCGCAGGAAAAGAAGATTGTCATCTTCAACGGCGAGCAGTGGCGTCCATTCATCCACGTACGGGACATCTCGGCGGCGTTCCGGGCGGCACTCCGCGCGCCTCTGGAACTGGTGAGCGGCGAAGTGTTTAACGTCGGATCCGATGCAATGAACCTCACACTTACCGAGCTGGCCAGCAAGATTCAGGAAATCGAACCGGGCCTGGAAGTGGAGCACATCACCAACAGCGATGCCAGAACTTATCGAGTGTGCTTCGACAAAATTCAGGAGCGCCTGGGTTTCACCTGCCAGGTGAGCGTGGAGGATGGCGTCACCGAAATCCGGCAGCACCTGCTGGCCGGTGCGGTGTCGGACTATCGCGACGCCACCTACAGCAACGTACAGCTGGTGAAGCAACTTCAGTTGATAGAAAAACACAAGCCCGAGGCGATTGAGCTGACCGCGCTTCGATTCACGCAGAACGGCAAGTGGATCAAGACCGCGATCCAAGGAACCTCGCGCTGGTAACCCGGAGGAGAAAGACGATGAACGTCCCCTATTTTCGCCCCAGCTTGGATGAACGAGAGAAAGAAAGAGTCAACGCGGTTCTTGACTCCGGATGGCTGACCAGCGGGAAAGCCGTCCGTGAGTTTGAGGCTAAGTTCGCGGAGTATCTGGGAGTCCCGCATGCCGTGGCCGTGAACTCGTGCACGGCGGCACTCCACCTGTCGCTGGAAGCGCTGGGCGTGGGGCCTGGCGACGCGGTGCTGGTGCCAACCATGACCTTCGCGGCCACGGCTGCGGTGGTGCGGCATCTGGGAGCGCGTCCTGTACTGGTGGATTGCGACGGGGACACCCTGTGCGTGGACCCGGCGGCAATGCGGCAGACTCTGGATGCCTGGCGCAGCGACGCCGTTATCAAAGCCGTGATCCCGGTGCACTATGGCGGATACATGGCCGACATGGATAAGATTTCGGAGACTGCGGGGTATGCCGGCTTGACGGTGATCGAGGACGCGGCGCATACGCTGCCGGCCTCATACCGGAATGCCAGCGGAGACTGGCGATCGGTAGGGACCACGTCGCCGCTGACCTGCTTTTCCTTCTATGCGAATAAATGTATCACCACCGGCGAAGGCGGCATGGTGGTCAGCACGGACGCCGAGCTTGCGGATCGAACACGCACCATGTCCTTGCACGGGCTTTCCAAATCCGCCTGGAGCCGCTTTGAAAGCAAAGGTTCCTGGTATTACGAAGTGGTCGCACCTGGGTTTAAGTACAACCTGACCGACCTCGCGGCCGCTATCGGCATCGCACAGCTCGAAAAGGCCGACCTGTTTTGTAAGCAGCGCACGCGCGTCGCAGCCATGTATACGGAGCGCCTGGCGGCCTACAGCGAATTTATAGAAACTCCACAGGCGGCTGAAGACCGCATGCCGTCCTGGCACATCTACGGGATCAGGCTGGTTCTGGATGAGCTGGCCATCGATCGCGCGCAGTTCATCGAGCACTTGAAAGAACGCGGAATCGTCACCACGGTGCACTGGATGCCTCTGCATCTGCATCCGTACTATCGCAAAACCTACGGATACCGCGCTTCGGACTTCCCCGTGGCATCCAGGGAGTGGCAGAGGCTGATCTCGCTTCCCATTTTCCCGAGCATGACCGAAGCGGAAGTGGATCATGTCTGTGCCTCCATTGGCGAGGTGATCGAGGCGAACCGCCGCCGGCGGCTCCATTTTATTAACGCAACCGGCACCCAGGGAGACTAGCCATGCGTTCCCGAAAGCCGCCGATCCCTTTTGCGAAGCGCTGTTTTGATCTGGCCTTGTGCGGCGTGGCACTGATCTTCCTGGGTCCGGTAATGCTGGTTTGCGCACTGCTGATCAAGCTTTCCTCCAAGGGTCCGATTTTCTATCACGCCCGCCGGGCCGGCTATCGGGGCCATCCATTTCATGAGTTGAAGTTCCGGACCATGCACCTTGGCGCGGACCGGCTCGGAGCGTTTACAGCCAAAGCAGACCCGCGCGTTTTCCCGGCGGGACGCCTGTTGCGGCTGTTCAAGATTGACGAGCTGCCGCAGATTCTCAACATCGTCCGCGGGGAGATGTCCATCGTCGGGCCGCGTCCGGAAGACCTGGAAATTGTCGAACAGTGTTATACACCCGCGCAGAGGCGCGTTCTGGACGTTGCTCCGGGGTTGACGGGATTCCCGCAAGTCCGCTTCTTTCCCGAGCTATCGGTGATCGATACCAGAGGAATGGATCCGCAGGAACACTACAAGAAAGTAATCTTGCCGATGCGGCTTGAGATGGATCTGGAATACGTGCGCCGCCAGTCCTTCTGGCTGGACGTGTATCTGGTGATGTATACGGCGTATTTGATCTTGATCAAGTCCTGGGTGGTTCTGCTATTCGGGGCCAGTACGGTGGCCCTGCCGCAAACGGATTCCGCAGCGCGATGACGGGAGCGCATCCATCTTCCGCGGCCGCCACCTGGGCCCGGCGAGCGCTGTTGACGGCCTTCATCGTGGCGATGCCGATAACCGGGGAATTCGCTCTCGGCGGCAAGCGCATGAACCTTGCGGCTTCCGATCTAATCTTGCCGCTGGGCGTGGCATTCCTGCTCTGGCGTGCGTTCCAGCGCAAACTGGTACTGCCGTCCCTGGGTCTGTGCTGCTTCACGGCGTTTGCGATTGTGGTTTCACTCATCGCGAATTTCAGCGACACGCTCGCGGCCAAGGGGCTGATCGGCGTGGCCGTGGAAACGCTGAAGATTCTGTCGCTCTGGCTGCAGTTCTACATCTGCGTGAACGCAGTGGAATCGCGCGACGATTTCAGGCTGGCCTTGAAGACGTGGCTGCTCGGCAGCGCGGGAGTTTCGGCTATCGGTATTTATGGATCGCTTTCCTATCAGATGACCGGCGTGGAGAATGACTACGCACTGATGTTCCGGGCGCAGGGGACACTGGGGGATGCGAATCTGTTCGCTTCTTACCTTGCACTGAGCATCGTGCTCGGCATTCTGCTGTGGCAGATAGATCCGCGTTCCCGGAAGTGGATTGTACCGGTAATGGGCATCCTGGCAGCGGGGATTTTCTTCTCGGCGTCGCGAGGCACCATGATGTCGCTAAGCTGCGTGCTGGCGCTTCTGGCGGCAGTATCCATGAGTTGGAGAGCGAGATTCATCGCCGCAGCGTCGGTTTTCGTGGTGGTGGCCGCCGTGGCCGCCATTCCGGGCCGTGACGATCTGCTGGCGTCCACGCCGTACACAGAGCGGCTGGCCACCGCTACCACCAACGTGAACGACGAAGCCGCTTCGGATCGCAAGCAGCTTTGGGACGACGCCTGGGAGCGTTTCCGTACCTCACCCCTCTTCGGCGTGGGCCGCGGTAATTTTCGGCCGCTGGATGAGCCTGACCCGACGCAAACCGGCGCAGTGCATGACACTTTTCTGGGCATCGCGGCTGAGACGGGAATTCTGGGCGTGGCTGCCTTTGCATTGGCGTTCTCGAGATATGCGATCGCGCTGGCCATGGACCGCTGGTCTCGGCGACGCAGCTTCCCGCTCGCTACACGGGTGATGCTGTGCGCGCTGCTGATCCTGATGCTCTGCGGAATAACCATCAGCATCGAGAATTTCAGAGGAGTTTGGATATTGATCGCGCTCATGGAAGCCTACCGGCGTCTGTTCGGCGCGTACGGTTTAGCGGACAAGTACGCAGTGTCCAGCTAGTACTGGTACCCCCCTTACTAACTGGCTCTCGTGCGGCGACGGTCTTTGCCGCAAATTAGGGTTTGAGTAGTCGGAATGGAATGACTTCCCTGCATGCCACCTAAACTAAAACGTTTCTTGCGCGGCTTCTTGCCGCGACGGGTCCGAGCTCATCGCATCTGGGCGGGACCGCTGCGCGGCCGCAAGATGGTCACCTCCTGGTACCACAACTTCACGTCTCTCACGGGACGGACGGAGCCGGATGTAAATTCCTGGTTTGCGAAGACCGTTCGCGAGGGCGAAACGTGGCTGGACATCGGGGCGAACTACGGTTACACAGCGATGTCGCTGGCAGGCCTGGTTGGGCCGAGCGGACGAGTGTTCGCTTTTGAGCCGAAGCTGGCTACCTGCGGGTGCCTGTCGGAAACGGTGAGCATTAACGGCTTATCGCAGATCGCGGTGGTTCCAGTGGCGCTGGGTACTGCGGAGAGCCTGGAGCTCCGTCAATTTCAGACCAGCGGAAGCATGGTGGTGGGGTTCGAACCGGCCGCGGGCCCGTCGGAAACCGTCATGGTCGCGAAACTGGATTGGTTGTGGTCCCGCATAGCCGGTGGCCGCCAGCAGATTGACGGGGTGAAGATTGACGTCCAAGGAATGGAGCTCGACGTCCTCAGCGGGATGCAGCGCCTGCTCAAGACGTACACTCCCAAACTGATCGTGGAATTGCACCCGGGGGTGGACCGGGAGGCGCTTCTGGATCTGCTGGAAGGCTGCGGTTATCGCCGCCAGGGAATGCCGGTTGACGATTCCACCGATTCTCTTTATCGCGACAACCTCAGCTATACGTTCATGGCGCCGGCCCATTCGATGGAGGCGCAGACAGCCTGATATGCGGATCTTCAGAGACGCAAAGTACGTCAGCTCGAGCGTGTTCGTGGGAGTGGTGCTGGCCAGCATCCGATCCATCCTGGTGCTGCGCCTGCTGGGGCCGGTGCTCACCGGCGCCTGGAAAACTGCGCTGTTGGTGGACACGCTGGGAGAATTCGCGCGCGCGGGAGTGTTGCGCGGTATGTCCATCCGGGTTCCCATGCTGGCGGGGCAGGGCAATAACGAGGAAGCCGACCGCAATGCGGCGGTGGCCGGAGGGTTCCTGTTCTGGCTGGGCGTCGCCGTCGGCGTTGTGATTCTTGCCGCTAGCTTCCTGGTGCATGACGCGAACGTGCGGCTATCGCTGCGATTCCTGGCGATCATCGTGGGCGTCACGCAGCCGTACTACTTCCTTCGGGAACTGGCGGCCGCGCGGCATGAGTCAATGATTCGCTCGAAAGAGATGCTGCTGCGCTCCGTAGTGGACCTGGTGGCAGCCGCGGCGCTGTGCCGGCTGCTGGGACTCGCGGGATTGGGGATCGCGACTTCGCTGGCATTGATTATCACCGCGCTGTTTCTGTTGCGCAGCCAGACGGTCCCGTTCAAACTGCGCATCAGCCGCAAGGAAATCGCGGACTTGATGCGGGTCGGCGTGCCGTTCTCGCTGACCGAAGCAGGCTATGAGCTGCTGCGGCGCGTGGATGTTTTCGTCATCGCGCTGTTTCTGGGGCCGACGGCGGTGGGGTTCTACGGCATCAGCATCCTGGTGATGGACTTCGCGGTAGTGCTGGGGCAAAAAGGGGTTTCGCAGGTGCTGTCGCCGCATTTGATGAAAGAGTTCGGCAGAACGGGATCGTTCTCTGAAGTGGCCATCTTTTACGAGCTTCCGGCACGGCTGTTCTGCTATCTGCTGCCGCCGCTGCTGGGCGCGGGAACATTTCTGATCGGCGCCTTCACGCGAAATTTGCTGCCCCAGTATACGGCGGGCATCGCCGCGGCGGAGGTGACCCTCTGGACGCTCTTCTTCGTCGCATTGCACTTCAGCATTAATTCGTTCTTTGTGGCATCGAACATGCTGCCGCGGATTACGCGGCTCTTGTCGGGTGCGATTGTGATTGCCGCGCTGGCCCAGGCGGCCGTTCTGCTGCTCGGATTCGGAATTGAGGGAGCGGCGTGGTGCACGCTGGCGACCGCCGCGGTGTGGGCCACCGTGGAACTGTTTGTCGCACGCGCCAGTTGCGGCCACGCGCTGGCGGGCACGCTGCGATTCATCACTTCGCTTTACATTCCATTCGCCGCGTGCCTCGCGCTGCGGGCGCTGGTGCAGGCCATCCCGCTGGCGAGTTGGCTGCCCAGCATGGAAGGATCCATCGCCGAGCCTGCTATGCGCATGACTCTGTTCCTGCTCTGTTACGCGCCCGTATTCATGACCTATGAAACCAAGTTCTCCATGCTGCGGCTAGTGCGGCAGGCAAGTTGAAATCCATGGCTGACCAGTACATCCTGCCCCTTCGCACCAATCCGGCCGCGGCTATTGAAGACGCCGGCGGCAAGGCCCACAACCTGATGCGTCTGGCGGAGGCGGGCATGCCCGTCCCAGAAGGGTTCGTGGTCACAACCGGCGGATACCGCGAGTGGTCTATCGGAAATGGTTTGATGCCGTCCGATGTTGGCGAAGAAATCAGCCGGGAATATGACGCCTTGGGGGTGGACTGCGCGGTGGCGGTGCGTTCCTCTGCGACGGCGGAAGATCTTAGGGATGCCAGCTTCGCCGGCGGTCAGGAGAGCGTGCTGAACGTATCCGGGCGCGAGGCAGTGCTGGCGGCGGTGCTGAGATGCTGGGCGTCGCTACAAGGCGATCGCGTGCGGGCTTATCGCTCGCGCATGGGCGTGTCGGAAGACGGACTGGGGATCGCAGTGATTGTGCAGCGCATGGTCCGCGCGCGTACCTCGGGCGTTATCTTCACGGCCGAGCCTGTAACCGGCGATCGAAATACGCTGGCCATCGATGCCTGCCCCGGCCTGGGGGAAGCGCTGGTCTCAGGACAGATCACGCCGGAACATTTCGAACTGCGCAAGCAGGGCTTTCAAGTCCGCAAGCACGAGAACCGCGCCGGGTACTTGACCAAAGCGGAGATTCGCAAGGTGGCGCAGCACGCGTTGGAGATTGAGCGCCAGTTCGGAGAGCCGCAGGACATCGAATGGTCGCTGGACGATCAGGGGAGGCTGCACATCCTGCAATCGCGGCCCATCACCACGCTGTACGACACGGCGGCGTGGCGGAGCCCGGTTCCGGGCGCCATCTGGGTGCGCCGCGGTGGAGGCGGACTGCCGGAGTACCTGCCCACGGCGCTGTCGCCTCTGTACGCGACGGCGCAACTGCCGCGCATCGTCGCGCTGCATGACGCGCAGTGTCCGGAGATGGGTGTCCTTACTCCCGCGCCCACCATGGCCGTGATTAACGGGCACTACTATTCGCGCCAGGATTACAAGCTGGGTTTCGGTGCGCTGCTGCTCCCGTTGAATTACTGGCGAGCCGGGCGCAAGGCCGCGCCGTGGTGGAAGGAACAGGTGTTGCCCGCACAAACGGCGGCGCTGGCCGGGCTGCGGAATTTTGACCGGAAGGGCGCCACGGATCGCGAACTTCTGATCCAGTTGGATCGGATTCTGGAGTTCAACGCCATCGCGTGGGACAACGCGGTGCGCGCTTCGCGGGCGTGGGTGGTGCTGGAACCGGTTTTCAAACGCATTTTTCAGACTTTCGTTCGGCCGCTGGCGGGAGGCGACGCGGTAGCGTTCCTGCGCGGTTTCGAAAGCCAGGTGTTTCACGCGGAGCAAGCGCAGTATCAGCTGGTGCAATCGGCGCTAGCGAATCCGGAAGTGGGCGGGACAATTCGAGTGAGCGACACGGGGGCTCTCCGGGAACTGCAGCGCAGTCCCGAGGGCCGTCAATGGCTGGGGCAGCTGCTGGGGTTCTGTGAACGGTTTGGCCACATGACGCCGAACCAGGACTACCTGTGGGCTACCGCAGCCGACGATCCCGCTTTGGCGCTGGCCACCGTTCGCGCCCGGCTCGATTTACCGGCATCGGATCCCTCCGTGCGCCAGGAAAGAGTAGGGGCGGAACGGGAGAGCACGGAGCGATTGGTTTTCGAAAAGCTGAAGAGCCACCCCTTGCGCCGACGCATTTTCGCGTGGGCTCTGTCCTGGGCGAGGGAAGGCGCGTCCATTCGTGAGGACGTATTCTTTCATGCGCTGGCGGGCTGGCCGCTGGCTCGCAGGACGATGCTCGAATTCGGAACCAGGTTCGCGGAACGCGGCGTGCTGGACAGGGAGGAGCACGTGTTCTTCCTTGAATGGCGCGAATTGGCCGCGCTCGCCGCCGGCATGATGAATCCGCAAACGCACACTCGGGTGGAAGAACGCATGGCGGCGTTTGACCGGCAGAAAGAGCTTTCCGCGCCGCCGATGATTCCGATGGAAGGGGCGCCGCGGACCATCTCGCGCCGTATCAAGCACGTGCTGAAGCGAATGGTGGTGGGCTCGTCGCGGGAAGACCGCGGCAACTGTCTGCATGGCTCTCCGGTGAGTCCGGGCTGCGTAACGGGGCCGGCACGCATTCTCGCCTCGGCTTCGGATTTCGGACGGCTGCAGGCGGGCGACATCGTAGTGACGCGCTCAGCGACGCCGGACTGGACGCCGACCTTCACGGTGGCAGCTGGGCTGGTCACCGACACGGGCGGCCCGCTCAGCCATTGCAGCATCATCGCCCGGGAATTTGGAATTCCCGCGGTAATGGGCGTGCAAACGGCAACCAAAAGAATTATGGAAGGCCAGATGATCACCGTGGATGGCGGCGAAGGCGTGATCCGGCTGCATGCAATCGAGGTGAAAGCATGAACCGGGGAGCCGCCGTCATTTCCATCGACACCGAACAGATCTGGGGCTACTTCGACCTCATCGGTGAGCGTCAGTTCGAAGCGCGGTATCCGAACGCCCGGGACACGCATCACCGTCTGCTGGAACTGCTGTCCCGCGAAGGCATCGGCGCCACCTGGGCTGTGGTGGGAGCGCTTTCGCTGGCAGGCTCCGAGGGCGGCGCGGACGAACGCATGAGCGGGACGCCGGCATACTGGGCCGAGCGCATACCGGCTGGCGACGAAACCTCCAGGCCGCTGTGGTACGCGCGATCCTTTGTCCGGTGCATCCAGAGCGCTCGCACGCCACAGGAGATCGGCCTGCACGGAGGCATCTCGCACCTGGTGTGGGGCGATGCGCGCACATCCCCGGCGCTGGCGGCGAGTGAGTTGCGGGCCGGAATCGCGGCTCTGAATGAGATCGGCGTGGATCCGGCTTCGTTCGTGTTCCCGCGCGATCTGGAAGCGCATCACGCCATTTTGGCCGATGACGGCATTCGCTGCTATCGAGGGCGTGCGCCGATTCTATCCGAGCGTCTGGGATACAACATCGCAGGTTCCCTGGCGCGGGCCGCGGAAGAGGTTTCGAAAGCGACGCCGCCGGTGGTGTGGCCGGAACAAGTGCTGCCCGGGCTATGGAATCTACCGGCATCTATGTTCCTGTACAGCCTGGGCCGTGAGCGCAGCCGCTTGGTAAAACCTGGCCTCAGAGTGGAGCGAACCCAGCTCGGTCTGCGGGCGGCTGCCAAGGATCGCGGCGTGTTTCATCTCGGACTGCACCCGGAAAATCTGGCGGAATCCGATTTTGCGTTTGCGATTTTCGAACAGATGATTCATGAGATCTGCCGCTGGCGGGATCAAGACGATATCGACATTCTCACCATGAGCGAGGCGGTGAATCGCGTGGCCATGGAAAGCAAGGAGCTGACTACCGCATGAAGGGACGCTTGTATGCGGAGTTCATGGAGCGCCGGGGACGGCGAATCTTCGAGGGCGCCGGTTGTTACTGGTATGACGTGAGCGGCGGCATGCTGATGGGCATACCCTATCACGAGCCTATCGATCCTTCGGCTGAAGAGATGAAGGACCTGTTGAGCCGGGCGAAACGCATCGGCGCGCGTTATCTCAGCGGTGAAGGAAACGGCCTGAGGGGCGGCCTCTATTTGCGGCGCAAGTCGCCGTACGATATCACTTCGGTGCATCGCAAGAGCCGCAACCGCCTGCGGCACGCGATTGAGAAGTGCGTAGTCCGGCCGGTGGAGCGGAGCGAGTTTCGCGAACAAGGCATGCAGCTCAATCTGGACACCATGGCGCGTCAGGGCCGTTTCGACGCCGAGTTCGGCGAGCCACGCCAATGGGAACGTCTGGTACAGGCGGCGTACAGTAGTCCCGGTGTTGCGGTAATGGGAGCGTTCGCGGAAGGCGCGCTGGCCGCCTATTCGGTAACTCTCAAGGAAGAAGGCTGGTTCCACATTCTGCACCAGTTTTCCGGGAATGCCTGGCTTAGCGACTGGTTTCCCAACGAAGCCGTGACGTTCGGCTTGACCAAAGCCGCGATGGATGATCCCGAGATGGATGCGGTTTCTTACGGAGTAGCGGGCCTGGTGAAAGGCGCCGGGCTGCACGAATACAAGCTGCGTCACGGGTATGAGTTCGCTCCCTACGGATACGCCTTTGCATTGCATCCGGCGGCGAGCTGGCTGCTGTCGAATCCGGCGTCGGCGTGGGGGATTGCGGCCGCACACGGACTGTTTCCGCGCGTGCAGGTGCTGGAGCGGATGGAATCCGTAGTGAAAGGGGCGCGGCTCACGTCCGCTAAACAGACACCGGCATCGGCAATGGCGGAGGAGCTGCGCCATGGGTAATCTCATCCCGCGTTTTGACGTGAGTTACGACGCCGGCGCTTTTATCGACGGATGTCTGGTTGCGCTCGCGGGCGGGCAGCCAACCACTCGCGGGCTGGAAACGATATTTGGCGAACGGCAACTGATATGGACCGGAAGCGGCCGTCAAGCGCTCTATCTTATGCTGCGCGCGCTGGAACTGAGGCCGGGCGCGAAGGTAGCGATTCCACTGTTCAGCTCAAGTTCGGTAGCGAGTACGGTTGCGGCCGCCGGCTGCCAGCCATTTTTCATCGATGTGGACCCACGCACGCTGACCATGGACCCAAGTGAAGTGGATCGCGTGCGGTCGCGCGTGGCGGCCATCGTTCCGGTGCATCTGTTCGGCAATGTCGCGGATATGAACGGCATCCTGGACGCCGCGGCCGGTACGCCGGTCATCGAAGATACGGCGCAAGCGACGCTCAGCTTCTGGCGCGGCCGCCTGGCGGGCACGTTTGGGCTTGGGAGTTTCTACAGCTTCGCGTCCTCGAAATGCATCCCGGCGGGCGGCGGGGGCCTGGCCGCGATTAACGATATGGGACTCGCCTTGCGTGTGCGTGAAATGGCCGGCGAACTGGTCCGGCCAGGCCGGATCGCCTCACTCCGGTCGGCGGCGATGCAACTGGCGAAGTCGGCGCTCTATTCGCGCGCTCTGTACGGCGCGCTGGGTAATCGCGCCCGCGTGGCGTCGGAAGATCGTGGATATTTGCTGGCCAAAATAGATTCTCAAGGCATCGCCGGATCTAGTGCCGCGGCGGTTCGGAGGCTAGCCGCGAGCGCCGGCGAGCGCATGGGCAAGCAGCGTGAGAACAGTCTCAAGCTGCTTGCCTGGTTGCGCAACACCGAAGGCGCGGTTCTCCCAGAGGAGCGGCCGGGCGCGCGTTACGGCTATTCGCTGTTTCCGGTGTTGACGGCCAGCGAGGACGAGCGGGAGAGCGTGATGCGGACCATGCTCAAGCTGGGCGTGGACACATCGAAGGTCCATTACAACTCGGCGGAGTGCGCGGCGCGGCACGGCTACGCAGGCGGTTGTCCCATCTCAGAGAGCGTGTCGCGGCGCATCCTGACGCTGCCCAATTTCGCGAGCCTTAATCCTTGCAATCTGGAACGAATCGCGCTGGCGTTCCTGGCGGGTTTGGCAGATCACCGGGCTTCCGCGAAGCGCCGCGTGAATATGGAGGCTTGCGCCGTATGAAGGTGCTGCAGGTGCTATGCGGTGGATCGTGGGGCGGGGGCGGCGTGGTGGTGCTGGCCTATGTTTCGGAATTGATTCGGCGCGGCGATGAGGTCTGGGTGGTGTGCCTGGACGATGAAGTCGAGCGGCGATTTGCCGAAGCGGGAGCCAAGACAGTTCGGTCGCCGTGGTGGTTTCATGCGATTAACCCGTGCGACGTCATCCCGTTCGCGCAGTTGTGGCGGCTGTGCCGGCGCGAACGGTTCGATATCGTCGCCACACACACGTCCAAGGGCGGGTTCATCGGGAGGCTGGCCGCCAAGGCGGCCGGCGCTCCATGCGTGGTGCACCACGCGCACGGATTCGCATTTCGCGAAACCCAGCAGCCTTGGCTCCAGGCATGCTATGCGGTGCTGGAACGGATCGCGGCGCGCGCATGCAACCTGATCGTCTCGGTAAGCGAAGAGCACCGGGAAGGCGGCATCCGGCAGCGCGTGGCTGCGCCCGAAAAGATCGTGACGGTGCTGAACGGCATTCAGGTGGAAAAGTTCGGCCGGACGTGCAGGAACGATGCGCGGCGGATGCTAGGTATTGAAACCGAGGATGCGCTGATCGGCGTCGCCAGCCGTCTGGCGGAAAAGAAGGGTGTAGAAGATTTGATCGCGGCATTTCCGGAAATACACCGCGCGCATCCCAATACACGGGTAGTGTTGCTGGGGGAAGGCCCGTTCCGGCAAGAGCTCGAACAGCGAGCGCGGCAGACCCGCTTGAGCGATCGGATTCACTTCACCGGATTCCGCGACAACGTGCCGGATCTTCTGGCCGCATTCGACATTATCGCGCAGCCGTCGATTTCCGAGGGGCTCTCCATCGCTGTGCTGGAGGCGATGGCCGCGGGCAAACCGGTGGTGGCGTGCGATATACAGGGCAACCGCGAGGTGATTGAGTCCGGCGTGACTGGAATTCTGACGCCTGCTTCGGATCCAGGCGCGCTGGCTACAGCCATGCGATTCCTGCTGGAAAATCCCCAGACCGCGCGCAAGCTGGGGATCGCCGCGCAGGCCGACTGCTATCGGCGGTTTTCCGAGAAGCGAATGGTGCAGCAGATTTTAGGGCTTTACGATGACACGGCCGCCGGCAAGCCGGTGACACAAACGATGAAGACAGGAGAAGTATGTACACATCAGAACTGAAACAATTCATGAAGAAGAGCCAGACCATCACGGATCTGTACCGTTCGGCGAACTTCTTCGCCAGCGCGCCTATCCGGGACATTTTCGATATCGAAAAGGCGCGCGTCATCCGGACCGCGCGTCCTTACACCATGCTGAGCTGGCGGGAACTCTCGTCGCTCTACGACGCGGCATGCTGCCTGGAGCATGAGCGCATCCCGGGGAATATCGTCGAGTGCGGAGTTTGCAACGGCGGAAGCTCGGGTGTATTGGCCACGGTGGTGGAACCGAGCCGCGCCCGCGAAGTCTGGATGTTTGATTCGTGGGAAGGGCTGCCGGAGCCCACCGAGAGCGACATCAGCTGCCTAGGCGAGAAGGGCGAGAAGGGAATCTGCCTGGGATCGGAACAGACCGTGCGCGAGCTCTTTTTCCGCAAGCTGCACCTGAGCCAGCGCGGCAAACACTTCGTGAAAGGTTGGTTCCAGGACAGCATTCCCGGCAAGAAGGCCGAGATCGGCAAGATCGCGCTCTTGCATCTGGATGGCGACTGGTATGAATCGGTGAAATATTGCCTGGATGAACTGTATGACCAGGTTGTTCCGGGTGGATTCGTATTTATCGACGACTATGGCTACTGGGAAGGCGCGCGCAAAGCCGTTGATGAATTTCTTTCGGCCCGTAATATCGATGCCAACTTCCAGAAGGTAGACACCACGGCGGCATACTTCCGGAAACCGTGAGGTAAGTTTTTTGTCCGGCCACCTCATGCGAATCGGCACTCTACTTCTGGTGGGCACGGTGATCGTGCTGGAGACGCACAGCCCGCGGCGGCTGCGCGCCCAGGATGCCGGCGCCAGCGTTTATGTACTCGATTCGCTGCAGCGGGCAAGCCTCACCGGCGCGCCACCGGACCACCGGCAAACCGCGGCGGTACTGCACGGCGCGAAGGGGGAGGTACAGGCGTTTCAGATCGTAATCAACGGCGGAGCGGCCGGTCTGGATGGAGTGGACGCCGCGCTCGCGTCGCCGTTCACCACGGCCGAAGGCACGGCGCTGCCATCCCAGGCAGTGGTGTTTTACCGCGAACAATTTGTTTCCATTTCGAAGCCGTCGAACGGAGGTGCGGGAGGAGCGCAGGCCGGTACATATCCCGACGCGCTGATTCCGTTCCGGAACCCGTTTACGGGAGAGCGGCTGGCCGGCGGCATTTATGTCCCCGCGCCATTCCAGGTGAGTGCCGGACAGAACCAGGTGATTTATGTCGAGATCGCGGTGCCCGATCCGGCGGCCGCGGGCGTGTACAACGGAACGGTATCCATCACTTCGCAGAGAGGCGTGATCGCGCAGATTCCGGTGACGCTGACGGTCTGGAATTTTTCGATTCCGCGGAATCCTTCGCTGCACTCGGCGTTCCATGATTACGATTCCGAGCACTTGATCGGACCCGCCAAGTACTACGGGTATTCACAGGACAGCCCGGAACACCAGAGTCTGGCGATTGCGATGGATGAAGGTCTGCTGGCGAATCGAGTGGTGCCGGAGATTCCGGTTTACAGCTATTTCAAAATCGACAATAACGGGCACATCGCGCAGTCTCCGGCGGATGACGACCGCCTGATGGCGCTGGTGAGCCGCCCCGAACGCAGCGACTTCAAGCTGTACTTCGAAGAGCACGGACCCTTTGGCGATCCGCTGGGCGCGGACCGTCAGAAAGCTGCGACGTATCTGAACGAAGCGTACCAGTGGTTCGATCGCCGAGGGCTTACGGGTAAATTGTGGCTGCGTCCTCAGGACGAACCGCAAACCACGGCTGACTTCGTGAACACGCAAGCGTTCGCGGATCTGATCCACACGGGCAATCCCAACCTGAAGGTGGCGATCACCGGCGACTTCGATCAGCCGGGATTCGATCAATTCCTGTTCGGGCGTCTGAACACCTTTGTGATGGGCTTCGGCGCGTTCGATCCCCTGAAGGCCGCCCAACAACAGGCGGCGGGTGAGCAGTTCTGGAGCTATACCGGTCTGGTGGAATATCCGGAGAACCCGTCGCCCTACTGGCAGATCGAGTTTCCGCTGCTGAATTTTCGGATTATTCCGTGGATCGATTATCGCTACGGTTTGCGCGGCATGCTGTATTGGACCACCGCGAAATGGAACGAGATTTATGCGCGGGGTCACAGTCCGTGGACGGATCCATGCAGCGTATCGAGCGGAGGCGATTGTTTCAACGGCGACGGGATGCTGGTGTATCCGGGAAAGGAAGTGGGATACGTGGTTCCGGCGGGCGCTTATGGAAGCTTGTCGCCGGCGGCGGTATACGGTCCCATACCGAGTCTGCGGTTGAAATCGATTCGCGACGGCATGCAGGATTATGAGCTGGTGGCGCTGGCGGCGCGGAAGAATCCGGCAGCGGTAAAGGATCTAGTGTTGTCGGTGGGATGCAGTGACGCGGTGAAAAACTGCTTTCATGCTTGGAATACGGATCCGGATGCACTGCTGCGGGCGCGAGTCAGGCTGGCGGAAATTGTTACCGGTGTTCCGGGACCGGATTGGCCGGAGCTGCCGAATGACGCCGGAGCGGGGAAGAGGCATTGAGTATGTGGAAGCTGCCAATCGGAATCATTACGTTGTTCGGTGCGCTGGCGTTGAATGCGCAGCCCCAGAAAATGCTGACGGGGGCACATTTCCCCGCCACGGGGGATTTCAAGACGCTCAAGAACCTGGGATATGACTTCGCCGTCATCACGCTGGACCCGCACAACTCGGCGAGCTGGAAACCCGCTCTGGACGCGGCCGAGCAAGCCGGGATCAAGCTGATGGTGGGCGGATATCCTCCCCCTTATCTGTACGACAACGTCAAGTGGACCATCACCGGTTCGGGGATGGAATTGCTGGCTTATCTGCAGAGCCGTTCCAGTCTGATCCTCGCGTTGTATGTTTTCAATGAGCCCTACTCAACCAATCCTTACGGCAGCGATGTCACTCCTTGCGGATACTTCTCTGCGTCGGATCTGCGAGCGCTGCGCAACACGATTCAAGGTTACTGGCCGGGAGTAAAGATCTATCAGGACCTGGGCGAGCCGTCGGATTGGGCGCCCGGAAGCGCTTATACGAAGAGCACGCCGTGTGTAGGAAACAAGTACGCCGATCAGACCGGCGTCGCGGATTATGTCGGTATTTGGTATTACCCGTTTACATCCGCCGGGTACGACCGCGCGGGCGGTCTCACCGCGCTGCGCCGGGAAGCGAACTTCGTGCTGAACTCAATGCAGCCGGCGGTTCCCATGAGCCTGAACCAGGCCTTCGCGTGCAGCGGCTGTAATCTGATACTGCCGCCGCTCGATCAGATGCTGGATTGGAATTGCGCGACACGCTCGCTGCCACTGGCGGCGCTCTCCTGGTATCCCTGGCGGAAATTCGCATCGTATGAAGGCGCCATCGCCGATGTCACGTCGTACTGGCCCTTGAGTACGGCGGAATCATGCAGCGCGGGGATCGGCGCCGCTGCCGTCGGACTCTCGGCGGCAAGCGGAATACCCTTCGTCGCGCCGAATTCATTTGTATCCGTCTATGGGGTGAACCTGGCATCGGGAACGCAGGCCGCGCAGTCGCAGCCGCTGCCGATGTCGCTGGCCGGTCTAACGCTGCAGGTGCGCGACGCCGCTGGTCAGACTCAGCTCGCGCCTTTAGCGTACGTATCGCCGGGGCAAATCAATTTCCTGATTCCAGGCGGCATGTCGCCCGGGCAGGCTGCGCTGACGCTCACGAACGGCAACACGACGCTTTCGGGAACAGCTCTGATTCGAAATGTCGCTCCCGCGCTATTCACTGCCGACGGCAGCGGGCATGGCGTGGCGGCCGCGGCTGCAATTCGTGTAGCGGGCACGAACCAGTCGGCGATTACTGTCTTCGAGTGCGGCGGCGGGAAGTGCAGCTCGGTGCCGATCGACTTGGCCGCGGACGGGTCGGTTTACTTGACGCTGTATGGGACCGGGATTCGGAATCATGCGGGGGATGTCCAATGCGCCATTAACGGCCTGAGTGTAGCGGTGCCGTACGCGGGCGCGCAGGGGCAATATGCGGGACTGGACCAGATCAACGTGGGTCCGATTCCGGTGGGGTTGCGCGGGAGCGGAGAAACGGATCTGGTGCTTACGGTGGATGGGCAGACGACTAATGCCGCTAGGGTGAATTTTCGCTGATGCCCGTGGTGACAGGGCATGGCCCTGTCCTACGATGGTCATATGCTGAGTGAAGGCCAGCGGGCACGGTGGTGATCATCAATGCGCAAATGTGGCACGGCGCTACCGACAACAAAACGGAGCGGCACTAGCAAGTGAGAGCGCGGCCGGCAGTGGCGCGAGCGGGTTTCTTAGATAGATGCTGAAAGAGCTTTATCGAGGGAGCCCCACGCTGGCGATTACGGGCTGGCTGCATCTGGCGCTGGCCGCGGTGTTGGCGATTCTGGCGGCAACGGACTCGGTAACCATTCTAGGAGTCAACCGCTGGCTCAAGCCCGGAAAATTCGCCGTCTCTATCGCAATCTTTGTCTGGACGCTCGCTTGGCTCCTGCGCTATTTGCCGGATCGCCCGCGGACAGTGCGGGCCATCGGCTGGGGCGTGTCGATCTGCATGCTCGCGGAGATGTCGCTGATTACAATGCAGGCGGCGCGCGGGACTATATCACACTTCAATAACAATACGCCGTTCGATGCGGTGGTGTTCATCGTGATGGGCGCGATGATCGGATTGAATACGGTGCTGATGGTCTGGGTGGCGGCGCTGTTCTTCAAACGCGTGCCTGGATTGCCGCCGGCGTATCTGGCGGGAATCCGCTGGGGTCTGGTGATCTTCCTGCTGGCAAGCGCCGAGGGCGGCGGCCTGGTGGGCCATGGCGCGCACACCGTCGGCGCGCCGGACGGCGGTCCCGGGTTGCCGTTCGTGAACTGGAGCACGCAGTACGGCGACTTGCGGGTGGCTCATTTCATCGGCATGCACGCGCTGCAGATTCTGCCGCTGCTGGGTTACGCCATGCGTGCGCGCAAGGCGGGGGTGAATACCGTAGTGGCGGTGGCGTGCGGGTATACGGTCGTGTTCGGATGGCTGCTGTATGAGGCGTTGCGCGGTCAGCCGTTTCTGTCGGGGTAGCCTACTGGGGAGGCGGCCGCTTGGAAATCATCCCATCCACAATGGCAATGAGAGCGTTCAGGCGTTCATCTGTGTGCTTTTGTGATTCCGCGAGGGCCGCCAGGCTTCCGTCAGTAACCTTCTGCAAGGCGCTGATCTCTTGCAACTGGTTATTGAGGACCACTTGCGCGGTGAGCAGCTTTTTGTGTTCTTCGGCGAACGCGATATGCTCCTGCAGGAGGATTTCAGTAAACTCCTCGAGCCGATCCAATCGCGATTTTCCGTGGCCGTTCTCTTCGTCGCTCATAATCGACTGTTTTCACTATATTACGAATGACCCTGCCTGATTGGGCGGGGACGACCTGCCCGTTTTGCCGATGTGCAGCCGGGTTCCAGGAGCGCATCCTGAAATAGAGGAGTGTCAGGATGCCCAGTTCTCTTGTTTCTTTTTCGAATGAGCTTGCGGTGGTGGTGGAGCAAGCTGCACGGGCGGTGGTGGCGGTGCACGCCCGTCCGCGTTTCAATTCGAGCGGCGTGCACTGGTCGCCCGGCATTGTGGTCACCGCCGACCACACCATTCGCGACGATGAAGACGTAACTGTCACCACCGGCGCCGGCGAAAAGTTTGCAGCCGAGGTGGCCGGCCGGGATCCGGGTACCGATCTCGCGGTTCTGCGCGTAAAGGATCTCGCCATCCCGGTTGCCACCCGGCTGGAAGACGACGGAATTCGTCCCGGCCATCTCGCGCTTGCCGTGGGACGGAATCGAGAGAGCGCCAACGCCGGTGTGGGGGTAATCAGCAGCATTAGCGGCGCTTCCGAGACATGGCGCGGCGGAAAGCTGGACCGGGTGATTCGATTGGACCTTGTTCTGCATCCGGTGGCCGCCGGCGGCGCAATTGTGGATGCCTCCGGGAAGCTGGTCGGCATCGGAACTCCGGTATTGTCGAGGGTGGCGGTGTTTGCGGTTCCCAACGCGACCGTGGAGCGCGTGTTGCGCGCTCTGGTGGAGCATGGGCGAGTCCCACAAGGGTATCTGGGCGCGGGTTTACAACCAATCGCGCTCCCCGAGCATCTCATCAAGGGATTGGGCCTAAGTGCTTCAGGCGGATTAATGACGGTGAGCGTGGATCTAAACGCCCCCGCGGGAAAAGCTGGACTGATGATCGGGGATGTACTGCTGGACTTGGGCGGTGAACAGGTCCGCCGTCCGGAGAGCGTGCGGTCGCTGCTTGCGGATGCGGTGGGACGGACGCTTCCCGCGCGAATTCTGCGGGGCGGCGCACTCGTGAACCTCGAAATCGTGGTGGCGGAGCGGCCAGGGAGGAGCTGAGATGGGAATTGGCGAAGTCGGTGAGCTGCTCCGCCGCTCAACGGTTCACATCCGCGGCTTCAACCGCCGCAGGCAGAGCATGGGTTCCGGTGTGATCTGGGATGGCAGCGGCACCGTCATTACGAATGCTCACGTTATCGGGAAAGGGGCCGCCTCGGTGGAGCTTTGTGACGGCCGTACGGTTACCGCCGAAGTGAAGGACCGAGATGGCCATCTCGACTTGGTAAAGCTGGGGCTACCAGTGGCTGGTCTGCCCGCGGTGGGCGTCCGGGAATTCGTGGTCAAACCAGGCGAGCTGGTGGTCGCCGTAGGGAACCCGCTGGGATTTACGGGGGCGCTTACAACCGGTGTGGTGCATGCCGTGGGACCGGTTCCGGGCCTGGGCCGCAAGCCTTGGGTGCAGTCGGCGATCCGCCTCGCGCCCGGAAACTCAGGCGGGCCGCTGGCCGATGCGGCGGGACTCCTGGCCGGCATCAACACCATGATCGTCTCCGGAATCGCGCTGTCCATTCCCGTCTCCACGGTCTGGGATTTCGTGAAGAATGGAGCCGGCCCTAGATTGGGTGTCACAATTCAACCCGTGAGTCTCGGCCGGCGCCGCGGCCCGGGCCTGCTGGTCTTAACCGTCGACAAGGACAGTCCCGCGGAACGTGCTTCACTCTTGATCGGCGATGTCTTGATCGGAGCGAACGAGAAATCGTTCGAGAGTCCCGAAGATCTGGCGGACTCGATACGGGAGTCAGCCAAGATTCTCAAGCTTCGGTTCACGCGCGGCAACCATGCGCAGGAGCGCGAGGTGGCCATCCCACTGCGGGATAGAGCCTGCGGTGAGGCGGCGTGATTCGCGTCTGGATAGAGACGCCGTCCGCGATTACTCGAGCGGGCTTCGAATCGCTGTTCGAGGGGGATCAAGGAGTAGAGATGGCGGGCTCACCGCCGGAGGCGGACGTCATCCTGTGCGAGGAGCTTCCGGACATCCCGGCACGCGCGCCCGTAGTGGTTTTGACGGACGATCTCGCTTCGGCGCGCGCTTTCCGGAATGGCGTCCGCGCGGTTCTCCCTCGCGGAGCGACGCCCGAACAGATCGTAGCCGCATTGTATGCGGCCGCCGCTGGACTCATTGTTATTCGCGCTGAAGCGAGCTCGCCGACGACTGCGGGCGGTGGGCCTGAAGCCGAATTCGAGCGGCTGACTCCGCGCGAGATGGAAGCACTGGAAATGCTGGCGGAAGGACTCAGCAACAAACAGATCGCCGCACGGCTCAAGATCTCCGAACACACGGCGAAGTTCCACGTCAATTCAATTCTCGGCAAGCTGCATGCCGGAACACGCACGGAAGCGGTGATTCACGGGATCCGGTCGGGACTGCTGAAAGTCTGAAGGCCGAGCCTTACCGGCCGCCGGCCGCGGCCTGGGCGGCGCGGAGCTGCTCGGCGGCCGCCTCGGCCTTGCCTTGTTTCTGAAAAACCAGCGCAAGCTTGTAGTGCGCGGCAGCAAGCTTTGGCTGCAGGCGGATGGACTCCTCGAGTTGGCGCCGGGCAAGCTCCAATTGGCCGCGCTGGAAATAAATCCCGCCCAAGGTATCGTGAGCCTCGGCCGAGCCCGGATCCGCGCGGAGCGCCGATTGCATCCGCTGCTCGGCCTCGCTCCAGTGCTCCTCCATCGCCGCAAGGATGCCCAGGTTATAGTGCCCCGTGTAGTTATTGGGATCCACGGACAGCAGGTAGTTCAGACAGGCGCGGGCCTGCGGAAAATCCCTCTTCTGAATATAGATTTCGGCGAGCGCTTCATCGGCTCGCGTGTACCACGGCTCTATCGCCAGCGCGGCCTTGAACTCTTGAATAGCGCTGTCCAATTGGCCCATCCGGAAGTAACAGGACCCCAGCTCGAAATGCGGTTGAGCATCCAAAGGCGCCTGCGCGATCGCGCGTTTGAATTCACGGGCGGCTTGGGCGCTATCGCCCAGCTGCTGCTGGTTCAATCCCAGGCTGATGCGGATGTCCACCACATCCGGCAGCTTGTCGCTCAGGCGTCGGAGCAAACCGCGGGCTTCAACCACCTTGCCCTCGGACGAAAGCCCCAGGGCGCCGACGTAGCGTTCAAAATCCTGGATTCGATCTTTCGGATCCACTCGAGATTCCACGTGTTTGGCGGCAGTGGACCCGCTCAGGTAGCCGAGTGAGCGGAGCGCGGCGATAGTATCCGGCTTGGGCGAGGGCGGCTGGTCGGACCGCGGCGGGGAGCTTCGACGCACCGCGGCCATCTGCTCGCCCAGCGCGGTGGCTCTGGAGCGCTGCTGGTCATAAAGATTTCGCTGCTCGCTGGGATCGCTGGAGAGATCGTACAACTCGGGCGTGGGAGACTCGATGTATTTGTAGCGGCCGGCGCGCATACTCCGCACAGCGGCGCACCCGAAATGATTTCGCGCATACAGGCTTTCGGAATAGATTTCGGACACGCCCCCGGCATCCCCAATTAAACTGCGTCCGCGCATCGCAGCGGGACGCGGCAGGCCGATCGCATCCAGAATGGTTGGCGCGACGTCCAGAAGGCTGGCGGCTTCATCCACCCTCTCGCGGGGAGCGCGCTTGAAGCCCGACTGCCAGTGCATGATGAGCGGTACGTGAAGAGTGCTCTGGTAAATGAAGTAGCCGTGCGTGCTCTCCCCATGCTCGCCCAGACCCTCTCCATGATCGGAGGTGAAAACGATGAGCGCCTTCTGGAGCAGCTTGCGGCGATCGAGGAACGCGAAAAACTCCCCCAGCACCCGGTCCTCGTAAGCGAGTTCGGCCGTATAACCGGTTTCCCCGCGGCGCAAGCCCGGATCCTGCGGCAGATCGTAGGGTAAGTGCAGGTCGTACAAATGCAGAAACAGAAAGAAGGGCGTGTTTGAATTGCGTTCCAGCCAGCGCGTCGCGGCTTCGGTCACCTGGGCGCCCTGACGCTTCCGCTCCAGCGGGACTGTGGCCGCCTTATTGTGAAGATCGACGGGGCCGTCATATACGTCAAAGCCCTGGTTCAAGCCAAAGCGCCGGTCCAAAACGAAGCTTCCCACGAACGCAGCCGTGTGGTAACCCGCTTTCTTCAGTACCGCGGCCAGCGTCACGGCCGAAGTTGGAAGCGGGATGCCGTTATCCTCTACGCCGTTCGCTAACGGATACGTGGAGGTGAGCAGCGCGGCGTGAGCCGGCAGAGTCAGGGGAAACGGACTGCTCACCTGGGAGAACAAGGTTCCGTTCTTTGCCAGCGCGTCGATGTGCGGCGTCGGCCGCCGGCCCGCTTGATAGGAACTAAGATGATCCGCCCTGAGCGTGTCCACCGAGATCAATATCACGGGCGTGGACGTCTGGGCGTAGATCGTCTGACAGATGAGCGCAGCCAGAACGGAGTACACAAGCCGGGACATTTTTCCTCACTCTAGCACGCGTCTTGTCAGCACGCGTATTATTGGTGTCGGAGCTGGGAATGGGACATACCCGAGGATGGTTGAGATGGATCTGGGTTGCTTGCGCGATCACCGCCGCAGCCGCGTCCGATTCTCGGTTCTTGAGCTTCGACGAGGTCCGGGAGATCCTGACGGCGTTCGGCCGCACCGAGGACGCGGCGGCTTGGGACGTCTGGGTGAGGACGCAGGACCGCGAGGTGCGCGAACGGATAGAGCGCGGCGTCGAGGACTCTATCAGCAACCTGATTCTCTATGGAACCTCGTTCACCTCTTTGCCGCGACTGGAGGCTCCTGAAGCGGCGGTGACTTCGGCCGGGGAACTGGTGGAGCTGGCCCGCGTCCGCGCGCGTGTGGCAACCGAGGCGCTGGTGCGTGCAGGCGCAAATGAGCGTTTGCGGTTCGCGCGCGAGTCTCTTGGGCGGCGCGGCGTACAACGGAAAGACATGGAGGCGTTTCTGGAGGCTAATCTGATCCGGTTCGCCCTGGAGCAGCGCGGATATCAGGAAAAGCTAAGATCGGCCGCCGCCGCCGGCGATCCTAATGAGACGCTTTTCGTACGTTCCACTCTATTCGACCAGCGCGGGTTATCGGCGGACACGTCACTGCTGCCGAATTTCGCTCTGGAAGACACGCTGCGGGCCATGCTGCGCAAAGGCGCGCTGGAAACCGGACACATCCGGAATATCGCGGTGATCGGCCCAGGTTTGGATTTCGCGGACAAACGCGACGGCTACGATTTCTATCCGGTACAGACGATCCAGCCGTTCGCGGTACTGGACGCAGTGATTCGGCTCGGCCTCGCGGATCCGGCCGGCGCGCGGCTGGTCACGTTTGATTTGAATCCGGCGGTGAATGCCCATCTGCGGCAAATGGCGGAGCGAGCTCGATCGGGAACGCCATACGTGGTGCATCTGCCGCGCGATCGTGCCGCGGATTGGACGCCGCAAGCCATCGCCTATTGGGAACATTTCGGGGAACTGATCGGGTCGCCCGCAACGTCCGTGGCCGCGCCAAAGGGATTGAGCGTGCGCGCCGTGGCTGTGGCGCCGAAATATTCATCGCGGATCGAAGCTCGAGACTTGAACGTGGTGGGACAGGTGGCGGATGGTGAGCAGTTTGACCTGGTGGTGGCTACGAATATCCTGGTCTACTATGACCGGTTCCAACAGGCGCTGGCAATGACTGGGATCGCACGGATGATGAGATCCGGCGGCGTGTTCCTGTCGAATACGGTGCTCCCGGCGCAAAGGCCGGCAGCACTCGAATACCTGGGACGGCGAAGCGTAACGTACAGCGCGTCGGGCAGCTACGGAGACGACGTGGTAGCGTACCGCCGAAAATGACTGTGGGGCAGGGCATCCGCCCTGCCCCACAAGCGGATTAGAACTGGATCCGGACGCCCAGTTGCAAGCGTCGCGAAGGCGTACCGGCCAGGAGCGTCGCCTTGCCGAAACTACCGCTGTTCAGGTTTGTAGTGATTCCATCGAAGTTCGGATGGTTGAGCAGGTTGAGCGCTTCAAAACGGAGTTGCAGCTTCAAAGCTTCCGTGACCTTGAAGTTCTTGAGCAGCGATCCATCCATACCGTTGAACCATGGTCCCCGGAACAGATTCCGGCCCAGTGAGCCGAAACGGATGCCGTATCCTCCTGGATTTACGAACAACGAGTTCGGCGTGGTAACCCCGTAAGCGGCGTTGCACGCCGCAACGTTCGTGGATTTAGCGCCGGCGAATCCGCAACCGATCCGGTTGTTATCGATGAAGATGCCGTCCGCCGGGCTGAAATGAGAGTAAGCGGAGCTGGCGTTTGGACCGATAAAGTTCGGATGATCGTTCAAGACGCCGTCGAGGTTGTAATCTCCACCAATGTTCTCTTTGAATCCGTTGGGATCAAGCGCGTTGCCTACATAGCGGCTTCGGTTGATGTAAACGTCGATGGGATGGCCGGAGTAGCCCTGGTAGAAACCGGAAAGCTGCCAGCCGCCCAGAACCCGTCCGACGAACCCGGGCTGGTTCTTCAGGAACGGCAGCTCATAGGTGAATATGCCCTTGAAGTTCTTTTGGTGGTCAAAAGCTCCTGGACCATAAGCGAGTCCGGGCTTGCTATTGCTGACGAAGTAAAACGGCTGGCTGTACCCGCCGGTTGTTGTCGATCCCGTGAACAGATCCGAGCCGGTGTCCATCAGGCGCGACCACGTGAAGCTGAACTGGAATTGCAGACCCTTGCTGAAGCGCTTCTGGACTTCCGTTACCAGTGAGTGGTAATTGGAGTTCAGGTTGTTAGCTCGATAGTTGAAACCTGAATACAGATCATTCGGCCTGCTCTTGGCGGTGCTCAGGGTCGGGTTGTACTCCGAGCCATCGAAACGGTTCAGGTTCATCAACTGCGACAAATGGTGTCCCATCGAGCCCTGGTAATTCACGCGCAACAGGAAATCATGCCAGAACTGCCTCTCCACGCCGAAATACATGCTCTGGACCGATGAATCTTTCATGTGGACGTCCATCGTGCGGACCGATACACGGTGGCCGACCGACGGGATTGTGCCCGGAGCATAGCCGGCGATGGAGGGACCAATCGTGTAGCTAATGATGTCACCCGCAGTGGCGTCGTGATCGAGCAGCGCATAGAAGGGTGGGTTCCATGCGCCGTTGGACCAGATGTTATCGAAAAGCCGGTCATACGAGATGGCGTAACCGCCGCGAACGGCCATCCGGCCATCGCCAAACAAGTCATACGCAAAGCCGACGCGCGGGCCAAAGTCTTTGTTCGGCGTAGTCCACATGCTTTTCACCGGAGTGACGCGAGCCGCAGCGATTGTCGCCGGATCCGTGCCGGTGAGGTTCGTGAATTGCGCGATGGTATTATTCGCTTCCGTCGGCGCTCCATAGCGCTCCCACCGCAGGCCCAGGTTCAAAGTGAGCCGCGGCGTCACCTTCCAGTCATCGTGGAAGAACAGATTGGTGTCCTTCATGATGTAGTGGCGATAGGCGTTGCCCAGTGCGCCGGTTTGCGGATTGATGGAAAGTTCCGAATAGTACGGAAAGTCGTGCTGGAAGTTGCTGTTGGTGATGTCGTTGATATTGCCGATCAGGCCACCGGGCAGCAGAGCGCCAACGGACTGCGGCGTGGGGCCGATGGTGTTATCGAACTCATAGTATCCGGGGTTGCCCAGGTCCCAGTTGCGATACAGGATACCGTACTGAAAGCCGGCGCCGAACTTGAAATTGTGCTTGCCCTTGGTCCAACTCAGGTTGTCCTGGAATTGCCACCGGTCCTGGACGAAGCCCTGCACCAGTGCGCCTTCACTGGGTCCGAACCCAAAACCCAAGCCGTCGTAGTTGTCGCCGTCGATGATGATTTCCGCTCCCAGTGGCGACTTGCCGGTGCCCGCCTGGTAAGTGGAGAAGTGGCGATTGTGCGCGATAGTCACTTCGTTCAGCAGGCTGGGACTGAAGAGATGCGTTTCAACCAGGGACAGATTGTGGTAGTGCTCCAGATCCACTGCGGGAATTGGCGTGGCGCTGGTGGCATAACCGCCGCCATACTTGTCCGTCGAGTTGCCCCTTACGATGTTGGCCGTGAAGCTGAGCCGGTCTTTGGAGCTGAAATTGTGATCAATTCTTCCCACGTATGTGTTGTAAGGCGTAAGGGCGGGGTCGAAGACATTGATACAGCCGATGTGGCCTACTGCGTTCGGCTGGTTAACCGCCTCGGCTGGGCACAGAGCGTTCGAGGTCAGAGGCGAATAGGCCTTCAGATAGGCCTGCGCGTTCGGTGAAGCGCCATTGCTGATAGCGGCCAACTCGCTGGGCGTCGGGACTTGCACAACCAGAGTGCCGCCCGTGCGCAGGTCCAGCCGGTCGTAGGCAAACATGAAGAAAGTCTTGTTCTTGATAACTGGTCCGTCGATCTCAACGCCGTACTGGTTGCGTATGTACTTGGGATTAGGGTTGCCCGCGCGATTGTCGAAAAAAGTGGAGGCGTTGAAGGCCGTATTGCGGTTAAACTCGTAAGCCACGCCGTGGAAGCGATTGGTTCCGGTCTTCTGAACGGTGCTCACCAGCGCGCCGGAGGCGTGTCCGTATTGCGCGCTCATCACGTTGGTGAGCACGCTGAACTCGCTCACGGATTCCAGCGGCGGGCTGACGTTATAAGAGCCTTCGCTGAAATTGTCGTTATTGTCCGCGCCGTTCAGCATATTGGTGGTGCCGGACTCGCGGGCGCCCCCGGAAACAGCGTTGAAGTTCATCCCCTGCGTGACCCCCGGAGCGGAAAAGGCCAGATCGAAGACGTTGCGCGTCAGCAGCGGCATGCTCTCAATGGTCCTCTGGTTGATGGTGGTGGCGAGGTCGGAAGTCGCGGTCTGCACCAGGGTAGCCGACGATTCCACTTCCACCGAGGTTGTGGCCGTGCCTACCGCGAGCGTCGCATTCACGGGCACCGTCTGGCTGGGATCCACCTTGATCTGAGTGATCTGTTTCTCGGTGAAGCCGGTTGCCTTCACGTCCAGCTTGTACATTCCGGGCGGCACCAATGAGAAGCGATACCCTCCGTCGTTGCCGGTTTTCACGCTCTGGCTGATGGTGGTGTCGGCGTTAATCAAAGTGACGTCGGCGTTAGGAAGTACGGCACCGGTAGCGTCGAAGATAGTTCCGGTGACCACGCCCTGCACTGTTTGCGCTTCCGTGAAGCCCGCGCCTGCAAGCAACAGAAACACAATTCCCCAACTCACGCTCAGATTCCGCATGTCGTTTCCCCTTTTTTCAACAAACCAACGGACGAGGTTGCAGCAGCTTTTGTAACTTGGGATAGATACTACTCCGAGCCGCTGAAAAAGTCAACGGCCAAGTTGGCCAGGCTCTAAACCGGTTCCGAGGGCCCATCGCGCCCCTCGCCCAGGATCTGCAAAGGTTGTAACCTGAACGGTAATGATTGCACCGATATTGGCGTACATCGGGCCGGGCGCGGGCTTTGCGTTCCTTGGATCGTTCCTGAGCGTGCTGATATCCCTGCTTCTGACGGCAGGCTCCTTTCTGGTATGGCCTTTTCGGACCGCCTGGGGCGTTCTGCGCAGGAAACCGGGTTTCCGGCATGCGAGGATCCAGCGAGTTATTTTTCTCGGCCTGGACGGCCTGGACCCTCGCCTCACGGAGCAGTATATGGCGGAGGGCAAGATGCCCAACCTGACCCGCCTGAAGCAGCAAGGGTCTTTTCATCGCCTGCGGACCACTTTTCCGCCGCAATCTCCCGTGGCTTGGTCTACGTTCGCCACCGGGGTATCGCCCGCCAAGCACAATATCTTCGATTTTTTGAATCGCAGCTTGAGAAATTACGCGCCGGAGCTGTCTTCAGCCAAGGTTCGCCCGGCGCGGCGGGTCTGGCGGATTGGACGATTCCGCATCCCGCTGGAGCGGCCGGCGGTGGAAATGCGGCGCAAGAGCAAGTCTTTCTGGAAAATCCTCGGAGAGCATGCCATCCCCAGCACAATTATCCGCGTGCCCATCACATTTCCTCCCGAGAAATTCGACGGCCGAGTCCTCGCGGCGATGTGTACGCCCGATTTGCGCGGAACGCAAGGGAGTTTTTCCCAATTTACGACACGCCTTGAGCGCCCCGCATACGAAAGCGGAAGCCGCTATCCGCTGGCGCGCAAAGGCGCTGAACTGAGCGGTTCGCTGGAAGGCCCGCACAATGATCTTGTCGAGGGGGCGGGCGCGCTGGCGCTTCCGTTTCGCATCTCCGTGATTCCCGGCGATGCGGCGACACTGCATATCTGCGGCGAGGCGTACCCCCTTACTTGCGGCGAATATTCGCCCTGGATCAAGCTGGCGTTCCGCGCCGGTCCCGCTGCCATTCGTGGAATCGCGCGATTCCGCATCACGGAGATGTCGCCCGAGTTTTCGATGTATGTGACACCCATCCAAATCGATCCTGAAGCACCCGCCTTGCCCATCAGTCACCCTTTGTATTACGCAGGCTACCTCGCCAAATTGCTGGGACCATTCGCGACTGTGGGCATGGCGGAGGATACCTGGGCGCTGAACGAAGGCGTCATTGACGAAGCGGCCTTCCTGGAACAGGCATATCTGACGCTGAAAGAGCGCGAGGCGATGTTTGAGAACGCGCTGTCGCACACGCGCCGCGGGGTGGTGGCCTGCGTGTTCGACACCAGCGATCGCGTGCAGCACATGATGTTCCGGTATTTGGACGGTGCTGGCCCGTCGCGCTGGCAAAACGCGATACCGGATCTTTATGAGCGCATGGATCGCCTAGCCGGGAAAGCCATGGAGCACGCGGACGACGGCACCATCTTGTTCGTTCTTTCCGACCACGGATTTTGCTCATTCCGCCGCGCCGTAAACCTGAACTCCTGGCTGCACGCCAACGGCTACCTGGCACTGTCCGGTGGCGCTGCCGAGAGCGGCCGCTATTTCGATGGCGTCGATTGGGCCGGCACACGCGCTTATTGCGTCGGGCTGAGCGGCCTGTACCTGAACGTCAAAGGACGAGAGGCGGGTGGAATTGTCGCTCCCGGCGCCGAGACGGAGGCCTTGAAACGCGAACTCGTTGGCAAACTCTCCGGATTGCGCGATGACGAACGCGAAACCACTGCGATCCGGCAGGTTTACGCCACGTCGGATCTGTACAAGGGACCCTACCTGGACTCCGCTCCCGACCTTATAATTGGCTATAGCGAGGGATATCGGACATCGTGGGAAGCCGCCGTGGGTCAAGTGACATCCCGCGTCATCGAAGATAACCAGAAGGCCTGGAGCGGCGATCATTGCGTGGACCCACTGCTGGTTCCCGGCGTCTTGTTCTGCAGCCGGCGCATTGACGCGCCTGATCCCGGCATTGAGGACATGGCGCCAACCGCTCTTACGCTGTTCGGCCTGGAGCCGCCCGCCTGGATGGATGGCAAGCCGCTGCCTGTCACCCTATGAAGCTGTTCGCGAGCGCCGCAGCCATCGCGGTAATTCTGCTTATATCAGTAGCTTGCGGCCGCAGCCGGTCAGGCGCTCACGGCAAGCGCGTCATCGTGCTGGGAGTGGATGGCATGGACCCCGGCTTCGTCGAGAAACACTGGGATGAGTTGCCGAATTTGCGGCGTCTGCGCGAATCCGGGGGGCTGGAACGCCTGGCCACCACCACGCCTCCGCAAAGCCCGGTGGCATGGTCCAGCTTCATCACCGGAATGGATCCCGCGCAGTTCGGCATATTCGATTTCGTTCACCGGGACCCTGCGACGATCCAGCCGCTTTCTTCAATGGCGGAGGTGATGGAACCCGCTCACCACCTGAGCGTCGGACCATACCAGCTGCCGCTGTCGAAAGCGCGGTTGCGCTCGTTTCGCCGCGGCCAAACGTTTTGGGAAATTCTGGAGGAACACGGAATTCCGGTGACCGTCATGCGAATGCCGGTGAATTATCCTCCCGTCAATGCGGGGCAGGCGCTGGCGGGTATGGGCGCACCCGATCTGCAAGGCACGTTCGGCACGTTCACTTACTACACCGACGATCCGCTGCAGCAGCCGGGCGACGTTTCCGGCGGCCGCATCGTCAGCGTCGCGGTAACCGGCGGCCGCGTGGTGCTGCCCATCGAGGGTCCGCCCAACACACTGCGCCGCGATCGCCGCCCGGCAACTCTGGAACTGATAGCGGACATCGATCCGGACGCCGCCGGCATGCGCTGCCGTATCGGAGAACAGCAGTTCATCCTCCGCCAGGGCGAGTGGTCGCCCTGGATTCGCGTTCGCTTTCCGCTCATTCGCGGGCTCGCGAGCGCCGCGGGTATGTTCCGGTTGTATGCGCGCGAACTGCATCCGGGATTTCGCGTCTACCGTTCGCCGCTCAATATCGATCCGTCCGATCCCGCGCTGCCCATCTCGGTTCCCGCTTCCTTCAGCCGCGACCTGGCCGGCCGGATTGGGCCGTTCTACACGCAAGGAATCGAAGAGGACACATCGGCGCTCAGATTTGGCGCTCTCGACCTGCCGGAGTACCTCACCCAAAGCGGGCTGAGCGCCCATGAGCACGCGGCCATGCTGGGCGATGCGCTCGCCCACTTCCGCGATGGACTGCTATTCTTTTACTTCTCGGAGATCGATCAGAACTCGCATGTGCTCTGGGGCAAGCACGACAAGCAGCTGCTGGAGACATATCAGGCAGTGGACCGCGAGATCGGCACCGTGCTCGGCCGTGCCCCGGACAGCGTTGTCATCGTGATGTCCGACCATGGATTTGCTCCGTTCAACCGCGCTGTGAACCTGAATACATGGCTGATGCGCGAGGGCTTTCTCGCGCTCGACGATCCTCAGAACACGGGCTCCGGTGAGATGTTTGCCCACGTCGATTGGCGGCGGACCAAGGCATACGCCATGGGATTGAACGCCCTCTATGTCAATCTGTCGGGCCGCGAGCGGAACGGGAGCGTGCATCCCGGCGAACGCGATTCCGTCATCGCCGGCCTCGCAAACCGGCTGCGCGAGTTTCGCGATCCCGGCACCGGCGAGCTTGTCATTGACGACGTGACTCGCGTTGAGACGGCGGACAACAGGTTCGCTCCCGACCTCGTCGTGGGTTACGCGCGCGGGTATCGCGCGTCCTGGGAGACCGCTTTGGGCGCCATTCCTCCGGAGGTGCTGGTTGAAAACACGGACGCCTGGATTGCGGACCATTGCATCGCCGCCGGAAATGTCCCAGGCGTTTTGATGGGAACGCGCAAGCCTCGCGTGACCGGTCCGCGCTTGAAGGATCTTACAGTGACAATACTGAATGAGTTCGGCGTGCGCCCCGGCCCGGGAATGAGCGGGCGGCCGGTTTACTGATATGAAGACCGTCAAGATAGATTCCGATTTGTGGAAACGCGTCGAGGAGTATGCGAAAAAGGCCGGCTACAGCTCGCCGGAGGAGTTCGTGCAGCACGCGATTGAAAGGGAACTCTCTAGCGCCGAACAGCAGGCGGGCCCAGACGAAGTCGAGCGCCGCTTGAAGGGGCTGGGTTATTTGGAATAGCCGGATGCCATGATCGCATTGAGTCTCGCGGCGGTGAGCGCCGCCATTGGATGGATCGCGCTTTGGGTATTCCGCAACACGGTGGATCTTGCTAAGGTCCGAAGCAACATCAAGAGGATCCATGCGCACCTTCTAGAGTTTCGTCTCTTTTATGACGAGCCACCACTGATCTGGCGGGCGCAGAAGTCCATCCTGCGTGAGAATCTGCGCTTCTGCTTCCTGATGGCGCGCCCGGCGCTAATCCTGACGCTTCCCCTGGCGTGGCTGCTGGTCCAACTGGATACCGTGTACGGGTATGCGCCCCTGCGCGTCGGGGAACCGTCCGTGGTCACAGCTCAGGTGGCCGGTCAATTTGGCCCGGAAGACACGGCCAATCTCGAGACGCCGCCGGAAATCTCCGTCGAGACGCCGCCCATACGCAGCCTGGTGGATCGCCAGATCAGCTGGCGCATACGCGCAGTCGGTCCCGTTCGCGGCAGCCTGCGCCTCGTTTTTCGCGGAGTCACGGTCGATAAATCCGTTGCCGCGGGGACCCGTTCCATTTTTCTGGTGCGCAAGCGCGTTCGCTCTCTGGCGCAGTTTCTGCTGCGTCCTGAAGAGGCTCGCCTGCCCGCCGGCGAGATCGCGTGGGTGGAAGTCGATTACCCTGAAACGAGCATCGCCATCGCGGGAATCGCGCTGCCTTGGATCGCATGGTTCATCTTAATTACCACCACCGCTCTGGCGTTCGCCCAGCGGTTCCGGATTTCGCCATGAGCATTCGCAATTACGTTACGGTGGTCACCGGAATGCCTCGATCTGGCACTTCGCTGATGATGCAAATGCTCGCGGCGGGCGGCCTGACTGCCGTGACGGACAACCGGCGCGCGCCCGATGTCCACAATCCGCGAGGATACTTCGAATACGAACCCGTGACGCGCATGAGCCGGGACACCTCCTGGATGGCGGACGCGCGCGGCAAAGCGGTGAAGATCATTTATCGCCTCTTGCCTCATCTGCCTCCGGATTTTGAGTATCGCGCCGTCTTTATGGAGAGGGACCTCGGCGAAGTTTTTATGTCCCAGCGCGATATGCTTCGCGCGCGCGGCAATGCGGCGGCCGGACAGGAGGAAGACCGCATAATCGCGGCCTTTACAGCGGAGCTTGAACACACCCGGCGCTGGCTCGGCGGGCAGCCGAACATTCGCACACTATTTGTGGCCTATGCGGACGTCATTTCGGACCCCGTTGGGTGGTCGGCTCAGCTATCGCATTTTCTGGATGGACTTGACGAATCCGCGATGTCGGGCGTCGTGTACCCCCGCCTCCGTCATCATTGGAGTCGCTGATTTTGGTGGGCGGTCGCGGGCTCGAACCGCGGACCTCCTGCTTGTAAGGCAGGCGCTCTAACCAACTGAGCTAACCGCCCCCGAGGGCACTTTCATTCTACCGCGGGTCCTGCAAGGTCTAGCTGGTGGGGCAGGCGGTTTCGCCTGCGGGAGGCGGATTTGCTGATCTATCCTGCCCAACGAGGGCCGCAGAAGAGAATCGTAACGTTCCTCTCCTGATTATGGACACGCCGACCTGCGGGCCGATCGCTTCCTTACGGGCGCGGCTCAGACTCGGCAGGCTATAATTCCAGCGGTGACTCACCAGCCAATGCCTTTGGGCGCGGATAATTGCAGGCTACAATGGTGTCGGAGGCAGCGCCAGATGATTCTCGAAGCGACCCCGTCCGTCGAACAAGAAATCAATCCCTGGGTGTCAGCCGCGGCCCGGTTCGATGAGGCGGCGAATCGACTGGGGCTCGATGAGGGCCTGCAAAAGGTGCTACGGACGCCCACCATCGAGCTCACCGTCAGCATTCCCGTGATGCTGGACGATGGACGTATCGAAGTGTTCACCGGATATCGCGTGCAGCATTCCATCGCGCGAGGTCCGGCCAAGGGCGGCATCCGTTTCGCGCCCGATGTGTCGCTGGATGAGGTGCGCGCGCTGGCCGCGTGGATGACCTGGAAGTGCGCGGTAGTCAACATCCCGTTCGGCGGCGGCAAGGGCGGAGTGATCTGCGAGCCCAAGGTGCTCTCGCCGGGCGAAATGGAACGCATCACGCGCCGCTATACATCGCAGATTCTCGATTTTATCGGTCCCGAGCGCGACGTGCCCGCGCCGGATATGAATACCGACGCGCAGACCATGGCCTGGATCATGGACACGTACTCGATGCACAAGCGGCACACGGTGACGGCGGTGGTTACGGGCAAGCCGATCGAAATGGGCGGGTCGCGAGGACGCGTCGAAGCCACGGGGCGCGGCTGTCTGATTGTCACACTGCAGGCGCTTCGCATGTTCGGCATTGAGCCCTCGGAAACGCGCGTGGTGGTACAGGGACTCGGAAACGTCGGAGGAGTCGCGGCGCGACTGATGACGCGCGACGGGTTCAAGGTAATCGCGGCTATCGAATACGATGGCGCGGTTTACAATCGCCACGGCCTCGATATCGAGGGGCTGCTGCGGCATCGCAAGGAAACCGGATCGATCATTGGATATCCGGAAGCCGAGGAGATCGACCGCGAGGAAGCCTTGTACCTGGATTGCGACGTGCTGCTGCCGGCGGCGAAGGAAAACGTGATCACGTCGGCGAATGCGGATCGCATCCGCGCCAAGATTATCTGCGAGGGCGCGAACGGGCCGACTACGTCCGAGGCCGATGCCATTCTCGCCGAGAAAAAGATTTTCGTAATGCCCGACATTCTTGCGAATGCTGGCGGGGTCACGGTCTCCTATTTCGAGTGGGTGCAGGATCGCGAAGGCTACTTCTGGAACGAGCAGCTGGTGAACGGCAGGCTCGAAGAGATCATGGTCAACAGCTTCAAGGACGTAGTTGGATTTGCCGAGAAACATCGGGTCAATAACCGGGTGGCGGCGTATATGCTGGCTGTGGATCGAGTGGCCTTCGCGGTGAAGCTGCGCGGAATTTATGCGTGAATGCGTCTGGCAGGGCATGACCCTGCACTACTGATGTCCGCTGACGCCGGAACGCCGCTGATGCGGCAGTATCACGCGATCAAGGAACAGGTTCCGAATGCCCTGCTGATGTTTCGGCTAGGGGATTTTTACGAGCTCTTCTACGATGACGCGGTGACGGCGGCGCGCGAGCTGGAGATCACTCTGACCGCGCGCAACAAGGAAAAGGGACAGCCGATTCCGATGTGCGGTGTGCCCTATCACTCGGCTGAGAATTATCTCGCTAGGCTGATCCAGAAGGGCTACCGCGTCGCCATCTGCGATCAGATGGAAGAGGCCAGCGCTGCCAAGAAGCTGGTGAAGCGCGAGATCACTCGCGTGGTCACGCCCGGGACGGCTACCAATTCAGTGCTGCTGCGCTCGCACGAGAACAGCTTTCTGGCGGCGGTGGCTCGCAACGGAGCGCGAGCCGGGTTGGCACATGTGGATGTCTCCACCGGCGAGTTTCGTGTCACCGAGTTGGACGCCGCGGATGTGAATGCCGCAATCGACACGTTGAATGCGCGGGAGGTGCTGGCTGCACCGGCGGTTACCGGACTCCCCACTCTGCGGACCGAGCTGGACGAGTGGGTTTTCGGATTTGAGTATGGCGACCGCACGCTGCGCGAGCACTTCAAACTGCTTACGCTGGAAGGCTGCGGACTGGGCGAGCGGCCGCTGGCGGTGGGCGCGGCGGGCGCGATTCTGCATTATCTCCGCGACACTCAGAAATCCGCGCTGGCGCATCTTGACCGGCCCAGTTTTTACGATCGCGCCGAGTGCATGGTGCTGGACGCAGTCACCATCCGCAATCTGGAACTGCTGGAGCCCCTGTTCGCGGGCGAGAGCCGCGAATCCACGCTGATACACGTACTGGATCAAACCGGCACCGGGATGGGCGGCCGCCTCTTGCGGGCCCGGCTGCTGAGGCCGTCGCTCGATGGCGCGGAGATCGAGCAGCGACTGGACGCCGTGCAGGAGCTGTTACAAGCGACTATCGCGCGTTCCGAGCTGCGCAAGCTGCTCGAGAGCGTGCTCGATCTGGAGAGGCTGCTCTCGAAACTGTCGCTCGGGACGGCTGGTCCGCGCGAGATGGCGGCGCTGGCCCGGTCGCTCGCGGTAATTCCTCAGATCAAGCGGCACACCGGCGACCTTCCCTGCGTGCGAGTGCGGCGGATGCATGGCGAACTTGACGAAATCCCCGAGGTTCGCGACCGTATTCTGGCTGCTATCGCCGATGAGCCGCCGGCGAATCTCAACGATGGCGGCGCCATTCGCGCCGGATTCCACGCAGGGCTCGACGAACTGCGCGATCTCAGCCGCAACAGCCGCCAGTACATCGCGCAGATCGAGCTGCGCGAGCGCGGGCGCACAGGTATCCAGTCCCTGAAGGTTCGCTTCAATAATGTTTTCGGTTACTACATCGAAATCTCCAAAGCAAACCAGCACCTGGCGCCCGCCGACTATGAGCGCAAGCAAACGCTGGTGAACGCCGAGCGCTTCACCACGCCCGAGCTGAAGGAACTAGAAAGCAAAGTCCTGGACGCCGAGGAGAAGAGCCTCACTATCGAGCGCGAGATCTTCCAGGAGCTGCGCGCGTGGGCCGCCGGTCACGCCGAGCGCATCCGTAAGACCGCCGCGGCTGTGGCCGAACTCGACGTCACGTGTTCGTTGGCCCAGGTTGCCGCCGAAAGCCGCTACACCCGCCCGCGCTTTTCCGAATCCGGCGATATGCGCGTCATCGGCGGACGGCATCCAGTGATTGAAAAGCTGGCGGAACGCGAAGCCGTTCGTTTCATCCCCAACGATCTTTCGTTTGACCACGCGTCCGGATTTATCGCGGTGATTACCGGGCCTAATATGGGAGGCAAGTCGACCTATCTGCGCCAGGCCGCGCTGATCTCGATCCTCGCGCAGACGGGCTGTTTCGTGCCGGCGGAATCAGCGCTGCTGCCGCTGGTGGACCGGGTATTCACGCGCATCGGCGCCGCCGACAATCTGGCGCGCGGGCGATCCACGTTCATGGTGGAGATGACCGAGACCGCGGTCATTCTCAACACCGCGACCGAGCGGAGCCTCATCGTTCTGGACGAGATCGGGCGCGGAACCGCGACGTATGACGGACTGGCGCTAGCCTGGGCCGTGGTGGAGCAAATCCACCAGCGCATCCGCGCGCGCACGCTGTTCGCAACTCACTATCATGAGCTGACGGAGCTGGCCGAACAGCTGGAAGGCGTGCGCAACCTGCACGTCTCGGTGAAGGAGGCGGGCGATCAAATCATCTTCCTGCGCAAGGTGGAGCTTGGCTCGGCTGACCGCAGTTACGGCATCGAGGTAGCGCGCCTGGCGGGGCTGCCGCTGGCCGTGATTGAACGCGCGCGGGAGATTCTGGCGCTGCATGAAAAATCGGAGCTGGCTGTGAGCGAGGAGTTGGTGCCTCGGGCCGCCGCGCCGATGCAGATCAAGATGTTCGAGCCGGTGAATTACGAGATTGCCGACCGTATCCGCAACGTGAAGATAGATGAATTGCGGCCTATCGAGGCGCTTCAGCTGCTAAATGAACTGCAGCAGGAGCTGCGGCGGCGGTGAGGGTAGCAGGTCTGATCAGCGGGACGTCGGTGGATGGGATCGACGTTGCGATCGCCGACATCGGCGATAATTCGCTGGCGATCCTGGGCCACGCCACCGTGCCCTATGCGCCGCCGATCCGCGACGCCATTCTTGCGGTATCGAACCGCGACACGCACACGGGCGCAATCGCGCGGCTCAACTTTCTGCTGGGCGAGTTGTTCGCTGAGGCGCTTCAGCGAACTTGCGAGCGTTTGTCCATCCCGCTTGCCTCTGTCGAGCTGATCGGCTCGCACGGCCAGACGATTTTCCATGAGGGCTCGCCGGTGGAGTACCTGGGCCGCCGGGTCGCCAGCACGCTGCAGATCGCCGAGCCGGCCGTGATCGCGGAGCGCACCGGCATCCGCGTAATCGCTGATTTTCGCAGCGCCGATATTGCGGCTGGCGGGAAGGGCGCTCCACTGGTTCCATTCGTCGATTACCGGCTGTTCCGCCATGGCGAGATCGGACGGATCGCCTTGAATATTGGGGGCATCGCGAATATCACGGTGCTGCCGGCCGGCGCGGAGATTGATCGTGTGATCGCGTGCGACACGGGACCGGGCAATATGGTGATGGACGGCTTGACCGGCAGCTATGACCGCGATGGCGCGCTGGCACGCCGGGGCCGTGTGGATCAGGCCCTGCTTGAGCGGCTGTTGGCCGATCCTTATTACTCGCTGGCGCCTCCTAAGACGGCCGGCCGCGAGCAGTACGGCGCAGAGTTTCTGAAGAACTTTCAAGCCATAACGCTGGAGGATGCGGTTGCAACTGCAGCTGAGCTCACGGTGCAAACCATCTCCCGGGCCGTTGCTGGATATACGGGGATCGCGGAAGTCATCGCATCCGGCGGCGGCGCTCACAATGGGTTCTTGATGGAGCGCTTGCGAGCAGTATTGCCCGCAGCAGTGAAAACATCGGCTGATTACGGGATTGACGTCGACGCCAAGGAAGCGATCGCATTCGCGATTCTGGCATACGAATCTTTCCACGGCCGTCCGGGCAACGTGCCATCGGCTACCGGTGCAAGGCGCGCCGTGTTGCTCGGGACGGCTTCGGAGCCGCGACCGTAAGGAAGCGCTACGCCACCCAGTATTATCACGCCCCCCCCGCGCATCGTACGCTTGCTGACGCGCGCGGCTCCGTTGTCACCGGCAGGACTGTTCATCGTGATACCAAGCCATTGGCTCACCCTGCTGGTCCATCACATACGCGATGGCCTTGGCCACTTGATCGGGCTTCCAAAGGTAGCGAGTGCTTCCGTGCCGGCTCCAACGTTTACAACTGGGATCGTCGAGAGCGGCTTGGTTCAACCGTCGACTGGAGTAAGACTTCATCGCGTTTAGTATTCGTTCGGGCCTGCCGGCCCCCTCTACCACCACATGGACATGGTTGGTGCGGACGTGTACGGCGAGCAGTATCCACCTGTAGTGGGCGCAAGTTTCTTGCAGAGATTCCAGGACCAGGGTTCGCCGTTGTGTGTCCAGCAGGTACGGCGGCTGCAGCATGCGATTCCGTTCGGATATCACGCGGCTGGGATTTGGCTCCAGCGGAAGGTCTCCAGGGATGTTGTGTTTCGGATCGACGGAGCCACAGTCGTCGCCGTGGAGTCTGGCGCCGTAACAAGAGAAGGTGATGAGGTAGGTCAATGAGGATTAGTGTCGGTTAGCCTGAATGTTTCTCTGGTGGGTGTCGTACGCTCCCATACGGGTCGCGGCTCGGAAAGGGGCAGCGCGTTGCTGATGGTGGCGGCATGGCAACGACGGATGGAACTAATTCGACTTCGCCGTCGTTCTACCTTTCAGGGAGAAGCACCCACATGTTTTGCACGAAATGCGGAACCTCGCTGAGCGATCAGGCAAGGTACTGTTCCGATTGCGGGACGGCTACCGGCATGGGGAACTGGACCCCGCCACCGGATCAGAGGCTGAGCCGGCCAGCCACCGATTACAAGATCGCGGGAGTCTGCGCCGGGCTTGCACGCTATCTGGGAGCGGACGTCACGCTGGTGCGCGTCCTCTGGGTGGTGGCGGTGTTCTGGCCCATCCCGCTGCTAGGGCTGGTAGCCTATTTCGCAGCCTGGATCCTGATGCCAAAGGATCTGGTGCCTATTTCGCAGCCTTCTTCGGCTCCGACGACGGCGGGGTGAGGCCCTTCGCGCGCAGGTAGCCGACGATGTTGCCGTAATGGTCATTGAGCGAGGCGATCAGGCCGATCATGGCGTTCACGGGATACTTGCCCCCGGTTTCAGCCAGCGCCTTAGCGTCGTCCATGCTCTTCAGCGCTTCGTCGCAGTAATCGAATGACTGCTTGAGTGCGGCTACGAGCTCCTCTTTCTTCGTCGCATCGTGGATGTTGGCGGTATCGGGCCGTGCGCCGCTGCCGATGGCCGAACAGAATCCATAATTGCCCATCGCGGTGTGTTGGATCCACTCACTAAACGGGCGCTGCGACACCGAGAGCTTGAAACTGTAATCCGCCTCCGGCATGATCTCCGAACTGCGCGTTAGAAACTGCTTCGCGCTGCTGTAGCGCGCCGTTACAGCTTTGGTTAGCGGATTCGATTCCGCCAGCAGGCACGCCGCGGTAAGGAACCACAAGGCCAGAATTCGCATGACGCGATTCTAGCGCAACTGGCTTTCCACTTCCTGCAGCCAGTCCGGCCGCTTCAGCACATCGCGCGGCTTGCTGCCGTCGGGCGGACCGATGATGCCTTCATGCTGCATCATGTCGAGGATGCGCGCCGCGCGTCCGTATCCCAGGCGCAACCTGCGCTGCAGCGTGGAGGTAGACGCCTTGCCCATTTCCAGCACCACCCGGACCGCGTCCTGGTACATGGGATCCTGCGCGCCCTCGAACTCCTCGGCGTCGCCGTCGGGTTCGTCGTCGGGGGGCGCCATCAGGAACGTCGTGTCGTAATCCGGCCGCGCCTGCGCCTTCCAGAACTCCACCACGCGATTGGTTTCGCTCTCGGTGACGAACGCGCCGTGCACGCGCGTCAGCCGTGATGATCCGGGCGGCAGGTAGAGCATATCGCCCTTGCCCAGCAGATGCTCGGCGCCCATAACGTCCAGCACCGTGCGTGAATCCACGCGGGTCGCCACGCGGAAACTGATGCGCGACGGGAAATTCGCCTTGATCAAGCCGGTGATCACGTCGACGCTGGGACGCTGGGTCGCCAGCACCAGGTGCATGCCCACGGCGCGAGCCATTTGCGCCAGGCGCGCCACCGCTTCTTCCACATTGCCGCGCTCCACCATCATCAAGTCGGCGAGCTCGTCAATCAGGATCAAGATGTACGGCAGCGGACGCAGATCTTCCTCGACGGGTTCTTCATCCTCGAACAAACTGCGGGGAACACTTTGTAGCTGCTTCACCTTTCGGTTGTACTGATCGATATTGCGCACACCCTGCGCGGCCAACAGCTTCAGGCGGCGCTCCATTTCGAGCACGGCGTTGCGCAGAGCGTTGGTTGCTTTCTTGGGATCCTGCACCACCGGCGTCAGCAGGTGCGGGATGCCTTCATAGAGACCCAGTTCCAGCCGCTTCGGGTCCACCATGATCATGCGTACTTCATCCGGCGTCGATTTGTACAGCACGGACATGATCAGCGAATTGAGCATCACGCTTTTGCCCGAGCCGGTAGAGCCCGCGATCAGCAGGTGCGGCATCGACTCCAGCGCGGCTACCTTGATGCGCCCGTTGATGTCTTTGCCCAGGCAGATGGTCAGCTTGGAAGGCGAATTCTGGAACTCCTCGGACTCCAGAATCTGCCGCAAGCTGATTACTTCGCGGCGCGTGTTCGGCACCTCGATGCCTACCGTCGGCTTGCCCGGAATGCGCTCGATGAGAATAGATTCGGCCTGCAATCCCAGGCAGAGGTCTTCGGTAAGCGTCGTAATCCGGCTGTACTTGATGCCGGCTTCGGGCTTGAACTCGAACGTCGTGACTACGGGTCCGGGATTGATCTGGACCACCGATCCATGCACGCTGAACTCTTCGAACTTGGATTTTACGCGGCTCGCGATCTCCTTCAGCTCCACGGAATCGTAGGGATTTTTGGCTGGGACTTCATTCAGCAGTTCAGTGGAAGGCAGGTGGTAATCGTGAGGCTCGCGAGCCAGCGGCAGAGCTGCTCTTTCTCGCGCAGTGGTTACCGTTACCGCCGGCTCAACCGGCGGCGCAGGCGTCACCGGCGCGGGCTGGGCGTATTCCAGTTCGTGAATGGGAATCTCCGAGGCGTCCGGTTCAGCCCAGGGCGGAGCATCTTCCGTATCCGGCCGCAAATCGACCACGGCGGCCGCGGCCACGGGCTGCGCCTGTTTGTCCGCTTTCTTTTGCGCGGCTCTGGCTTTGGCTTCTTCTAGACGCGCCTTTGCGCGCTCCTTAGCCACTTGCCGCTGTCGCTCCCGCGATTTGGTCCAGCGCGCGCCGATCCGCTCCCACACACTGCGGGGACCCGCGAGCCACGCCGCCAGGCTGGACATGGAAAAGGTTGAGATCAGGTACACCGCGACGATCAACGAGATGGCGGTTAGCAGAAGCGTGCCGGTCAGGTTCAGCCAGGCGATAAGTCCGCCGGCGAGTAGATTCCCCAGCAGACCTCCGGGAGTGAACGCGCCGCCCCACATGGTCCAATGCGGACCGAGCGATAACGCGGTGCAGCCGGCCAGCAGCAGCAGCAGGGATCCGCAGATCTTGACGCTTGCCGATTCGATGGCTTGCGAGCGGATCCATTTCCAGGCCAGCATCCACAGCAGCACCGGCATCGCGAACGCCGCGAGCCCGAGAAACTGGAAGCAGAGATCGGCGACAAAGGCGCCGGGGAACCCGATCAAGTTGTGCGCGTGGGCCGCGCCGGAGACGGCATCCCAGGAGGGATCCACCGGATCATAGGAAATCAGGCTCAACGTAAGGAACAGCCCCATCGCCAGAAACACGAATGCGGCTGCTTCGTTTGCCCGGGGGAAACGTGTCGGTCCTAGTAGTTTCATTCCGCGCTGAAGCGGAAAAGTACAGCCAGAGCGATTACTATTATGCCAAAAATAATGCGATAGTACACGAAGGGCATCAGGCTGTTCCGCCGGAGGTACCGCAGGAAGACGGCGATCACCACCGCGCCGGCGAGGGCGCTGACGGCGACGCCCACCGCAAAAGGCACGCGCATGTCCGGCGCAATGCCGCCGTGCTTATAGATATCCCACGCTTTTTTCCCTGCCGCGGCTGCGATGGCCGGAGCCGACAGCAGAAACGAAAACCGCGCGGCCGTCTCGCGATTCAGATTGCGAAACAGCCCCGTGGTGATGGTAATGGCGCTCCGCGACGTACCTGGGATCACCGCCAGCGCCTGCGACAGTCCGATGGTAATCGCATCCATGCCGGAGACATGTCCCAGATCCTTTTTCCCATTGGTCAGGCGCTCGGCCTGCCACATCAGCAACCCCACGCCGATCAGCATGCCGCCGATAACGTACGGGTTTCGCCACGTGGATTCAGCCTGCTTCCCGAATACCCAGCCCATCACGCCTACCGGAATGGATGCGGCCGCCAGCAGCCACAGCAGGCTGCGATTGCGTTTCAATTCCGGATCGTTGCCGATGTTAAGTCCGAAGCCCTGCGCGATGATCTGCACCCAGTCCTTGAAAAAATAGATCGCAATGGCGACCAGCGTTCCGGCGTGCAGCGCGATATCGAAGGTTAGCCCGGGGTCTTTCCAGCCGAACAGCCATGGCGCCAGCGCGAGATGCGCGGAACTGCTGATGGGCAGGAATTCGGTGAGCGCCTGGATCAGCGCGAGAACCACAACCTGGTAGAGTGGCATGAACTAGCCATCCTATCGCATCAATTCCAGTCGCAACCGATAGGCTGTCCCGGAGGCGCTTCCGCCGGCTTGGGGCCCGGGATCTCTTTCGGATTCGCCAGGAAGCGTTTGATCTGCGCCGCGCCGAACACAAAATGCGCTTTTCGGGCCGCGTCTTGCGCGGGCACCGTGTTCAGCCATTCGCCCAGCGCCCCGAGTCTCTCGAACGCGATGGCTCGCGCTTGCACGGATGCGTTTTCGTTTGCCGCCAGGGCCATCAAGTGATACAGCGCCACCGAATCCACGGCGCGCTGTACTTCTCCCGCGAGTCCCGCGGGTGGCTCGGCTTTCCAGGTGGCTGCGATCACTTTATCCACAACTTCATCCAGTCCAGGCGCGCCCGGATCCTCGGCATGATGCTCCACCAGGCGCGCGGCCCGGTCCGGATTCAGAATCAAGCCCGCTGATATTCCGGCGGCGGATTCGGCCGCGCCGATTGGATCAAACGTCAGCCCGGTGCGATTCTTGAAGTCTTCCCGGGTCTTGGGATATCCGGTTGCGCGGGGAGGAATCATCGCCAGAATTCGCGCGGGCAGCGTGAGCGTGTCCGCGCGCATGCTGCGCAACACCACCTCCAGCGCACGCCGCTGTTCCGCGCCCGGGATGGGTCGCGTCACGGTTTGTCCATCGCCGCGCAAGGCGTACGTGTAGAATAAGCCCCCTAAAACTTTCGCCGCGGCTTCGGTCTGGTAGCGATGCATGAGGTACGCCGGCACCAGCACATCCTCCAGCGAACTCATCGGCGTGCCCAGCCGAATGTTGTTTTCAGAGAACCGCGCCAGCACGCGCGCCCGGACGTCCAGCATGCGATTGAGCTCATCCACCGCGTTCGTACCCGCGTCCCACAGATGATTCTGCGGATGCGCGCTGCCTTCCGGGCGAGCATCGGCATCGGAAAGGAACAGAAATCCGTCCGCCGTCGCCTTACGCAATATTCCATCCAGCGCGCGGGCCTCGTCCGTTCCAGGCGCAAAATCGCGATAGCCGAAATTGATCGCCACTTTGTCCCAGTCGCCGATGCCCTTGGCGTAGGCATCCGACAGGTCGGGATCGCCCGTCTCGTTCAGCTTGATCAAGGGCGGCGGATAATCCATCACCGAAGCGCGATCCTTCACGCTGGCCGCGAAGTTGTGTGCGAGGCCGAGTGTGTGTCCCACTTCGTGCGCCGCCAGTTGCCGCAATCGCGCCAGCACCATGCGCTCCATCTCCGGCGGGATGGTCTTGCCTGCGGAGTACGGGGCCAGCATTGCCTCGGCGATCAGATAATCCTGGCGCGCCCGTAATGATCCCAGCGTCACTTGGCCCTTGATGATCTCGCCGGTTCGCGGATCCACTACAGCCGAGCCGTAGGACCATCCCCGGGTAGCGCGATGGATCCACTGGATCAGGTTGTAGCGTATATCCATCGGGTCGGCATCCTCCGGCAGCAGTTCCACCTGGAATGCGTTCCGGTAGCCGGCGGCCTCGAAAGCCTGATTCCACCAGCGCGCGCCTTCCAGCAGTGCCGATCGTATCGGCTCGGGCGCGCCGCGATCCAGATAATATACGATGGGCTGCACCGGATCGCTGATGGTCGCGCTTGGATCCTTCTTCTGGAGCCGATGGCGTGCAATCCTGCGCTGTTCCATGCGGGCGTTCAGCGGCGCGGCATAATCCACAAACGCGTTTTCAAAGAATCCTGAGCGCGGATCGAACTCGCGCTGTTTGAATCCGCTGTCGGGCAGCAGAATGAATGAATGATGCTCGCGCACGGTGATTGAGTCGGGTTCCGGCGTGACGTCACGCACCCAGGCGCCAGGATTGTCACCGGTAAACGTGAGGATCACTTCCGCTTCGGTGTTCTTGGGGAAGTTCTTCGTCTGCGGCAGGTAGACCGCCGATCGCGACGCATCCACTTTGTATGCCCCCTGTTTAGCGCGCGCAAGTGTCGCCGAAATCGAGTGCGCATCGCGCAGGAAGAACGGAGTGGCGTCCACCAGCACTCGCCCGCCTTCTTCCGCCTGAGCTTCAAAGCCCCACAGAACACTGCGTGCGAAAGATTCTTCCGCCGCGCGACGCTCGAACGGGTCTGACGTGACCGCCCGATAGCGGTAATTCGATTCAATCATCAACACCTTGGGCCCGCTGCGCTCGAACTTCACGATCCGACCGCGGCCCAGTTGCCCGCGGTCGAGGCCGATGTCGTTCGATCCGATGCCGGCCGGAAGCGAGTCGAGGTACAGGAACTCGACGCCGAGTTTGTCGATCTCGAGCCAGAGCTTGCCCGTCTTCTCTTCCCAGTAGAGCGGGAAGAATCCGGGCAGCTTCTGCATAGCGGCGGTCTTGGCGGCGATCGTGGGGGCGGGTTGCGCGGCGAGCGTGAGGGAAAGGAGGAGGAAGAGGAATGGGCGCATGGGAAGCAATCATCGTATCAAGTCGGCAGAGCCGCGAGCGTCAGCGACCGGGACGGATCGCCGCTAGTTTCCTGGAGCGCTTGTGTTGCGATAACTGGTCAACGGTGTGAGCGGTATATC
>JALYHQ010000079.1 GCA_030776455.1 Acidobacteriota bacterium | reverse complement strand
GCGTGGAGGGTGCCACGCCGGGTCGGCCGCTTGATCGCAGCGGCTGGTCACTCAATCAGCCCAACCCGCAGCTTGCCGGCGCCATGGCCGCATCCGGCGTGACCCTGTGGACCCCTGATCCGGACGGCATGACGCGGCGCTTGCCGCTGGCGATCGGCTACCAGGGAGAGAGCTGGGCGACGCTGTGGCTGGGTGCCGCGCTGCGCCTCCGCCCGGCGGCATCCGCGCGTTTTGAAAACGGTGAGTTCACCGCCGGGAGCTTGCGTCTTCCGGTAGACCAGCAAGGGCGATTCGTGGTCCGCTGGCACGGCGACACGTTGAACAGCTATCGGCGGGTGCCTTTGTGGGAAATGGTGTGCTCCATCTATCCCACGCAGTGCGATGCCTCCGTCACGCGGCATCCGGCGGCCGAATTCGCCGGCAAGATCGTATTCGTGGGCGCGAGCGCGGCGGGAAGTTACGAAGTGCGGCCGACGCCGGTGTCCGAGACCGCTCCCGGCGTTTTCGTCCTGGCGACGGCCTTGGACAACTTGCTGGCGGGCGAGGCGATACGCGTGGCGCCGGCCTGGTTCGGCCTGTTGCTGCTGATGGCTATGACCATCCTTCCCGCGGCGGCGGTCCTGTGGTGGCGCTCCATCACCGCTCCGCTGGCGCTAACGCTGGGGCTGCTCGCATTGTATGGCGGGGCCTGTTTCTGGCTGTATGGACGAAATTATTGGCTGCCGATGGCCGCGCCGATGCTGGCCGCCGCGCTGTCTTTCACCGGCAACACCGTTTGGCGCTACTTGACTGTCGACCGTGAGCTGGCGCGCACGCGCGGAACGCTGGAACGCTACGTGTCGCCGCAGCTGGTCCGCCATGTGATGGACAAGCTGGATTCCATCCGCTTCGATGGCGACAAAAAGAGGCTGACCATTTTGTTCTCCGACGTGCGCAGCTTCACTACCTTGACCGAACAAAGCGATCCGGTGGAGTTACTGAAGCAGTTGAACGAATACCTGGAAGCGATGACCGAAATCATTTTCCGCTATGACGGCATCGTGGACAAATTCATCGGGGACGGCATCATGGCGCATTGGGGCGCCTTCACGCCGGAACGGCCGAACGCGATGCTCGCCGCGCGTTCGGCGCTGGAGATGATGGAAGCGCTGGCTCGCCTGAACCGGCAATGGGTGGCCGGCGGCCGCCCGCCGCTCGACATCGGCGTCGGACTCCATACGGACGAGGTAATCTTCGGCAATGTGGGAACCGAAAAGAAGATGGACTTCACCGTCATCGGCGACGGCGTGAACCTGGCTGCCCGGCTGGAAAGCGCGAATAAGGAATATCACTCGCACATCATCGTCAGCGCGTCGACGCTCGCCGAGCTGGGGCCGGACGCCCAGGTGCGGCCGCTCGGATCGATCGTTGTGAAAGGCAAAACGGTGGGCGTGGAGATTTACGAGCTGCTGGGGTTGACCCAGCCGGGCCACGCGTCTTGAACGATGGTGCCGTGCTTCTCGTCTTCCGCTCCCCATGTCGGCTGGACGACAAACGTCTTTCCGGCAAAACTCAACCACGCATATTTCTCGTTCGCACTGATGTTCCTTCCGTGTCGGTGGTTTTGGCTCTCCAATTGTTTATGCGACATCCAGAGACGCACCCAGACAGGCGGACGGTGCCTGGCTTAGCAGCCGTGCAGCTGGATGTGCCGGTCCAAAGCGTGGTGGGCCGTGTCGCATCGTACACGGGCATCCTCGCTGAAGGCTCTAATCAGGTCGTACTCGGCCTTTGGGAGTATTCCAAGATTTCCTCTGAGTGTAATCACGGTTCGGCTGTACTCGTTCACCGCTGCCCCGTACGCATCCACCAGGCGTTCCTTTTCGTCGCACCAGGCGAATTGAGGTTGGGGAGCCTGGGAACTCATGAGTCCATGTTACCAGCGGGACAATGTGTTACAAAGAACACTCAATCCGCAGCATATCCCCCAAACGGGCAGGCACCAGGCGCTTGTACCGTTCCTACCTAGGCACATGCCGTATAGGCGATTTTGCTAGTTACTGATAGGTTTGTCCTACCGGCAACATTTTATTGTTCCTGGCGCTACGGCGGCATTGGGCCGCAGTGCTTCCCAAGGAAATACCGGCTGGAGTGATTGCCATGACCAGTTCCGACCTCGTGCTTTGTAGTCTACCGAACGAAGCTCCTATTCCCGTCCTTTTCGTGAGCGCTCAGGCCGCTGAGCCCTCACCGGCTTGCGTCTTCGATAACGCGCTTACGTGCGCTGAAGCGATCGCGATGCTAGGGCAATACTCGTATCCAGTGGTGGTGACCGATCAGATCCTGCCCGATGGGACCTGGCAGGATATTCAACATGCAAGCGACACCCAATTCAATCCGCCTCAGGTGATCGTTCTCGGCCCCGCGGGAGACCACGAATTCTGGGCGAATGCATTGCTGGGCGGCGCTCTGGATGTCTTGTGCCGGCCGCTGACCGAAAAGGCGCTTGTGGCAGATGTCGCGGCGGGTTACCGTCGCTGGATCAGGTCAGGCGAGCTGATCCAAGCTCAGGCGGAAATCATCCAGGCGGCCTGCCAGCAGCGTGTGATTCCCATCACGGTGGCGCGCCTGAGTGGACATGCTCCCGCGGCGGCTCGCAAAGTCATCTGGCGTGAACAAACCAGAGTCCTGGCCCAAAGAACCGTAAGCCAGAGTGCCTGAAGACTACTGGGCATTTTCCTTTCGAAAACCAGGTCGTTGCCTGGTGTTCCCGGAGCCGGCTTTCGATTAAGCTGGCAGCAGAACATTTGGATGTAACGCTTCCGAGTGAAACTGAACCGCTCCGCTCCTCAGAGTGGTTTGTCGGAGGAGCACTCAATTTCCACCGCGAATGGAGATTTCGAGGCGTTGCTTCACAGGTGTCCATGCGTTCAGGCCCGGCACGGCGAAACTGGTCGATCGCTCGTGCCGGGCCTTTTGGTGCGCTGGGGAAAATTCCCTCAAAAGCCAGGCGGCCGCCTGGTGTGCAAAGTGCTCGATAGTTGCTATGTTCGTCGATGAGAGCATTTGGACGCGATAGCTCGACTAACTTGCCCGAGAGCAATGAGATCCTTCATGCGTGCAAGGAGGACCGTGAGCCGTCTCCGCATTACAAGTGCCAGGTGTTTGTTCCCGGCCAGAGCCCGCTCTGGCCGGGAATCTTTGGGATGCTGGTGCCGGAGTCACTTGGTTGTGCGGGCAGTGGTTTCGCGAGTTTTCAGGAACAATGCCTGCAGGCTGTCCAGCACCCCCGGATCGCCCTTGGCCAGACCGCTGGTGATCTTGTCGCGAAAACTAAGCAGGCCCTCCAGTGATTTCCGGGCGCTGGAATCCGGCTCTTGATTGGCGGTGGTCTGGACCAGATCGAAAAAACGGCTGCTGGTGCCGCCCGCCAGTCCGTAATCTTTCTGGCTCGCCTGCAAGTAAGCCAGACCCGCCAGGTCGCGAAGCTGGGCCAGACCGCCTTCCCGCCGGGCTGCACTCAGCTCTTTTTCAAGCTGCTTCACCTTCACGTACTGAGGCAGGAAGCAAGCCAAGGCCACGACGATGAATAGGACACCAATTGCCATGATCCGGTTCTTCATAAACACTCCTCCAGTTGAGCGATGGATGCAATCTTATACTACAGCGAAGGTCAGGTTTACGCGCACGGTGGCCGGTGCCGCCGCGCTGGCTGCTCTGCTAACGCTCTGCCAGCCGGCGCGGGCCTACTCCGTGCTCACCCACGAAGCTATTATCGACACCGCATGGACCCTGAATATTCAGCCCGTGCTGCTGGCGAAATATCCGGGCACCACGCCCGAGCAGCTGGTGATCGCCCACGGATACGCGTATGGCGGCGCCATCATCCAGGACATGGGCTACTATCCCTTCGGAAGCCACTTCTTCAGCGATCTGGTGCACTACGTGCGCAGCGGAGACTTCGTCATGAATCTGCTGAAGGACGCCCAGGACGTGAACGAGTACGCTTTCGCGCTGGGGGCGCTGGCGCATTACGCGGCCGATAACAACGGGCATCCGGTGGCCACCAACCAGGTGGTCCCCATGCTGTATCCGAAGTTGAAGGTGAAGTACGGCCAGACAGTGACCTATGAGGACGATCCCACGGCGCATCTGCGCACCGAATTCGGGTTCGACGTGATCGAGGTCGCCCGAGGCCACTATGCCCCCCAGGCATATCACGACTTCATCGGCTTCCAGGTTTCGAAACCCCTGCTGGAGCGGGCCTTCGCCGATACCTACGGGATCGACCTGAAGAGCATTTTTACCAGCCTGGATCTCGCGCTGGGCAGCTACCGGCATAGCGTGAGCGCGGTGATACCGCAGATGACCAAGGCCGCCTGGTCGCAGAAAAAAGACGAGATTCAAAAGAATACGCCGGGAACCACGCGGCGGGAATTCGTTTACAAACTGAGCCGGGCGAGCTACCGGAAGGAATGGGGCGTCCAGTATGAGAAGCCGGGCTGTGGAGCGCGCTTTCTGGGGTTCCTGTTCCGGCTGCTGCCGAAGGTGGGACCGTTCAAGGCTCTGGCATTCAAGGTGCCCACGCCGGAGGGCGAGAAGCTGTTCATGGAAAGCTTCAATGGCACCTTGGACCGGTACCGGCAGTTATTATCCGAGTCCCGCGCGGGCGCGCTGAAGTTGACCAATGAAAACTTCGATACGGGACAGCCGGCGCATGCGGGCGATTATCGCCTGGCGGATGCCGCCTGCGAAAAGCTGCTTGAAAAACTGGCGGGCAGCCAGATAAGCGTACCGGAGGAGCTGCGTGCAGGGATCCTCAGCTTCTATGCAGGAACGGCGGGTCCGGTGTCGGTGAAGGCGCGGGAAGAGCTGCAAGCCCTGCGCGGCGCGCCCACGAGCCAATAGCCGCGGCGCGGTACAGCCCAATCGAAAGCCAGGGCGCGGATGCACACCGATAAACGCGGATGCACAAGCTCTATAATCGGAGAAGGCCTCCCATGTATCTCCGGCTTTGTATCGCTTCGGCTGCCGTTGTAATCGGCGTATGCGCGCAGACTCCTCCCCCGGCTCAGCCGCCGCCGATTAAAGTGCAGGTGAACGAAGTCATCGTCCCGGTGACCGTCACCGACGAGAAGGGCCGCTTCGTCTCGGATCTCGACAAAGCCGATTTCCGCATCTTCGACGAAGGCAAGGAGCAGAACATCCGCTTCTTCACGCGCGAGCGAAACCAGCCCGTGGTGGTCGGCTTTTTGATGGATATGAGCAACGCCAGCCGGCTGCAATGGAATCATTACCAGGACGCCGCTATCGAGCTGGCGCTGAACCTCTTGCCGGGCGACAAGAAGTACAGCGGCTATTTGATTTCGTACTCCAATGAGGCGGAACTGGCGGTCAACACCACCACCGATCCCGAGCCGATTGTCGAAAAGCTGCGGAAGATGAAGCCCGGGGGCGGGGCCGCGCTGTATGACGCCATCTGGCTGGCCTGCACCAGCCGCAAGCTGGTGGAAGGCGAGCCCATCGAGCCGCGCCGCATTCTGGTGATCATCGGCGACGGCCATGACAGCGCCAGCAAGCACACGCTGAACGAAGTCTTGGAAGTGGCACAGCGCAATCTGGTTACCATTTATGGCGTGAGCACGGTGGCATTCGGGTTCAACAGCGCCGAGGAAAAGAATCTTACGCGGCTGGCGGATGAGACCGGCGGGCGCGTGGAGTATCCGCTGCAGGGCGTATACAACGATGTATCGGGCTACTTGTCGGTGCCCTCGGATGAGGGGAATTACGCGCTGAAGGTGGGGACCGGCGGGTACGCCTCGGCGCTGGCGAATGGGATGTTCAAGGCCATCGCGAATGTGGCCGGCGAGATTACCACCCAGTACATCCTGCGCTATATTCCCGAAGGCACGGAGTCCACCAAACAGTTCCGGGGGATTAACGTAAAGGTGAATCTGGCCAATGTCAAAGTGCGGGCGAGAAAAGGGTATTATCCATTCAGTCCCTGACATTCCTTGCCGATAAGATAGAGAACGGACTCTGCTATGACCTCCACTGCGCCGGCCCAGACCAAGCAGACGAGGTACTCCCTGCTTACGCTTGAGCTTCCCGGCCGCGATCCCGCTCCACTGGCTGTTCTGCTCGAGGATCCGCAAGCCGGACGCCTTTATCTACGTTTCCGCCGCGACCTGGACGCGCTGGCGGACGATCCGGAGCAACTCGAATACCTGCGCCTGCTGCCAGCCGATCTCGAGGCCAAGGCTCGCGACCTCGGCGTGAAGGCGTTTTTCGGTTGGATGGAAGATACTCTCTCAGGCGCCCTGCGCGCTACCGATCGCATGCCGGCGGATCTGATGGGCACCCTCGAGCGTACGCTGGACCGTCTCTACCGCCGTCATGTGCCGGCGACCGTGCTGGAGTTCAAAACGCATCTGCCGCGCTACACGCTGCGCGCAGCGGCCGGGCGCTTTCTCGACAACGACGAAGTGGAACCCGAAGGCTGGGAAGAGGCGCCGGAGAATCTAGTTCTCAACGACAAGCTGTTCGTGGCCCATATCGAAGGTACATCCATGGAGCCGCTGATCCCCAACCATTCTCTGTGCGTATTCCGGTCGGGAGTGGTGGCGGGTTCCCGCCAGGGCCGCTTGGTCCTGGTGCAAAGTCTCGACCCCGCGGGAGACGCCTTCGCCATTAAGCGCTATTCGAGTGAGAAGACGGTAGCCGGGGATGGCGTCTGGCGCCACACCGGCGTCCGCCTCGAGTCGCTGAACCCGGACGGTCCCACCTGGAACCTGGATCCTGAAGAAGAGAAGTACAGGATTATGGCGGAGTTTGTCAGGGTTCTGGACTAAGAACCGCCCAAGGGTTTTGCCTTCTTCGGACGAAACAGGTCCATCGGATTCATACTCGGGTCGAACGCCACCTCGAAGAAACCGATCATCATCTCTTCCCAGGTCTGCTCTCCAAACCGAACGGCCTTCGTCGGATCGGGATTGTATTTGTTGTTCGGCGAATTGTCGAAGTGGGCGGTGCATTCTATTACGCTGCCCGCGGGCAAGCGCTTGGGCGTCTCCAAATAGTAGGTCAGCTGCCAGTTGAAATCGTAGTGCGGGACGCTGAGCAGCGTCTCGCTCTTTCCATCCGGATACGTCACGCGGTATTCGAAATCCTTGCCACGGAAGTGCATGTGCGGCAGGAACTGGGTCAGCGTGGAGTCCGCCTGCAGCTGGAACTTCGAACGGACCTCGTAATTGGGGTCGCCTGGCGGGATGACGAACTTCTCGTCGCCGGCCGCCAGCATCATCACGCGCTCTTTGGGCGCTGCATTCGCAAAAACGAACCCAATACTCGAGCGGTCGGTTCCCGGCTTGCCGTTGGCGGTGTAGTGCATCTGGAGAATCAGGTCGGATCCGGCCGGCACCAGCTTGGCCTGGCCAGGGCCCAGTATCTCCGGCGGAAGCCCGGGGGCGTAGCCCACCAGAAATTCGCCGCCGAAGCCGCCGTCGCCGCCGTTGCCGTCGCGCTTGGGAACGAAGGCGACCCCCGGCTTCAGGTCCTTCATCCACTGGCTGCCCGGAGGCCGGATGAAGGCGATGATGTGGTGTACCAGCTGACGATTGCCCGGGCGCGCTTCGGCCACCCGGACATATTTATCCTGTTTAAAGCCGGTGGGCACCAGGAAGTACTGATAGTCGACGGTGCCGGAGGCGGGAATTGAGAACTCGGCGGGCATCTCAACTATGTAGTCGGGTTTGCCGATCGCCCATCCCTCGTAGAACTCACGGGGCGGGGGAGCCTCCTTGGCGTCGCCGGGTTTGGCGCCGGTGTCGGCCCACGCTACCAGAGTCGAAATCTCCGCGGGCGAGAGGGAGCGGTCGTTCGAGAACTTGCCATAGTGCGGATCGGCAAACCAGGGCGGCATTTTGCGCGTCAGCACCGCTTGCTTGATAGCTGCCGCCCAGGGTCTGGCTTGGTTGTAAGTTAGCAGCGAGAACGGCGCGGCTTCTCCCGGACGATGACAGTTCTGACAGTTCTTTTGCAGCACCGGCAGCACGTCCCTGTGGAACGTGACCTGTGGCGGATTGGTGGCGGCCAGAGCCGCGGCGGCGAAGAGGAGAGCTGAGCAGAGAGTGCGCATCGCTTGCTATTACGCGCTCGCATGCGCAAAGTTCCCCGCAAAAAGAAAAAGCCCACAGCGGTTCACGCCGTGGGCTTATCTGGAACAGCAATCGAATACTAATCCGCCGATGGCCGGCGTTTCAAAGTGGGCCGCTCGTCCTCATCGCTCTTGGGCTTCTTGCCGTCTTCATCGGCGTCCACCGGACCGGTGCCCGAGCCGGGAGTGCGGCGCAGCTTGGGACGGTTCAGGTCCTTGTCGTCGATCTTGCGGCGGTTGTGCATGGCATACAACCGGGCCTTGACGTCGTTGAACTCGGAGGTGGTCACCACGTACTCGGGCTTGGCCACCAGCATCTCCTGGATGTTCTTCTGGGCCACGCGAATGCGGTCATCGGTCATCGGATGCGTGGAGAATACCTTGGCCATGGTGCCCGGCTTGCGTTTCTCCAGCGATTCGATCTTTTCGAAGAAGTCGACGAACGCCGTGGGATCGTAGCCCGCCTTGTACATGTACTGCAGGCCCAGCATGTCGGCTTCGGATTCAAACCCGCGCGAGAACTTCAAGAATCCCACCGGAACCAGGATGCTGGCCGCTTGCCGCGCGCCGTATCCCGCCCAGCCGCCCATGAAGATCAGCGGAATCGTCATCAAGTTCGCGATCTCGCCTCGGGTAGCCTGGCGCGTGCCGTGCCTCGCGGCCACGTGCGCGATCTCATGGCTCATGACTCCGGCCAGCTCGGCCTCATTCTCCGCCTTCAGGATAAGACCCGAGTTCACGAAGAAGAATCCGCCGGGCAGGGCGAACGCGTTCACATCCTCGCTGTCGATCACCTTGATGGTGAAGGGCACCTTCGCGTCCGAGTTGCGCACCAGGTTCTGGCCGATGCGGTTGACGTACTCCGAGATGACTGGATCGTTGATGATCTTGGCTTGGCGCTCCACTTCCTGCGCCAGCCCTTTTCCAATGCCAATCTCTTTCTCCAGCGAGTAGAAGTTGACGCCCTTGCCGACATCGCGATTGCCGATCTCTTCAGGGTCCTTTTTCTTGTTATCGGCGAGGGCGGAGTTGGGCATCGCCAACCCGAGCACTAGCAGCAAACCTAAACCAGGGGCGAGGAAGCGCTTCATCGTGGGACTCCTGACATCAAGTATAGACCTTATCTGTTGTACGTATAGTGGTTAAGATGGGTTTCAACAACGTTTTAGAGCCGTCGCTCTGGCAACAGCATCGGCACCAGTTTCCAGTCACCGGGCGCCTGATCTACCTGAATCACGCCGCCGTGGCCCCCCTGTGCCGGCCCGCCGCGGAGGCGATGCAAGGGCTGGCTCGGGACGTGCTTGAATACGGCTCGCTGCACTACGGACAATGGGTAGACGTATACGAAGGGCTGCGGGTGTCGGCGGCGCGATTGATTGGGGCCGGCCGCGACGAGATCGCGCTGGTGAAGAATACCTCTGAAGGGATCGCCACCGTCGCCATGGGCCTCGACTGGCGTCCGGGCGACCGTGTGGTCGCCTTCCGGGAGGAGTTCCCGGCCAACCTTTATCCCTGGCGAAAACTCGAAGCCAAGGGCGTGCGAGTGGACGTGTTGTCCGTGTACGATCCCCTGGAACGCATAAACGAAGCCACTAGCGGGGCGCGGTTGTTGGCCATTAGTTTCGTCCAATATATCAGCGGCTTCCGGGCGAACCTCCAAGCGATTGGTGAGATCTGCCGCCGGCACGATTGCTTCTTTTTAGTGGACGCGATCCAGGGACTCGGCGCTTTCCCGTTGGACGTGAATGAGTGCCATATCGACGCCCTGGCCGCGGATGGCCATAAGTGGATGCTCGGCCCCGAAGGCTGCGGGATTCTGTATGTGCGGAAAGACCGGCTGGATTCGATTGAACCGGCCGAGTTCGGCTGGACCAACGTGGCTCACTACAACGATTACGCATCCGAGGATCTGGCCTTGCGCCCGGATGCCGGCCGGTACGAGTGCGGCACCCTGAACACGATTGGTTGCTTCGGCTTGAAGGCTTCTATTGAATTTCTACTTGAGGTGGGAGTTGGGGAGGTTGGGGCCGCTGTGCAGTCGCTAGGGGACCGGCTGGCTCGGGGAGTGGTCGGCAAGGGTTACGAACTGGCCTGCGAGCGAACGCCAGACAACGGGGCTGGAATAGTGTCCTTCAGGAGGGCTGACGTAGATCCTCGGTTGGTGGCGAAGCGACTCATGGACGCCGGGGTTCTAGCCGCGTCGAGAAGAGGCTGGGTTCGTGCCGCCCCGCACTTCTATATCAGCCCGGAGGAGATTGACCACGCGCTGAATGTGCTGCCGTAGGAATAATCCGCGCGCAGAGCCGCGAGCGTCAGCGACCGGAACGGATCCCTCCCGGAAACCATAAGGCCTCCTAAACGCCCGAACAGTACGTTCCGGTCGCTGACGCTCGCGGCTCTGCGCCCCGGAATCTCCGTTGCCCGCGCTACAACAGCTCGGCCAAACTAAAGAAGAACGGTATCTCCGCCTCAGCCGTCTCCGGCGCATCCGAGCCATGCGTGGCGTTGCGCTCGACACTCGTCGCGAACTTCTTGCGAATAGTCCCCTCAGCCGCCTTCTCCGGATTCGTCGCGCCCATCAGCTCGCGCCACTGCTTGATGGCGTTCTCGCGTTCGAGAACCATCACCACCACCGGACCCTCGGTCATGAACTGGACCAGGCCGCCGTAGAACGGGCGCTCCTTGTGCACTTCATAGAATGCCTCGGCCTGTTGTTTGGAAAGGCGCAGCATCTTGAGGCCGCGCACGCGGAAGCCCGCCTGCTCGATCATGCTCAGGATCTGTCCCGTATATCCCGACGCCACGGCGTCCGGTTTGACGATTGCAAAAGTCTGTTCCAATGCCATTGTTGTTAGAGTCTCTCTTTAACTTTGCTGCCGATATCGGCGGGCGATGCGCACACCGCGATGCCGGCCTGCTCCATTGCTTTGATTTTGTCTTCCGCTTTGCCCGATCCCCCGGAGATGATGGCGCCCGCGTGGCCCATGCGGCGTCCGGGGGGCGCCGTCTGACCGGCTATGAAGCCGACCACCGGCTTGCGGACGTTTTCTTTCACGTACGCGGCGGCAGTCTCCTCGGCGTTGCCGCCGATCTCGCCGATCATGACGATAGCGTGCGTATCCGGGTCTTCATTGAATAACCGAAGTGCATCCAAGAAGTTCGTTCCGATGATGGGATCGCCGCCAATGCCGATACACGTGGATTGTCCAATGCCGAGCTTCGTGAGCTGCCCGACCGCTTCATAGGTCAACGTGCCGGAGCGCGACACCACGCCTACGTTTCCCTCGCGGTGGATGTGCGCGGGCATGATGCCGATCTTGCATTTCCCCGGCGAGATGACGCCCGGGCAGTTCGGTCCAACCAGACGCGTGCTCCGGCCTTGCATGAACGCGTGTACCCGAACCATGTCGGCGGTGGGAATGCCTTCGGTGATACAAACCACCAGCGCGAGTTCGGCCTCCACGGCTTCCATGATGGCATCGGCCGCGTACGGCGGAGGGACGAAAATCATGGACGCGTTTGCGGAAGTCTCGCGCACGCATTCGGCGACTGTGTTGAATACGGGCCGTTCCAGATGCGTCTGGCCGCCCTTGCCGGGCGTTACGCCGCCCACTACCGTGGTTCCGTAATCGATGGAAGCCTGGGCGTGGAAGCTGGCTTCCTTGCCGGTGAAGCCTTGCACCATCAGGCGCGTCTTGCGATCCACCAGCACGCTCATCGGGCGAGCCTCACTACTTTTTCGGCTGCGTCTTTCATGCCGTCGGCGATGGTGAAGTTAAAACCGGAGTGGCTCAGAATCTCGCGTCCTTTCTCTACGTTGGTTCCCTCCATGCGCACCACAATGGGCACCTGGATATTCAATTCGCGGGCGGCATTCACCACGCCGGTAGCCAGCACGTCGCAGCGGAGGATGCCGCCGAAAATGTTGATGAGCACTGCCTTGACGTGCGAATCGGAAAGCAGCAGCCGGAAAGCGTTCTTGATCTGCTCGGCATTGGCGCCGCCGCCGACGTCGAGGAAATTCGCGGGGCTGCCGCCGGCGTACTTCACGATGTCCATGGTGGCCATCGCCAGACCGGCGCCGTTCACCATGCAGGCGATGTTGCCGTCGAGCTTGATGTAGTTCAGATTGAAGCGCGAGGCTTCTACTTCAAGAGGGTCCTCTTCATTCTGATCGCGGAGCTCGATCAACTCCTTGTGGCGATACAGCGCGTTGTCGTCCAGCGTAATCTTGGCGTCCAGCGCGTACACCTTGCCATCGCTGGTGAGGATGAACGGATTGATTTCGGCCAGCGAAGCGTCGATGTCGTCGTAAGCTTTGACCAGCGCGGACATGGCCGCGACGGCGGCGTTGACGGAAGCGGGCGGGATGCCGATTCCGAACGCCAGATTGCGGCCCTGAAACGCGGCCAGTCCGAGGCCCGGCTCCAGCGCTTCCTTGAGTATCAGATGCGGCGTGTCCGCGGCCACCTGCTCGATCTCCATGCCGCCGGCGGCCGACGCCATGAACACAGGCTTGCCTTGCGCGCGGTCCAGCACGATTCCCAGATACAGCTCGCGCTCGATGGGCAGTGTCTCTTCTACCAGCAAGCGCGTGACTACACGGCCCTCAGGTCCGGTCTGGTGCGTGACCAGCGTCATACCGAGGATGCGCCGTGCGATCTCCAGCGCCTCGGTGGAATCCTTGGCTACCTTGACGCCGCCGCCCTTGCCGCGCCCCCCGGCGTGAATCTGCGCTTTCACAACTACGCTGCCGCCAATCTTCTTCGCGGCGGCTTCGGCTTCTTCCGGCGTGTAGGCCACTTCCCCGCGGGGCACAGGGACCCCGTATTTGGCCAAGAGCGCCTTGGCCTGGTATTCGTGAATTTTCATGGATGAAGATTCAGTTTAGCAGGCAGGGCCTACTTCCGCGGAAATCGTCCGCTCAACCAGTCTCCGATCGCCTTGAGCGCCGACGGCGCCATGGTCTCGTCTATCGTCGCGTACTCAGCGATGCCACCCGTCTTGGACGTCTGAAACAAATGGTTGAGGCCCGGGAGTTCCACCACCGCCCAGTCCTGACTCTGGCTATCTGCGAGGGCCTTTGCAATGGCCGGCAGATTCTGTGCAGCGGAAACCTGCCGATCCTGGGAGCCGTTGACCGCCAGCACGGGACAGGCCAGCCGCCGAAGTACCGGACCCGGATCGAAGCGCAAGAGGTCCTGAAAAGTGGGTGAGTATACCGCGTGGATCTGCTGGTCGGCCGCCGCGCCGGAACCGAGCAATTCGCGCAACTGAGCTTCCGCGGTTGGCCGGTCGGGAGTCCCCCGAACAATAGCGAACATCCTGCTCTGCGTCTCCAGTTGCTTGGTTATCATCGCCTCGGATGCGCCCGCCGACCGTGCCACGTCGATTCCTTGCTGGCGCAGCACCTGCTCGCCGGGAACCCCCATGCCCGCCAGCATGACTACAAATGCCACGTCCGACCGCGTCGCTGCCAGCGGACCGATACTTCCGCCCTCACTGTGGCCTATCAAACCCACCATCGCCGCGTTCACGTCTTTACGCGTTTTCAGGAACGCGATTCCCGCCAACACATCCGCGACCTTATCGTCATAGGTGGCTTTCTCGAAAACGCCCTGAGATTTGCCGGTGCCTCGATCATCCACTCGCAGCACCGCGAATCCCATGCGTGTCAGCCAGTCTGAGAGCACCAGAAAGGGCTTGTGTCCAAATATCGTTTCGTCTCGATCCTGCGCTCCGGAACCGCTAATCAGGAGCGCCGCCGCAAACGGTCCCCCGGATTTAGGACAAGTCAGCGTGCCGGCAAGAACCACTCCTCCTGCCCCGGCATACGCAACCTCTTCTTCGGTGTAGGGAAATGGACGCTGCGGCTCCTGTGATCTGCGCGCCGCGCGAGCGACTGGCCCTCCCTTGCGAAATGACAACGGCAGTTCACCGGAACCCTGCCGGAAGGTCCCCGCCATGGACTGTCCCGACGCGTCCAGCGTGCCGGTGAACTTTGCAATGCCCGCATCGATGAGCACCGTTCGTTCATGCACCTCGATTTTCTGGATCGGTATGGTGCCGTGCTGCTCGACACTCTCCCAGGTTCCGCCGTCGCCCTTCAGATGGAGAATCAGATGGATCGACGCCGATCCGGTATTCAGTTCACCCGCCCAGTCCCCGGAGAGATCTTCGGACTTCGCTAAGACGGCGGTGCTCGCCAGCATCAAGACCAGCAGTGTTCGAATCATATGTTCTCCTGTTTACTTTGAAAAAGCGTGTTGCAGCGTCCGGATCACGCTCGCCAACTGGTCACGATGCAAGGCGAGCGTCACCGGTACGGCCACCAGCAGGAAAGCTGCAAGCACCATGCCCGTGATGGCGGCCCAGCGGCGGCCGATCAGCGCCGGCGCCGGGGTACTGCGTAACGCCAGCCAGCCGAATACCAGCGCCACAATCGCCTTTTCCATGCTGAGCAGGTTGATGTAGCTGATCAGTCCCATCACCAGGGCCGCCGTCGCATAGGCATATTTCTGTCCCAGCACCAGCGAATCACGATCTCTCATTGGATATCTCCTTCCACGCCTGCGTCCGACACAATATGAAACAATTGCTCGCGAGAAAAATACAGGACCACGGTCGCGAGCAGCGCCATCAGAAATTCAACCGCCAGCGGAGCGCCGTTTCCAGTGACCATCTCGAAAAGCTTGCCCGCGCTGAGCAAAGCGCCGAGTACCAGGTAGCCGAGGAAATTACGCGGTCTAGAGATGCGTCCCGCGACGTGTGGCCACAGGTCAGGGGAGGCCGCCTTCCTCTGAACGGAAACAAAACGGGTGTTCAGAGTTGAAAGTTCAGTCATTTCGGCGCGGCAGGTCTCGCAGGACGCCAGGTGTCGATCCAGCTCTTCATCCGGAATATCGCGTTCAAAGCCCTCGCTCCGGGCCATGGCGGCGATTGCATAATGTTCACAAGTTCGCGTCATCATTGTTCTCCTTCCAGCAACGCACGCAATTTTCGGCGCGCATAATACAGGCGGCTCATTACGGTGCCCACCGGAATGCTCATCCGCTCGGCTAGCTGCCGATACGACCAGCCGTCCAAATGCCGCAGCAGGACAATTTCCCGCTCCTCCGCCGTTAATCGCCGCAGTGCCTGGTTGAGCGCCGCGGCTTCCAGCCTTCCCCCGCTGCCGGTAGCCTCAACCAGCGCTGCGTCTTTCAGCTCTTCCTCTCCGCGCCGCATTCTTGCGGCAATGCGTTTGAGACACCGGTTCCGGAGGATGGTGTAAAACCAGGGATAAAACTGTCGCTCCGCGTCGAAGCGCGGCAGCGCCGCCCAGGCATCTACAAATGCATCCTGCACGGCGTCCTGCGCATCTGCCTGGCCGCCCAGAATTGCACCTGCATGGCTCAGAGCCTGACCTTGGTACTGCTGCACCAGGTGCCGGAACGCATCCCGATCGCCCGCCTGACACATCCCAATGGCCGCTGACTCTTCCACGTCGCCGGTTGCCTTCCTGCTTAATGTATCCGCCAGCCGAGGCTTTTATTCAAGGATGCGTACGGGTATGATGGGTTCCTATGAAAGTAATGCTGGTTCTGATCGCCGTGCTGCAGCTACAGGCAGCGCGCTTTGAGATTGCGCACATGGGGAAGATCGCGCGGGTGTCCGATCCGCAGATCGCGCCGGATGGGAAGTCCATCGTGGTGGTGGTTTCGCGGGCGAATTTTCAAGAGAACCGGCACGAGGCCGAACTGGTGCTCGTGGATACAGCGACTGGCGGGCAGCATGTGCTCACGCGCCAGCGCCGCTCGGTGAGCTTTCCGCGCTGGTCGCCCGCCGGAGACCGTCTGGCTTTTCTGGCCGAAGCCGGAGGGAAGCCTCAAGTGTTCGTGATGACCATGTTCGGCGGCGATGCCCAGCAGATCACCAAGGTCACGGCGGGGGTGCAGCAGTACGCCTGGAGTCCGGACGGGACCCGCATCGCGTATGCCGCTTCCGAGGAGCCGCCCAAGCGCGAGGGCGAGGAGAAATTCAATGACTCGTTCGAGGTTGGCAATAACGATTTCCTGGTCACCGCCGCGCCGCTCTCGACACACCTTTGGGTAATCGCAAGCGACGGCGGCGAACCGCGGCGGCTTACTTCGGGCGGCTGGACGCTGCCCATCAGCCATCCGCCCAGCTCACCCGCGTCGCCTATCGCATGGTCGCCCGACGGCAAGTCCATCGCATTCGTCAAGGTGGCGGGGCCGTATTCCGGCGATGGCGATCAGAGCACGATTCAAATATTGGATGTAGCCACCGGTGCGGCCCGTCCGCTGACGGGGCGCGCCAAGAATGAAGGCTATCCTTCCTTCTCGCCGGACGGCAAGTCGATCGCGTTCTGGTTCCCGCGCGACGGGCAGACCAAGAACGGGAATGAAATTTATCTGACACCAGTAGGCGGGGGCGAGGGTTCGAGCCTTACGCGCGCGCTGGACCGCAACCTCGCCCGCGCCATCTGGATGCCGGACGGAAAGTCCCTGCTGGTGGGCGGTAACGACGCGACTACCGTGGGTCTGTGGATACAACCGCTGGACGGCCCCGCTAAGCGCATCGATCTCGGAAAGATCTGTCCGTCATCGGCCTTCTGGGTGGATGTTTCCGTGGGGCCGCATGGCGAGATCGCCTTCACGGGCAGCGAACCGGCGCATCCCGCCGAGTTGTACTACATGTCCTCCGCGAACAAGCCGGTGAAGCGTGTGACGGAATTCAATAAGGACATCGACGCGCTCGAACTCGGCAAAACCGAGACACTTGAGTGGACCTTCGAGGGTTACCACGAAGACGGCGTGCTGACGTATCCGCCGGATTTCGCGGCGGGCAAGAAGTACGCGCTGGTGCTGCTGGTGCATGGCGGACCGCGTGCGGCGTCGCACGATGCCTGGTCCTCCATGGCGCAGTTGATGGCCGCACGAGGCTGGGTAGTATTCGAGCCGAACTATCGCGGCAGCGACAACCTGGGCAACGCGTATCAGTCGGCCATCGCGAACGATGCGGGGGCGGGGCCCGGACGCGACGTGATGGCGGCGGTGGACCTCATCAAAAAGCGTGGATTCGTGGACGAATCGCGCATGGCCGTCTCCGGCTGGTCCTATGGCGGCTACATGACCACGTGGCTGCTGGGACACTATCCGGTGTGGAAAGTAGCCGTGGCCGGCGCCGCGGTTACGGACTGGCTGGATCAGTACAATCTCGGAGACTCGAACGTGCGGCGCGGATCGGCCTTTGGCGGATCGCCGTGGACCGGCGGGCGTATGAAAGCATACATCGACCAATCGCCGATTACCTATGCCGACAAAATCAAGGCGCCAACCCTGATTATGTCCGACACCGGCGATTACCGCGTGACCATTACGCAGTCCTACAAGCTCTATCACGTGCTAAAGGACAACGGAGTGACCACGAAGTTCATTGCGTACCCCGTGGCCGGCCACAGCCCGTCCGACCCCGTGCGGGCCCGCGACCGCGACCGCCGCTGGATCGCCTGGCTATCCGATTATTTAGATCCGTTGTAGGGCGGACCCCCTGGTCCGCGCGGGGCCCCCCGGCCCCGCTCTTCCCCCGCCCCTACGCAGTGGCGGGCATTTCGAATGGCTCGTCCGCACTCCCGCCGTAAATACTCGGCACCTTCCCCCCCATCGGCCGCAGGTAAGTCGACAGCTGCCCGCGATGATGCACCATGTGCACATTCAGAAAATTCAGGTACATCACGCCCGGCATATTGAACACACCGAAAAAGCTCAACGGCTTGGAGAGATGATCGCCGGCGAGGGCCTTCACCTTGGCGGCGCTGGCGGCGAAGTGCTTATCGTACCAGGCGGCCAAGTCGGCGGAGGACTTGATCTCGGCCGGCATTCCATTGTCTCCGCCTTGATTAAAGGCGCCGGCTACCAGCGAATCCAGAAACCACACGTCGGCGGACGCGAGGTGCCATCCGAGTTCCATCGCGGTTTTCGCTTTGGGGTCGGGACGATAGTCCTGGTTAGCGCCCGGGATCGCCGCGAGCACGCGGCTGGTGGTCTTCTGTTCGTTCTCGATTTGACTCAAGAAAACTTGGGAGAGGAAAGTAGCTTGTTCAGGTTGAAGATTCATAAAACGCTCCTCGTCCAGTATACGAATCGCCAAGCCTCTCGCGCCACGCGCCCGCCGTTAAGTTACAATCACAAAATCAGTGAACGGCAGCCCCCATTCGCGGCCAGTGGACGATGTCTCCAAGGCTGCTCTGGAGCTCGAAGGCGAGGCACGCAAGCGCTATCTGGATGAACATTGCCCGGACCCGGGGTTCCGGCAAGAAGTGGAGCGCACGCTGGCCGCGACGCCCCGGCTGGAGCCGGGGAGCCGCCTGGGACACTACGAGATCCGGGCCAAGATCGGCTCCGGCGGGATGGGCTGGGTATATGAGGCTCGCGATACCCGGCTGCAGCGTACGGTAGCGATCAAGGTGCTGCCGCCGGCTGCCGCCTCCGGTGAGGATCCCGCGAACCGGCTGGCGCGCGAAGCTCAAGCGGCATCCGCGCTGAACCATCCCAACATCGTCACGGTGTTCGAGATTGGCGAACAAAATGGGGTTGAGTTCATCGTCATGGAGCGCGTCACCGGCCAAACTCTGCGGGAGCTGATCGGAACCCGAGGCATGGCCACGCGGGAAGTAGTGGAGATCGCGGAACAGATCGCCGATGCGCTGGCGGCGGCCCATGAGGCCGGGATCGTACACCGGGACCTGAAGCCGGGTAACGTCATGGTGACCGAGCGCGGGCAGGTGAAGGTGCTGGACTTCGGCCTGGCGAAACGCATGGCCACGGCCGACAGCGTCCGGCGGGATTCGAATCCCACCATGACCATCGCGGCGCCGGGCCAGGTGTTCGGGACTATCGCGTACATGTCACCCGAACAGGCCGAAGGCAAGGAAGTGGACACGCGCTCCGATATCTTCGCGCTCGGGTCAGTGCTGTATGAAATGGTCACCGGACGGCGGGCATTCCAGGAAGATGGAGCGCTGCGCACACTGGCTTCGGTGGTGAATAAAGAGCCGCCCGCGGTCCGTGAGGCTGCGCCGGGAACGCCGCGGCGCATGGAGCAGATCATCGAGAAATGTCTGCGGAAAAAGCGCACGGAGCGCTGGCAGAACATGACCGACGTCAAACTGCTGCTGCGCGACACGCTTGCCGAAGAGCCGGAAGAAACGGCGGACGCTCGCCCCGCGGCCCGCGGGATGCGCTGGCCGGCACTCGTAATCGCTTCGCTGGCGGGAGCGGCGCTGGCCGCCGGTATATGCTGGCTCGCGTGGCGGCCCGGGGCGGAAAACGGAAGGGCCCCCCTGCTGCGGCAGGTGACCACCGATGCGGGGCTCAGCGCTTTTCCGTCGCTCTCGCGGGACGGAAGCCTGCTGGCGTTTGCATCCGACCGAGGAAAAAACGGCAACCTGGACATCTGGATCCAGCAAATCGGCGGCCGCGATCCAATTCAGTTGACCCATGAAAAAGACGCCGATGACAGTGACCCGGCCCTCTCCCCCGATGGAACTCGCGTCGCGTTCCGGTCTGAACGTGCAGGCGGTGGGATATATGTAGTTCCCGCGCTGGGGGGCGAGCCGGTCCTGCTGGCCAATCTGGGGCGGAATCCGCGATTCTCCCCCGACGGCCGTCTGGTCGCATATTGGACCGGACGGGAGTCGGGCGGGTATCTGGCCGGGTCGGCTCGCGTTTTTGTCGTGGAAGCCGGGGGTGGTCCGCCCAGGCAGGTAGGCGCTGGAATGGCGGCCGCGTTGTATCCGGTGTGGTCGCCCAAAGGCGATTCGCTGCTCGTGCTCGGCCGGCGCGATGCGGACGTTCCTCTCGCCGGCAGCCTGGACTGGTGGGTGCTCCCGCTTGAATCTGGCCAGCCCCATGCCACTGCGGCTTTGAGTCAGTTCAAATCGCAAGGACTGGGCAGCGTTGCGTGGCAGCCGAACATCGTTCCGCTGGAGTGGCGAGAAGACGGCGGGAGCCGCGTCCTGTTTGCGGCCTTGCTAGGTGATGCCAGCAATTTGTGGGAGATCGGGCTGGGCTCTCGCGGATCGGTGAACGGGTCCGCGAAGCGGATTACGGCGGGGCCCGGCTATCAGATGCAGCCCGCCGTGGCTTCCGCTAGCAAGAGCGGACGCATGGCCTTTGCCAACCTCGCTTATAACTTCGACGTCTGGGCGTCGGAGGTGGACGCCGATCGCGGCCTGGTACGCGGCGCTCCGAAGAAAGTCACTGAAGGAGATTCGTTTGAAGCCGATCCTTCGCTCTCCTGGGATGGCGCGAAGTTTGCGTTCCTGAGCCGGCGGGCGGGTCTGTGGTCCTTACACACAAAGGACCAGAACACGGGACGAGCGCTGACCCTGGTGGCCAATTGGACAAAGCTGTCAAATCCGAAAGTGTCGGGCGACGGGAAGCTGGTGGCGTATTCGGGCGAAGAGGGCAACATCTTTTCGATGGCGACCGGCGGCGGGCCGGTGGAGAAGATATGCGAGCGTTGCGGTGTCACCATGGGAATTACATTCGATGGAAAACGTATCTCGTATGAGCCAAGGGTGTCGGAGGATCTCACGGTATACGATGTCGCCCAGCGTAAGAGCGTAGTTCTGGCGGCCCGGCAGAGCAAGGAGACGGTGCTCTCCGGCGGACAATTCGCGCCGGATGCGAAATGGATGGCGTTTCACTCGTTGTCCACCCAAACCAGCACGGCGCAAGTCTGGCTGGTAAGAATCGACGGAACCGTGCCCGTGCCTCCGGCGGAATGGATCGCGGTGACCGATGGAAACTCGGTGGATCGCGATCCGGTTTGGGCGCCCGGCGGCGGACTCTTGTACTTCCTCTCGGATCGGGACGGGTTTCGATGCATCTGGGCCAGAAAGCTGGACCCCGCCACCAAGAAACCCATGGGAGATGCGTTTGCAGTTGAGCATTTTCATTCGGCGCGCCGCTCCTTGAACCGGGTCCGGAGCCCTTTCGACATAGGTCTCAGCGTGGCTGGAAATCAGATGGTGTTTGCGTTCGGGGAACTGACCGGCAACATCTGGCTGCAAGAGATGCAGCCTTGACTGTGCGGACCGCTTTCATACTGACCCATGCGTCCTAATCGAATCAGCGTTGTGGTGATCACTCGGAATGAGGGAGAAGAGTTGCGGCGGACCGTGGAGAATCTTGACGACACGCTGCCCGCTTCGGGTGAGATCGTAGTGGTGGATGACGGGTCAACCGACGGTTCCGCGAATCGCGTGGCTCCGCGGCGCGGGCGGATAAAGCTCCTGCGGAAGCGCGGCCTGGGGGTTGCACGCGCGCGTAATCTCGGGGCGCGCCATGCCTCCGGCGACACCCTGGTATTCGCCGACGCGCATATCCGGCTGGGGGAATTCTGGTGGCGGCCACTGATTGAGATTGTGAGTAATCCTAAGGTGGGCGGAGCGGCGCCCGCCATCATGAACATGCCAAAAATTGAGAGAAAAGGTTATGGGGCGACGCTGACGGGGCCGGACTTCAAGCTCAGCTGGCTGCGAAAGAAGGGAAATGCTCCTTTTGCGGCGCCGATTCTGCCCGGCTGCTGTATGGCCATGCGGCGCGATGTGTTCGAAGCCAGCGGCGGCTGGGATGAAGGGATGCTGCAGCGCGGCGGCGTGGATAATGAGGGCTGCGTCCGGCTCTGGCTGTTTGGTTTTGAGTTGATGGTTGCGCCGGAGGTTGTAGTGCGGCATAAGTTCCGCAAGCAGTCTCCCTACCCGGTGGGGTGGCCGCAGTATCTGCACAATCGCTTGCGGCTTGCCTTCGCGCATCTGAATCCCCGGCGGATGGGCAAGGTGGTCGGCGCAATGCGCGAACATGAAGCATTCGGCGAGGCGCTCGCGCTGGTGCTCGAGGGCGATATCACCGCTCGCCGCCGCGAAATGCTGGCCCGGCGAGTGCGCAGCGACGACTGGTTTTTCGAAAAATTCGGGATGAAGTGGTAATGGCCGCAAAGCAACGATTTACAACCCACAAGCAGCGCACTGACTGGTTCGGCCAGCGCTCGGCCTACCCGTTTCGGGAAGCCAGCTCTAAGGTTCTCGAGGAGTACGCCAAGAAACATCTGGATCCGCCCGCGGGCGAGGAACAGTGGAAATGGGAGTGCGCGGGACCGTTTAACATCGCGGGCCGCGTCACTTCGCTGGTGATTCAACCCAAGGACCCGAATCTCAAGCTGGCCGGAGCCGCGGCGGGCGGCGTCTGGCGAAGCACGGACGGCGGCCGCAACTGGAATCCCAGCTGGCCCAAATGGGCCAGCCAGAATATCGGATCGCTGGCCCAGGATCCCGCGGATCCGAAGCATATCTATTGCGGCACGGGCGAAGCGAACCTGTCCGTGGATTGTTATCCGGGCACCGGTATCCTCCAGTCGCACGATTTTGGCCTGACATGGCCACTGGAAAAGTACGCATCCGCCACCCAACAGGCCTTGCCCCGGCGCATCGGCGTCATCGCCGTCGATCCATTCGATAGCCAGCACGTACTGGCCGGCGGTGTGACCCACGACGAAGGCGACCCCGGGGGTCTGTTCACTTCTACCGACGGCGGACTCACCTGGAAGCCGGGAGCGGTGGGCATTTCGGCCTCCAGCTACTGGTGCCATTCGATTGTGTTTCATCCCACGCGCCAGGGAACCATTTTTGCGGCCGTGACGGCGCGTGGAGCGTTGAACGGCATTTGGCGCACGGAAGATGGTGGCGGCAGCTGGGTGCATCTGGCGCGTGAAGGCGGCCATAGCGCGGGCGGGCTCGGACTTCCGCCTCCGGATCAGTTCCACAGAACCAGCCTCGCTGTCGCACCCTCGAGTCCCGACACCATCTACGCACTGGCCGGGGACAACCACTATCACGTGCTCGGCGTGTATTGCAGCAAGGATCGCGGCGAAATCTGGCACCAGATCGGCGGCCGCCATTTCTCGCACGAGAAACAGATGTTTCACAACAACACCATCGCCGTGCATCCCCATCATCCGGAGTTCGTGATTTGCGGCGGTGTGGATCTGCATTTGACGCGAAACGGCGGCGAGCACTGGGTACGCGCGACGGACCGGCACGCCCCGGAAACCGGTCATCACTATGCCCACGGAGACCATCATGCGGTGATTTTCGCCGGCGGCGACTTGATATACGACGCCAACGACGGCGGGATTTCAGTCAGCGCGGACGCGGGCAAATCCTGGAGCGTTCGCGGGGGGGGCATGGTTAACACCATGTTCTACGCGATCGACGTCGCGCCCACAAACAGCAACTGCTTCGGCGGCGGCACGCAGGATAACGGGACGCTGGTAACTGGAGTCGAAGAAGAAGGCGGCATCTTCCGGCGCGTGCTGGCGGGAGACGGAGGGTGGATGGTATATGACTCCACCGACGAGACGCACATATTCGGCTCCATTCAAAACATCGAGGTTCACCGCCATCACGCCAACGCACAATGGGAGCCGGCATTCTGGAAAGACGTTTCGCCCCGGATCCCCGAAGAGGAACGGGAGCAGCCCACCGTGGTGATGATCATGGAATCCGATCTGCGGCACGGTTCCAAGGTGTTCTGGATATGGGCGGGGTCCAGCCGGTTGTGGCTGACCACCGATTATGGGCGCCATTGGACGCCGGTCTCGCCGAAATTCGATGGGTCCACCATTACGGCAATCGAGATCTGCAGAACCGACCCTCAGGTGATGTTCGTCGGCACCACGAACGGCGGCATCTTCCGGAGCACGGATGGGGGCGAGAACTGGACGCAAAACCTGGCGGGTCCGGAAATTCCGGCGCGCGTGATCACCCAAATCGCGATCAGGCCAGGGTCGCGGGAAGACGTCGCGGTTACAGTGGCGGGTACCGGTACAGCGAGCCGGCTGATTCCGCCCGCTAACGACGGGCTGTACAAGGACCGAGGGCCCGCGGGCGCGATGCAGGTTCAGGGCTTCCGGCATGTGTTCCGCTCAGTGGACTGCGGGGCCACCTGGAAGGACATCGATTGCGGGCAATTGCCGGACGTGGCGTTTCACTCGGCCGCGTTTGAGACGCACGCGCCGTACCGGTTGTTCGTCTCCGCCGATTGCGGTGTGTGGATGCTGGATCATGAAGCCGACGGCGATGCGGCCGCCACCTGGGTGGATATCAGTGGAAGCTTGCCGAACGTAATTGTGTCGGACCTGGTTTATCACCATGACAGCCGCATCCTGGCTGCCGGAACGTTTGGCCGCGGAATCTGGCGGCTCCGCCTTTACGAAGAGCCACCACCGCCGCCTTCCTGTTGAGAATTCGGGAAATCTCCGATTCGAAGTAGAGAAAGCGGGAAATTCGGTATAAGATGGTTTGATCCTTTTTCGACAGGATACAAGGAGAGAAGCATGGCCACCAAAAAGAAGCCCGCCAAGAAGCCGACGAAGAAGCCCGTGAAGAGACGACCGGACGGAACCGACAAACCGGCGAAGTCGGGAGGGTGATTCCATCCATGGCAACCAAGAAGAAATCCGCCAAGAAGAAAACCGCCGGCAAGAAACCCCCGGCCAAGAAGTCCTACGCGAAAAAGCCGGCTCCGAAACCTCCCAAAAAGAAGAAGGGCCGGAAGAAGTCCAAACAGCCGGAAGCCACTGACAAACCGGCGTAATCTCATACAGTTCGGCAGCGGGCCGGAAACCTTTCCGGCCCCTCGGCGTCAGACTTGCGGAACCCTGAATTCGGATAGAAGGGAAGGTCCGCATCATGATAACGAGCACAGCTACCAGACGGCATCGGGAATGCGTAAACGTGAGCCAGCCGGAGCGTATTGCCTCGGTGTTAGGCGGCGGCGCGTTGGTTGCCCACGGAATCGGAAAAAGATCCTGGGGCGGAGTAGCAATGGCTGCGCTGGGCGGACTTTTTATGTACCGGGGCGCCACCGGGCACTGCGACTTCTATCAGGCACTGGGCGTCAACACCAGCCTGCGCCGGCGCGGCCGCAACACCAGCGTCCCTTATGAACTGGGCATCCGCGTGGATCACACCGTGACCATCCATAAGCCCGCCGAAGAAGTGTACCGGTTTTTCCGAAACCTTGAAAACCTGCCGCGCTTCATGAAGCATCTGGAATCCGTGCGCGAGATCGATAATAAGCATTCGCACTGGGAAGCCAAAGCGCCAGCTGGCCGGACAGTGGAATGGGATGCCGAGATCATTAATGAAGTAGAGAATCAGATGATCGCGTGGCGCTCTTTGGTCGATGCCCAGGTGGATAATGCCGGCTCCGTTCACTTCACGCCTTCGATTGACGGCTGCGGCACAGAAGTGAGTGTGCATCTGCAATACAATCCTCCCGGCGGGATGGTTGGAGCGATGTTTGCCCGTCTCTTCGGCGAGGAGCCGTCGCAGCAGATCGCCGAAGACATGCGCCGGTTGAAGCAGTTGCTGGAAACGGGCGAAATTCCATCCAGCGAAAGTCACCCGCGTGGGCAGCATGGCGCGATTGTGAAGGCCTATCACGATGAGAAGCGCCGATCCACCAAGAAGGGCGGCTGGCAGCGTGACTGGGTGCAGGAGGCGTCGGAAGAGTCCTTCCCGGCGAGCGATGCGCCGTCTTGGACTCCGGAATCCCTCGCGCATTAGGGACCGGCCCGTGCCGCGGGTCTATAATCCGGAGCATGGCGTCACATCGATGTTTTGCGTTCTCACTTTTGTTAGCCTCCGCGCTCGCTGGAGAAACGCCTCCCGACAGGGACAACCACTTATCCGAAAAGATTGAGGCTGCACTCAAGGCCAGCGGAGCCGCGAGCGTGTCGGTGGCCGTGGTTGTGGATGGCAAGCTGGCATACGCGCGGGCGTTCGGGATGGCCGACATTCAGGCCCACCGGGCCGCTGATCCCGGTACCCGCTACGCCGTGGGATCCATCAGTAAGGAGTTCACCGCCGCAGCTCTGCTCTGGGCGCAAGAACGCCAAAAACTGTCACTGGACGATAAGGTATCGAAGTATTTTCCCGACCTCACGCGGTCGAGCGAGATTACGATTCGCCAGCTGCTGAACCACACCTCCGGTTACGAAGACTTCGCTCCGCAGGATTACATCATTCCGGATTGGATCAAGCCCACCACGCCCGCGGCGATTATGAATCAATGGGCCAAGAAGCCCCTGAATTTCGATCCGGGTACCCGCTGGCAATACAGCAACACCGGCTACGTGGTGGCCGGCGCGATATTCGAGAAGGCGACCGGAGAAACATTGGTGGGATTCCTGCGCGAGAAGGCGTTTGAGCCGCTGGGCATGCGGTCGGCGGGTGAATGCACGGACGCCAGCGCGGCTGACGCGAAGGCCTATACGCGCTACGCGCTGGGTCCGGCGCGTCCGGTGGCCCGCGAAGCATCCGGCTGGTATTTCGCAGCGGGCGAGCTGTGCATGACGCCATCCGATCTGGCTAAGTGGGATATCGCATTTCTGGCGCGGAAAGGACTCACGGCCGAATCTTTTCGCGAGTTCACCCAAGAGGCCAGGCTGGCCAACGGAGATGGCACCCATTACGCCCTGGGGTTGTCGCTGGGCGACACGCGCGGCATTCCCACCATTTCGCACGGCGGCGAGGTCTCGGGATTTCTCGCGCTGCACGTGATGTATCCAACTCGCAACGGCGCGGTGATCGTGCTGTCCAACCAGGATGGAATCCAGATGAATGACGCCCTGGCGCGCGACATCGCGGCCATGGTCTTCATGCCCGACCGCCCGCAGCCCTCGGAAAAAGACACCAAACAAGCGCAGGCCATTCTGCTGGGGCTGCAGAGAGGCGAGATAGATCGTGCTCTCTTCACTAACAATGCGAATTCGTATTTTCAGGCGGTCGCGCTAAAGGACTGCAAGGAGTCGCTCTCGAGACTGGGGGAACTCAAGGCCGTCACCGCTGTGGGTCAGAACTTGCGAGGCGGGATGGTTCATCAGAGCTATCGCGCGCAATTCGAGAAGAAGACGGTCGCGCTGAACATTTACTTAATGCCCGACGGCAGGTACGAGCAGTTCATGGTCATGGATCAGCCGTAACACCGATGTATCATGGTACCTAGGTACCATGAACGAACTATTGTCCGGTCAGCCCGAAGAGCATTGGCGGGCGGGGGTTCGGAGCGCTGCGCGGAAGATGCGGGACCGCCTGTCATTCATGACCCCCCAGCACCATGCCGTCAGAAACGCTTGTGTTGCGGGATTAGCCTCGCATGCGTCCGGCGCGCGAGAGATTCTCGACGACCTAGAGCGGAATCTGTTCTTCCTGGTGCGCAATGCCGCCGGTCGGGTCACGTGGGCATTCCCCGTAACGTCTGACCCCACTCCTCACAAATTGCACTTGAGCACGGGCGAAAAGACATTTGGAGCGTGCGCCGAGGACGCATTCGCGGCCGCTTTCGTGCTCGGACGCTTGCGGAAGCGGCAGCTAAGCGTGGAAATCCGCACTGTGTGCGGCCAGTCGGACCGCCCACTGCTGTTTACTGTTGACAGCGATCTATCCTGGCAATGCCACACGCGCGACGCAGAGCCGCTGCTGTTCGTTCCGAGTTTGGACTGGGAACACTTCAAAGCGCCGAACATTATTGACGACTACTGACGGCAGTGCATTTTCCTCTGGTCAGAGGAGCAAGCGCGGGCGCATCGCAGCGCCTCGGGGCAACCGGACGGAGCTTATCTCACTCTGAATCAAACGGCGTATATGGCTAGATTCGCGCAAAGCGCCCTTTTTGGCTGGGAGACGGAATGAAAAAGAAGCAGGAATCACCGGTGCGAGTGGTGGAGCGCGTGCAAACCGGCGTGCGCATTGAAAAGAGATTGCTGAAAGTGCTGAAGGCGCTCGCCGAGTATCACGATCTTACCGTCGGCGATCTGCTGGAAGGTATCGTGCTGCATGCGTTCGACGGTCTGTGTCCGTTTCAGGCCGAATCGTTGCGGCGGATTCGCGAGTTGAAGCGCATCTACAATCTCGACCTGGACGCGTCGGCGAGCCACCGTCTGATTGAGGCGTCGGACAAGAAGCAGAAAGTCGCGAAGCCGCGCTGACTGCGTTATTTTCCGGATCCCGTGGCGCGCTGAAGGGGCGCGCGCTCGGCGATAATTTCCAGTTCCGTGGGGCAGCCGTTGGGACAGATCAGCCACGTGCTGCCATCTCGATCTTCCTGCTGCATTCGTTCCCAGCAGAATGGACACTCGGCAATTTCGTTGGGCGCCATAAGCATTTCCGCCAGGCACTTGAAAGGCTACCACCATCTGGTTTCGCGCACAAGGCTGGCGAAACTGGGGCGGTACGATGGAGGCATGAAGTTTCCGCGGTCGTGCGGGATTCTGTTGCATCCCACCAGCCTTCCCGGCCGATTCGGTATCGGCGATCTAGGCAATGAAGCGTATCATTTCGCCGATCTGCTGGCCGAAGCGGGGCAGACCATCTGGCAGGTCCTGCCACTGACGCCCACCGGATATGGAGATTCGCCATACCAGAGTTTTTCGGCATTCGCGGGGAACGCTCTACTGATCAGTCCGGACAAGCTGGTGCAGCACGGCTACCTGGATGCTTCCCAACTCGTGGTGTCACCGCTTTTTCCCGATGACAGCGTGGATTTCCAGCGTGTTGTCCAATACAAGTTCGGATTGCTGCGCAAGGCGCACCAGCGGTTCTCTCAACAAGCGAACCGGCGCGCGTTTGACGAGTTTTGCAATCGCGAGCGCGCCTGGCTGGACGATTTCGCGCGCTTCGCCGCCCTGAAGGAAGCCAACGGCGGTGTGTCCTGGACCGACTGGACGCACCACGATGCCGATCCCACCGCAATTGAAGCGCACAAGTTCTGGCAGTTCGAATTCTTCCGGCAGTGGGACGATCTGAAGGCCTACTGCGGCGGGCTCAAGATCCGCATCATGGGCGATGTCCCCATCTACGTGGCGCATGACAGCGCCGACGTGTGGGCGAATCCGGATCTGTTTGAGCTTGACCCGGATGGGCGGCCCTTGAAAGTGGCCGGCGTGCCGCCGGATTATTTCAGCGCAACCGGGCAGTTGTGGGGCAATCCCATCTATCGTTGGGACAAGCTGGCGGATACCGGATACAAGTGGTGGATTGATCGTCTGCGCGCCACAATGCGCGTGGTCGACATGATCCGGCTGGACCATTTTCGCGGATTCGAAGCCTACTGGGAGGTGCCGGGCGGCGAAAAGACGGCCGAGAAGGGTGAATGGGTGAAAGGTCCGGGCGCGAAATTCTTCGCAGCCATTGAGAAGGAACTGGGCGAGCTGCCTATAGTTGCCGAGAACCTGGGTCTGATCACTCCGGAAGTGGAGGCGTTGCGCGAGCGATTCGGATTTCCCGGCATGAGCATTCTGCAGTTCGCTTTTGGCGCCGATCCGCAGGCAGCGGCATTCCGGCCGCACAATTTTCCGCATGAGCTGGTGGCGTATACCGGCACGCACGATAACGATACAACCTTGGGCTGGTGGAACAGCCAAGCCGGCGAAGGGAGTACACGCTCGGCCGCTGAAATCGACCGCGAGCGCGAGTACGTAAAGGCGTACCTGAACACCGACGGGCACGATATTCATTGGGCTCTGATTCGCGCGTTGATGACGTCGCCGGCCAGCACTGTGATGGTTCCGCTCCAGGATGTGCTGGGGCTGGGCAGTGAAGCCCGCATGAATCTGCCTGCCAGCACCAGGGGAAATTGGCGCTGGCGTTTTCGCGCGGGCGACCTTACGCCGGCCATGCTGCGTCGTTTGAAGCAGCTGGCCGTGCTGTATGATCGGTAGGGCCTCCATGGAAAAACCGCGGCTGAGCGGCCGGCAAATCGTCAACATGAGCATCGGGTTCTTCGGAATCCAGTTCGGTTGGAACCTGCAGCTCTCCAACATGAGCGCGATCTACGAATATCTGGGCGCCAGCGCAAATCAGCTGCCCCTGCTCTGGCTGGCCGCGCCGCTGACGGGATTGCTGGTGCAGCCGGTGATCGGCCACATGAGTGACCGTACCTGGAACAAGCTCGGACGGCGCCGCCCCTATTTTTTGATCGGAGCGATTCTCAGCTCGCTGGCGCTCATCGCGATGCCGAACTCGGCCGCGCTGTGGATGGCGGCGGGCCTGCTCTGGGTGATGGACGCGTCCATCAACATCAGCATGGAGCCGTTCCGCGCATTTGTCGCGGACATGCTTCCCGAGGAGCAGCGCGCGCGTGGATTCGCAATGCAGAGCCTGATGATCGGGCTGGGCGCCAGCATAGCATCCGCGCTGCCGTACCTGTTGACGCACGTGTTCGGCGTGGGCGAGGAGCGGTCCGTGGGACACAGCATTCCCCTCCCCGTACGGATGGCATTCTATATCGGAGCGCCGGTGTTTCTGGGCGCGGTGCTGTGGACCGTGGCCACCACGAAGGAGTATCCGCCGGAGGATCTCGAGGAATTTGCGCGAGGCAAGGCCGAGCACAGCGGCATCGGGCACAACGTGCGCGAGATCTTCGCCGCAATCGGCGCCATGCCCGCCACCATGCGGCAGCTTTCGCTGGTGCAGATCTGCACCTGGTTGGGGTTGTTCTGCATGTGGCTGTATTTTCCTACGGCGGTCGCGCGCAACGTCTTCGGCGCGCCCGATACAAACTCCGCGCTCTATACCGAAGGCGTGGAATGGGGCGGTAACTGCTTCGCGGTGTACTCCATCGTGTGTTTTCTGTTTTCGTTCGTGCTTCCTGCGATGGCCCGGCGCCTGGGCAGGAAGCTTACGCATTCTTTGTGCTTGCTGTGCGGCGCGGCCGGGCTGATGTCGGTCGCCGTTATTCACAACAAGTGGCTGCTGGCGCTGTCCATGACGGGTGTGGGCATCGCCTGGGCCAGCATTCTCGCCATGCCGTATACAATTCTCGCGGGCTGTCTGCCGCCCCGGAAAATCGGCATTTACATGGGCGTATTTAATTTCGCCATCGTGCTGCCTGAGATCACAGCGTCGTTATGCTTCGGCTGGGTGATGAATCATTTGCTCGACAACAACCGGCTGTACGCGGTAGTAGCGGGCGGCGCATTCATGGTGCTGGCGGCGATTTTGATGAAGCGAGTGCAGGACCGGACCGGCCCATGAAGACGCTGTGTCCGCTGCTGCTGCTCGCTCTGCTGAGTCTGGACGCTGCGCCAACCGTTACCAAGGTAGAACCGCCTAACTGGTGGGTGGGCCACTCCATCAATCCCGTGCGATTATTGATCCGGGGCGCCGGGCTTCAGAGCGCTCGCGTGTCCTCTGACAATGGAATCGCCATTGGTCCCGTGAAAGTGAACGACGCCGGCACATATTTGTTTGCGGATGTCACCATTCGAAGTGCGGGCGCGCATCCTCTGAAAATCACGACTTCCGACGGCACTGCGATTGCGCCGTTTGAAGCGCTCGCGCCGCTCCCGCACCAGGGTCGCTTCCAGGGCTTTTCACCCGACGATGTGATCTACCTGATCATGCCGGACCGGTTCGCGAACGGCGATCCGTCGAACGACGATCCGCCAGTATCGAAGGGCATGTTCGACCGTGCGAAAGCCCGCTATTATCACGGCGGTGATCTGGCCGGTATCCGGGATCATTTGGATTATCTAAAAGACCTGGGCGCCACCGCACTCTGGATCAATCCCATCTACGACAACGTGAATCACCTGAACGAGCGCGAGAAATACAACGGCGAGGCAATCACCGATTATCACGGGTACGGCGCCGTCGATTTCTACTCCGTGGACGAGCACCTGGGCGACGTGGCGAAGTTTCGCGATCTGGTGGACGCGGCGCATTCGCGTGGCATTAAGGTAATCCTGGACATGGTGGCGAATCACACCGGTCCTTATCATCCCTGGGTGCAGGATTCGCCGACGCCCACTTGGTTTCACGGCACGGCGGCGAAGCATTTGAACGAGACATGGCAAACCTGGACGCTGGCCGATCCACATGCGGCGGATGCGCTGCGCAAACCGGTGCTGGACGGCTGGTTCATCGATATTTTGCCGGACTTGAATCAGGAAGATCCCGAAGTCGCCCGTTATTTGATCCAGAACACGCTGTGGTGGGTAGGCGTCAGCGGCCTGGATGGAATCCGGCAGGATACTCTGCCGTATGTGTCGCGGCGGTTCTGGCATGCCTGGATGGCGGCCATCAAGAAAGAGTTTCCGGGGCTGCGGGTGGTCGGCGAGATGTTCGATGGCGACCCGGCCCTGGTGTCGTTCTTTCAAGGCGGGCGCAAGCAATACGACGGTATCGATTCGGGCGTCGATTCGCTGTTCGACTTCCCCTCGTACTTTGTCGCGCGCAAAGTGTTCGCGCAAGGCGCCCCCATAAAGGATCTGGCGGTGATGGCGGCCCATGACTGGCTGTATCCGAATCCGGATGTGCTGGTAACTTTTCTGGGACTGCACGACGTGAAACGCTTCATGAATGAGAGCGGCGCCGCGGCCGGCGGGTTGAAGCTGGCATTCACGTGGCTGTTGACCGGGCGCGGGACGCCCATGATCTATTACGGCGATGAGATCGCGATGCGCGGCGGGGACGATCCCGACAATCGCCGCGATTTTCCCGGCGGCTGGCGCGAGGATCCTCGCAACGCCTTTATTCCGGCTGGACGCACTGTGGAAGAGCAGAGCGTCTTCGAGCATGTTCGCAAGCTGGCGCGGCTGCGGGCCGAGATCCCCGATCTGCGCCGCGGCCGCATGACGGAAATTCGCGCGGACGACAATGTCTACGTATACCGCAGAGGTGACGCCCTGGTCATGCTGAACAACGGCCCGAAGAGCGCGGCGATAGAAGTGGCGGAGAATGGGGCGTGGAAGGATGCGCTGGGAACGCTGGGTGTCGTATCGACGGAAGGGGGCCTGTTGAAGGTCACTTTGCCTGCTCGCGGCGGAGCCGTTATGATACGGCGATGAGAATCATCGTTCTGTTGCTGGCCATCGCATTGGCCGGCCGGTCGCAGTATCTGAATCCGGAGAAGGCACTGCACAAGGTAACGGACCACGTCTATGTGGCTACCGGATACGCTTTGGGAAACGTGATCTATGTGATCACGGACAGGAGCGTGGTGGTTGTTGACACCACCGAAAGCCCGCGCGCGGCACAGGCGACCCTCGACGAATTTCGCAAGATCTCCCCGCTTCCCGTTAGCTATATCGTCTATACGCACTTCCACGGCGATCACATCAACGGAGCGAAGGTGTTCCGCGGCGCAGAGACCAAAATAATCGCCCAGCGGAACCACACCGAAGAGTTGCGCAAGTACGTGATGCTGGGGGGCTACAACGCGCGCTTGAACGCAATCCAATTCGGATCGGCGCTACCGGAAGAATTGCGCGGTGCGAAGCTGGCAATTGATGCGCGCGATCCCGGCGAGCGCGGGTACATACCGCCCAGCGTGCTGTTTGATGAGGAGTACAAGTTCGAGGAGGGCGGCACGAATTTCGAGCTGTACCACACTATCGGCGAGACCTTCGATCACCTGATGGTGTGGCTGCCGCGAGAGCGTGTGCTGCTGCCGGGCGACTTGTTCTACGAGAGCTTTCCAATGCTGGCCAGTCCCATGAAACCGGACCGGCCGGTGCCCGGCTGGGCGACGTCGCTGGACCGCATGCGCAAGTTGCGTCCCGGGTACCTGGTCCCATCGCACACACGTCCCCAGGCCGGGGCGGATGCAATTGATACGCTGCTGGCGAACTACGCGCGAGCGATTCGATTCGTACACGATGAGACCGTGAAGCGCATCAATCAAGGGCTGCCGCTGGAGCGCATTCGCGCCGAGGTGCAGCTGCCCGACGATCTCGCAAAGCTCCCCTATCTGCAGCCGGGATACGGCACGGTGCCGTGGTCGGTGAATGGGATCTATAAGCAATATACGGGCTGGTACGATTTCGATCCCGCGGATTTGAATCCGCCCCCGCGGGTGGCGCGAGCGAAAGCGCTGCTGGAAGCGGCAGGCGGCCCAACCGCGATTATCGCGCGCGCAAGGAAAGAGACCGATCCTCAGCTGATAGTGGCATTGCTTGGCGTGTTGATTGACGCCGAACCAGGCAATCGCGATGCACGGGCCCTCCGCGCTGACGCTTTCGAGAAGCTAGGCAAAGCCGCGGCGAACACCGTGGAGCGCAACATTTACTTGCTAGCCGCGCACGACGACCGAAAGTAGCCGCACTTCGCGGGAGCAGAGCCGCGAGCGTCAGCGACCGGGACCGAACGCTCCGTTACCGCACAGGGCCGATTGCTAGTCGCCCCGCAGGTTACTAACCTGGCTATTAGCGAGCTTCTCCGCTGCGCACTGCTTCGCGCGGGCAATGTTCGCTTCTTTGATTTTTTCGTAGCCGCGGATCTGGTCGGGAATCGATGCGATCTCCAGCGCCAGCGGCACATCCTCAAAACTCTTTACCTGGTTGATCAAGTCGCGGTACCAGGCGATCAAGGATCGCTCCTCGCGGCGGTGGGCCGAGTAGCCGAACGGGTCAAACGCGGTGCCGCGGAGAAATTTCAGCTTCTTCAAGAGCGTCAACGGCGCGCGCCCTATCCGGATTTTCTTCTTCAACCCGAAGCGGCGGAGCATCGGCGGATGCAGGTTGTAAGAGATGGACTCCGGGGCTTCCCATTGCTGCTCCAGGGACGGTTTCGTGAGTAAGCGCGCGACCTCGTACTCGTCTTTGTACGCCATCAGCTTATACAAATAACGGGCGGCCACCTCGCGCAGCGCCCGGCTCTCGATGCCCGCCAGGAAATCCGTGTATTCCCGGGCGTATGCATCGTTCTGGTAAGCGCGCAACTCGGCGGCCCGGTCGAACGGCGCCGTGTCCTTCTTCTCGCGCGGGGCGATCTGTTGCTCCACCCACGCGGCATCTTCGTAATACTTGCGGCCCCAGGCGAAGACCATCAGGTTCTTCTCGATCTCGATGCCATTGAGTTGAATGGCTTCGGTGATGGCTTCAGGCGATATGGGAATCAGACCCGCCTGGTACGCTACGCCTGTCAGAAAGAGGTTGACCGCCATGTGCGTGCCGAATAATCCTTCCGCCAGGCGGCCCCCGTCAATCACCAGATTGCGCCCACGCACCGTGACGACATTGAGCAGATCCAGCATGCGCTCCGGGCCTGCGATCGGCGTACGATTGCGGATGCTGTCGATGGTGGGCGCGACGTTGGTGTTGATCACCGCAATGGTTCGGTCTGGTGATGCGGTCTTCAGGTGCTCCGGATTGGAAGCCCCGATCAAATCGAACCCCAGGATCAGGTCTGCATTCGCGGTATTGATTTTGGCGGGTGCCGCGATTGGCTTCTCGCTGATTAGCAGGTGCGAAACCACCGCGCCGCCCTTCTGCGCCGTGCCGGTCTGGTCCAGCGTGGCGACGTGCAGATCGTCGATCCAGGCAGCGGTGGCGAGCAGCGCGCTGATGGTCACCACGCCCGTGCCGCCGATTCCGGGCGCGAGGATGCGATATCCATCCCCCGCGCGAACGCGATTGCGCGGAAGCGGAACATCGGCGGTGGGCAAGGCTGGCAGCGATCGTTTCTTCAGGCCTGTTCCGGCTTTGATCCGCACAGTCATGAAAGACGGGCAATCGCCCATCGCGCACGTGTAGTCTTTATTGCACGAGGATTGATGAATGCGGATTTTCTGACCCAGCTCAGTGGCCACCGGCTGGAGGCTCATGCAATTCGACTGTTTGACGCAATCCCCGCAGCCTTCGCAGACCTCTTCGTGGATCACCAGGCGAATCGTCGGCTCGGCAAGCTGGCCGCGGGAACGCTTGCGCCGCTTTTCGGCGGCGCATTCCTGGTCATAGATGATCACCGTTACTCCGGGAATCTGCTCCACTTCGCGCAGCGTGGCGGGCAGTTCATCGCGGGATCGCAGCACGGCGTTGCCCGCGAAACGCCCAAGATCGTTGGCGTACTTTTCCGGCTCTTCAGCCAGCACCACGGTTTTCTTGACGCCTTCAGCTTCCAGCTTGCGTGTGAGATCGGGAACGGCTATCGCGCCCTGGGCGTGCTGCCCGCCGGTCATCGCGACATGGCCGTTGTACAGGATCTTGTAGGTGATGTTGACGCCGGCCGCGACGCAGGCTTCAATAGCCAGATAGCCTGAATGAAATAAGGTTCCGTCGCCGAGGTTCTGGAAAACGTGCGTGCGCCCGACGAACGGCGACATGCCGATCCAAGGGACACCCTCGCCGCCCATGTGGGTCATGAAAGAGAAATTGCGGTTGGGATCGTTCAGGCGCATGGCCATGGTGTGGCAGCCGATGCCGCCGCCGGCCACTTGTCCATCCAGCAGCAGCGTGGAGCGATTGTGCGGGCAGCCCGAGCAGAACGCGGCGGGGCGGGGCAGCGAGGCTTCCCTGGGCCGCGACTTCACCTGATCCAATACTGCAATGCGCTTCGCGAATACCGGCGCTTGCACGATGGAAGCGACGGCCTGCGCAATCTTGTCGGGATCAAGCTCGCCGATCGGCGGCAGATGCGACTTGCCATGGACTACCGGCCGATGCGCCTGGCCATACAGAATCTCGCGCAGCTGCATTTCAAGGAAGCTGCGCTTCTCTTCCACCACCAGGATGGTATCCAGACCCGCGGCAAATTCGGAAACGAAAACCGGATCCAGCGGAAACGGCATAGCTACCTTGCCGATGCGCAGTCCGTCACTCAAACCGAGATCGCGCAGGGCCTGCAGAAGATCGTAATAAGGCTTGCCGGCGCTGAGAATGCCGACCTTGACGTTGTCGCCGGTAAAATGATTGAGACTGTTCAAACGCGCGTACTCGCGCGCCGCTTCAAGACGCCGCGAGTTCACTTCGTGCTCGAGCGCGAGAGTGATCGGCGGCACCAGGCGCGCGTCGGTGTATTTCTGATAGCCCTCGGGAATGCGGATTTGCGGGCGGTCAGGATCCAAATCCACCGTGCCGCCGCCGTCGCAAACATCGGTCACCAGCTTCATGCCGATCCACGCGCCGGAGAAGCGCGAGAGCGCGATCGCGTGCAGGCCCAGGTCCAGAATTTCCTGCGCATTGCCCGGCGCGAGGAACGGGATGCCCACATTGAACAGACTGAAATCGCTCTGATGTGGAATGGTGGAGCTTTTTGAAATGTGATCGTCGCCGCAAAGCAGGATGGCCGCGCAGTTCTTGCCGGTGCCCGCCAGATTGGCGTGCCGGAGGATGTCGCCGGAGCGGTCTACGCCCGGTCCCTTGCCGTACCAGATGCCCAAGATGCCTTCGACGTTGGGCTGCCCGAGCACCTCGAAAATTTGAGTGCCCATCACCGCGGTGGCCGCGAGGTCTTCATTGACGCCGGGCGAGAAATGGATGTTGTGCTCGGAGAGCAGCTTGGAGGACCGGGCCAGAGTCAGATCGTACCCGCCCAGCGGCGAGCCTTCATAGCCCGAGATGAACGCACCCGTGTTGAGCCCCGCCCGTCGGTCCCGGCGCATCTGGTCAATGGGAAGACGGACCAGCGCCTGGATGCCGGTTAAATAGACCCGGCCTCGCTCAAGCGTGTATTTATCGGAAAGCTTCATGCATGCCGGACTTTCCGATGCTATCACGCCCCACCGCACCCCCCCGATACACTCGCCGCAACATCCGTAGGACAGGCCTCCTGGCCTGTCACCACGCCCATTTAACATTCCGCAGAAAGAGGTTCGGTTCAAATGACCCACTATCAGTTCAGCGCGTCTGCTTCCCGTGCAAAAGCCAAAGCGTTCTCAACGGCTTCTTTGATCGACGCCATTACCCCGAGATAGCACTAATCACTTCTTGTCGCGCAATTTAGTTCCCCACACCGCGCCGCGCTTGATCCATTCCGTCAATATCGAGATCTCCCGCCGCGGCAGTTTCGGACCGGGCGGCATCTGGATATCGCCATCGTGCCGCAGCGTTTCGATGAGTTTGCTGGCCTCCAGATTCCCAGGCGTAATCACCTTTAGCAAGCTGTCGCGATCAAGGAAAGATACGCTCCCGTTCTTCAATTGCTCGTTGTGGCACCCAAGACAGCGTCTGGTCAGGATGGGCGCAACGCGCGTATCGAAGAAGCGCCCGTCGCGGTCTTGCGGATTCGCCGCAGCCAGGACAGCGAACCAGCAGATCCATCCCAGGCCAATCATTTTTTCTGCATGCCGACGCCAAACTGATTCCCGGCGCGAACTACTTTGCCACCCGAAATCACGATGTCGAGCAGCTTTTCACTCTGCACTTGACGCCCGGTCTCATCCTCCAGCGCCGCCACGATCTTCTTCGTCGCCACTTCCACGATCTCGCCCGTCGACGAGTAAGCGAATCGGCCGTCCATGCTGAAACTCACCCAGCCCACGCAATCGCGTGCCCGGATGCTGGTGATCTGTTTCGGCGGCATCACGGTGGAATCGAACACGTGGATGGCGCTGTTCGCGCAATCCGCCACCCACAATTCCTTCTCGTCCGGCGTCAACGCGATCCCGTGACTCGGACAGCTGTGTCGCTTCACCTCGCCCCGTTTATAGCCTTCCACCTCCACGCGGTAAAGCTTCTGCCCGGATTTCACATCGCCCACTTCGAAGCCCAGCAGGCCGTTGATATTGACGAAAACCAGCGTATTGCTTCCGTTGACCGTGAACGGCCGGATCACATTGTCGAAAGGACCCACCGTGCTTGTCACCTTGTTCGTCTTTGCGTCCGCCACCGAAAGAAGCCGCGACTTCAAACCAGCCAGATAAACGTGCGCGCCATCGGCGGCGTGAATCGTATTGTGCGAACCGGAGTTCGTCACGATCGACGTAATCACGTCGCCCGTGGCCGCGTTTACGACGTGCCATGCCGGACCTTCGAGTTGCGGCACATACAACGTCTTGCCATCTGGCGAAATGGCGAGACGGTCACATCCGCCCTCATAGCTTTTGTCCCAGATCTTCTTGCCGCTGACCGCATTGATCGCGATCATACGATTCAGCGACGTGACATAGATTCTTCCGGTCCGTGCGCTGGCCGCGATGCCTTTGACGTTCTCGGGCTTGCCGCCGTCCGGCACGGTCCACGTGGGAATGCGGCGGACGAATTTGTAGCCGTTGTCGATATCGAATAGCAGAATGCCGACACCGCCGTATTCCACGTAATTGCGGGTTCCTGGACTAGCTACATACAGCAGATGTTTTTCCGCGGCGGCGGCCATGGCGACGGTAAGGCATAGCGCGAGGAACATGCGGGCGCCTTTTTCTGCGTGGAACAAAACATAGCCATAATACCTCAGGCGTGCGCACCGCGGGCGCTCACTTTTCAGACCACGGGGGAGCCACGCCGGACATGCGAGCGTACGCGATCAATTGGCCCATATGCTCGTTGGCGTGAACGATGATGCGCAGGTACATGCCGTCGACCGTGGCTTCGCGCCCGAAAATCTTGAGTTTGCGCTGGAGGTCGGCGGGCTTTGCAGCGGCGTGCGCCGTCTTGACTGCCTCGAGCGAGCGCTTCAGCCAGTCGATTACATCGGCCTTCGCCGTGATGTTCTTCTCCGCGCCATCCACATCCACGCCCGCCGGCATTTTCGGGCCCGTGACGCTCAACAGGTAGAAGTTCGCCATGGCGAGGTGCATGTAGACTTCACTCGTAGATCGCACTCCCGGCGCCGGCCGCCAAGCGAATTTCTCGGGCGGCGTCGCCTCGGCCAGCGCGATCAATTGCCGGGAAACGTGCCCCCACTCGCCGTCATAACCCTGCCAGATGCCCTCCGGCTGGGCATGCAGCCCGGTAATTGCAAGAACAAGGGCCGGCAACAGCGTTTTCATAGTTTCCAGACTAGCCTATTTGAGATTCGGCAGCGGGAGCGTTGGTTCAAATTGACCCACTATTTGAAAATCCGCGTCCACGAAATCGACCGGCTGCGCGCCCAGTCGAACGCGATGGGTAGACGTGTGGACGCCACTCTGAACCGATATCGTATAGGATCCCGCCGCAAGGTCGCGGAACAAATACTGCCCCATCCGGTCGGTGAGGTTGATCAATCCGGTTTCGCGCAGTGTCACTTGGGCGCCGGATATTGGAACATAACGGCCGGCCTTGGTATCGTATCCAAGCACCCGTCCGGAAATGCTGCGGAACGCGCGCGCAGTGAAAGAGGCGTTGCCTGGCGACGTCGCCCCCACCTTAATTCGCTGGGACTGGACGGGTGGGTCCGTCGAAAAGCCCGCCGGTAACGAATCCTCATCCACCTCCACGTCGTAGTCGCCGGCTACCAAAGACGAAACGAAGAAGCTGCCGTTGGCATCCGTCGCCGCGCTCCACTTTTGTCCTCTACTGCGGATGCTCACATTTACGCCCGCCACTCCCTGCCCGGCATCATTCAACACTTGGCCCATCAAACCCGAGAGCGAATAGCCGATGCCGAAATTCACGGTGGCGTCTTCGTCCACCTCCAGATCGGCCGCGGTGGTGAAGAAAAACGGCTCGCGGGAATGGTACACAACCGCTATTTTGTGTCTGCCGCGCGGCACGTGCAGCAGGCGGTAGGTGCCATCCGCGTGGGTAAACGTGTGCCGCCGATCGTCCAGCATGATCTCCACTTCAGGTAGCGGTGGCATGCCCGGTTCCAAGGCGCCCTTGGACTGGTCGTCTCGGAAGACGTTTCCCGCGATGGTCCCATGCCGTTCCGGAACAATGAAATAGGGTACGTGTTCGAACTGGTGCCGATACGCGATGAAACAGACCGGCGAGTATACCTGAGGCCTGCCGGCGCTCCTCACGCCCAGTATGGAACACGCCGCCGAAATCTCATCCGTCCGCGTGAGACTCCGCGAATACGAAAGGATGTGTCCAATGTCTTCCGTACTCCCCTGAAGCGTCTGATTGTCGTTGAATAGAAAACTGTAACTCAATTGTTGCCGATGTACGCCCGTGCCAGACCAGTCTGCCGTTCCGCCGATTTGGGTACGCACTGGAACCAGGTTGATGGTGGCGCCTTTGATATAGCCTGCCGCGATTAGATAGGAATTGCTCGACAAGAGCTCGTCCACCTGCTGAATCGTAGTGGCTCTGATCCCAAGCTGTTCCAGCGTCTGCTGCAATCCCGACACTTGGCCGAATATGAAACTTAGCGTGGGGGCGTTCGTATCGCGTTCCGCGTACCCGGTGAACATCAGGGAGCCCCAACCCGCCCGCAGGGAAGCCCGAAACTGCCTGGCGCCACTCTCGCGTCCGCGAGTCGCCGCGAACTGGTACTGTCCGGTGGCCCCGAAATGATTCGACTGAAACGCGATACCGGCCGGCAAAGTGAAGCTTCGAATCGCCAGGTCAGGAGGTCCGTTAGTCTGGAAGCGCGATGCGATCGCGCCGCCTGTAAGGGCCCAGTGCCTGGTGAGCTGATAGCGGAAGTTGACCGCACCCGAGACGGTGGTTTCCCTTAAGTTCGGGAGCACCAGATTGTTGTTATAGAATGTCACCGTCGCATCAAAGTCTTTAGTAACGTGGCGCGTCCAGGCGATGTCCGTGTGAAGACCTCGAAAATTGTTTGCCCCCAATGATGCGAACCGCAGCGGCACGTAGCGCGCCAGCGCAACGATATTATCGCGCTCGGTCTTATAGTAGAGCCGCCCGGCGCCGCCGATGCCATGGCTGAGCCCGGCGTCCACGCTGAGCCAGAACGTCTCCCGCGGAGCATATTTGTAGCTTATGGCCCCGATGCTTCCGGAGCGCCCTATCAGGTCCGAAGCGGGAATCCGCACGTGGTAGAAAGAGGCCGTGAGCGAAGAATTTTCGGTGAGAGCATAAAGGTATCCGCCGCCGATTACAAGCTCCGGCTGGATGGGCAGAAATAGCCCTTGAAAAGCAGCCACCGTCGTATAGCCGGCATGCACAAACCAGTTGTCTTGCTGCATGTGGAATCCCCGGACAATCGATCCATTGATGGTGAGCTGGGATTCATCCACGTACTTGTCCACCAGCGTGATGTCCCGGCGTGGTGTGACGATTTGATAAGACGCCGAGGACAACGCAAACCTGGGCTGGCCGCGCTCTAACGGCCCCACCAGGTTGGTTTCCACCAGGTGAACGTGGGTCCGGTCATCTCCGTGGATCTTTAAAAAGTCGAGTTGGTTCTGAATCTGGGCGGGACTGGAGTAATATCGCCCTTCGTAGTACCCGCTTTGGGCCAACTCCGAGACATTGACGGGCATCACGAAACCGGGGGGATAGTGTGGAGGCGGCGTGGTCACCAGGACTTCAAGAGTCTGAACCCCGGAAGCCGTGATCACCACAACGTGTGTCGTGCCGGGTTGTTTGCCGGTTATCGAGACTACCCCATTCTCGGCGGTGGCCTCCGCCAGGAACGCGTCCAGACTGTAGGCAGCCGTAACTCCGGCTACTTCAAAAGTGATGGTTCTCTGCGGGTCCACTCTGTGAACCTGAGCCGGCAACAGGAAAGAACATGAAACCAGCCACACCGGAGCCAGCCACCTATTCAATAGTGAACTCTCCGGCACTGGTGAAGACCCTTCCCTCGAATTCAAAAGATGACAGCGTGCGATAGCGGCCGGCTGCGAGTTGCGCCGGGTTGGTGGCGGCAAAAATCAGCCGCTCGCCAGGTAACAGTCGCTGGGAAGTAAAAGGAGCTTTGGCCACGCGTTTTCCGGAAGCGTTCAGAATTACGATTACGCCCTTGGGCATTACCGGTTCCGAGCCGCTATTGCGCAACTCTTCCGAAAGGATCACGTTCGCCGTGGCGGTCTGGAGCGACGCTTGCACGGGTCCCGCTTCCACCTTGTAATCGCTGGACAGGTTGAAGGTAATGAGAGTTCCTAAAGAAGCGCCCAGGCCAACCACACCCTTGTCGGAGTGAATGACGGCGCCCCGAAAAAAAGCTACTACGGCGCGTTGCCCGGTTCCCGGTGGAAGGGTGATAGTCACCTGAACGGATGCTTCCTCGCCGGCTTTTACCACCACCGACGCCGGCGATGCCACCGAGGCCGATGCGATGCCGTTGGCGATCCGCCCGGCAGGTGAAAAAGATCGCGTACCTTCGCGCACTACCACATCTTCGATCGCCACCTCAAAGCGGACCTCGGCGGCGGTGCGATTTACAATCGTCAAGGTTTGGGTGGTACTCTGCCCCGGTTTGCAGCGCACCATAATGACGGCAGGTGAGAGCGCGATGGACGCTCGCGGCGCATCGCTCACGCCGGAGGAGGGGGGCGCGGGTGTCTGGGCGCTTGCGAGTGACCAGAACGCCGCATACGAAAGATAGGCAAGTCTTGATTTGAATTTCATCGGGCTATTTCTTGAGCGTCGCCAAAAACGCGACGCTGCTTCCAATCGATCCGGCCGGTGTGGAAACCGGGACCTCTAAGTCCAGCCGGTGCTCGCCGCTGGAGCCGCAGGGCATGGAGTACACCAAAGTTTGCGCCGACGATCCCAGTGTGGTCCCGTCGATCGTAATGGCATGCGAAGAGGCCGCATCCATACGCGACATAGTCACGTCCACTTTAGAAGCCGCTGAACTCCCCGGACAATCCACCCTTAACGCAAACCGTGTGGAAACCACGAACGACTTGCTGCGCTTTTGGCTGGTCTCGCCCGGATTCGAAGGTCCTTTGAAATAGGAGACCCGGCCGAGATCGAGAGAGGCGTTGCTCGCTGTCTGGCTTCGTATCAACGCGCCAGTTGGCGCTGCCAGAATCGTGATCGCCGGCGCCGCGGGAGTTGTGGCCGCCGGTGTCACAGTTCGGGGGACGCCGGCCTGCTGGCCGAACGCCGATGAACTGGCCAGTATTCCCAACATCCATAAGCGGAATGAAACAGTGTGTTTAGAGTTCATCACCAACCCGGAAACTGACTGGGCCCTGTTCCGGCCCAGCCAGTATCGTTGCTTCCTTTCGCTGGACTTAGCCACCCACCGCGGTGAAGTTGATGCTGTTCGATATCAAACCAGCCGTCGCCGATGCCGGCACCGTCAGTTTGAACGTGTATGGAACTGCCACACCGAATTCACCCGCTGCAGTCAGAGCGTGAGGGGCTGCGGCCGAGATGTCGATCGCGCCAAGCCACCACGTATTGATGCTATCCGCCGTCGCCAGTGTCGCCGTCAGAGTATACGTCGTGCTGGCGGAATTCGCCAGATCCACACGAACGTCAAACGGCGTGGACAGCGAGAAAGACGTGGCGCCAATCGTCTTGGTCACATTGGCGGGTACGGTCCCGCTGTACATGCTCACGCTCCCAAAGGGTAGGGATGCCGTGCTGGTGCCTGTCCCGGTCACCGCGAGCCCGCTGGCATCGGTAACGAAAGTCAGGTTGATGGAGCCCTGAACCGTGGCGGTGACGCCGAGGGTTCCGGAGCCGGTCTGAGCGTTCGCGACTCCAATGAGCGCGACCGCGGATAGTAAGCTAGTGAGAATAAATTTATTCTTCATAATAATGATCTCCTGCTAAATATATCGGTGTGCCGGCGGAAAGAATGTATGAGGTCATGAGAAAGAGTTGGCGATATCTTACCTGAGACATGTCGAGCGGCATCCGCCTGGTTTTCCTCTATACCCTGGTGAACTGTTGGGTTATCACGCGCGCCCGTGCGAGAGCAGTTAAGTCCCAGGTACCCCATCTATTAAGTCTTGGGGAATTGTCCTTCTTTCCACGCATGTTATCCTGAGACGTTCGATTCCAAGAGCTGCCGTACTCGCCAGCGATCTTAGTTGCCGCTCTTTCAACCGGATGAAAGCGAGGCCTTAATTGAACACTCAGGCTGGCTGTAACGATTGCAGGGAACTTCGCAATGTCTGGTACTCTAAACTTTCGAAGTTTTCTGAATCGGTTTCTAGCATGATCGATGCGCGCAAGAATGCCGCCGGCTATGAGCAGGCACATTGCGCCACGGCGCTTGCCCAGGTAGCGGTTGACAATGCTCGAATGATGCTTGACCTGCATCGTTTCAAGCACGCTGGCCCAGAATCCCCCGGCTCGTCGCGGCCCGATACCCCGTTGGCTGCCTGAACACGCTGCTAGTTGCGTCCAGTGAACGGGCTATTCCATGGCTGTCTCTGCCGGAAGCGTGAAGATGAAAACAGAGCCCACGCCCACCTGGCTCTCCACCCAGATGCGTCCCCCGTGCCCTTCCACGATCTTGCGGACGATGGCCAAGCCCAGGCCGGTGCTTCTCTCGCCCGCGGTGCTGCGGACGCTGGTCCTGACAAAAGGCTCAAACAGCTTGCCGCGTTCACCTTCGGGAATGCCGGGCCCTTCATCGCGAACTTCAATTCGCACCCCGCCGTCCGCGGCCGCCGCGCGCACTTCCACCGCGCTTCCCGGCAGCGAGAACTTGACTGCATTCGAGATCAGGTTGTTCAGCACTTGCGCGATCTTACCCTCGTCAAATGACAGCAGCGGCAGCGTCCCTTCTATTTGAAGTCCCACCCGAATATGCTTCTTTTGGGCCAGCGCCGCGTTGAGTGCGACGTTCTGTTCCAGCAGCTTGCCCGGATCCCCCATGCTCCGCTCCAAACGCATATGTCCCGATTCAATTGAGGAGACGTCCAGGAAATCGTCGATCAACCGCAACATGAACTCACTCGAACTTTGGATCACGGATACCAATTCCATCTGTTCCGGCGTGAGAACGCTGGCCGCTTCTTCGCGCAGAAAGCCGCTGTAGGCGAGGATGTGGCCGATCGGGGTCCGCAAGTCGTGCGCCGCCATGCCGAGAAACTCATTCTTGAGCGTGTTGAGCCGTTCCAGCTCGAAATTCTGTTTCACGAGTTCCCGTTGCGCGTTGGCAAGCTCGTTATTGAGGCGAGCAAGCTGGTTGTAAGTGTCGTGTTGAAAGCGGCCCGCCACGGCCTCCTTCACCGACATCTCTTGCAGCCCGCGGCGAACGCCATTGATCTGTTCGTTGGGGCTGCCCGTCAGTTCGTTCAGAAAGCCCAGCAGTTCCTGGCTTGAGGCCGCACCCAAAATCAGCAGGCGGTCTTGCACAACGCAGCCGTCAAAGCAGAGCGTGCGCCCTGACCCGTTTTCGGAGCCTGTCTGCAGCTCCCACTCAAAAGTGGCCTGGTGTGCGCGGATCTCCTGCAGGAAGCTGAGGCTCTTCGCCACGCTGCTCGAGTCCAAGCCTGAGCTGAACAGGCGCCCAGCGCGGAATCGAACCGCCAAGCCAGGTTGATCTCCCAGGATTTTCAAGATGCGCCCTTCGGGGTCGCACCAGAGCGCGATTCCCGCAATACGTGGCGCAGCCGGGTTCAGGTCCGCCAAGCCTGCGCCAGGGCGACGGCGTCGGCCGCGTCGGGGGCGAAGCCGTCGGCGCCCACGTCTTTCCATAAGCCGGTGAGAGAATTGAATGGCGCCCCGCCCACTAGAATGCGCGTCCGGCTTCCCGCGGCGCGCGTAGCCGCGATCAGATCGGCCACCGCTTGAATATGGAATGACAGGGTGGCGGAAATCGCCAGCACGTGCGGCGCCCGTTCGGCTACTTGCTGCAGCGTGCCCGCGATAGGAGTGTTCGCGCCCAGAAAATACGAGTCCCAGCCCTCCATTTCGAAAAAGTCCGCCACCATACGTGCCCCCAGCTCGTGCAGATCTCCGCCCACACAAGTCACTACCAGCCGATGGCCGTTCTTCTCGCTCGAAAAGATGCGCGGAGAGAGCTGCGACATGATCACCTGCGTGCAGGCGGTGCAATAGTGCTCCTGGGCGACCCCCATGCGATTGGCCTGCCAGAGCCGTCCTACCTCATGCTGCACGCGTTCAAAGATCAGCAGGTAAATGTCCTGGATCGAAGTTCCACCGTCGACGGCTGCCATAATCAGGCGGCTTGCGGTGTGCTGTTCTCCCCGCAGGAGCGCCGCCAGATAGTCGCGCGCCAGAACGTCCAGCCGCCCGGTTCCCTCCAGGCCACCGGCAAGTGCCGGCACCGGGCCTTCCAGCTTCGCGAGCGCCGCGTCCAGGTACTGAGCGGCCAGCGCACCCCCGGCGTCGTCCAATTCCGAGGTGATCGTAGTCCGCAACAACTCCAGATTGAAAACCAGCGCTTCGCCCGGAATGTTCAGGCCCGCCAGCAGCGCCGCGGCCCAGGCGGCATATTCGGTAAACAACGCGGATCGCCCGAAGGAAAGAGCTTCACACAGGTAATCCAAGTGATAGCGGTTGTCCTCAGTGCACTTTTGACGCGCTCCTTTCCAGCGCCGCTCGAGCTCCGGATGGGTTTCGAAATATAGGCTGGTGACGCGTCCGGCTATCGCGTCACGGCGTTCCTTAAGAATGCAGCTAGCCGCAAGTCCCGCCGAATTCAGTCGCATAGAAGCTCCATGACCATCACTTGCGTGAATGCCGCATCCAGCTTGAGGCCTTTTGGGATGCCCTTGTGCGCAGCGTGGTGCGCTTCACTGGCGTGCCACCGGCGGAAGGCCGATTCGGTAGTCCAGCGCGTCGAAAGGTAGAAAACCGAGGCGTCTTTGTTGTCAGTGAATACTTCCAGACCCACGAAGCCCTCCGCGTGTTCCACCAATCGGGGCCGGTTGAGAAACGCCTGAGCCACGGAGTTTTCCAGGCCATTCGCTACCTTGAACCGCGAAAGCGCCAGAATCATGACGTCCCTCGCCCTGGAAACCGCTGGCATGGCGGACTCATTTGGTGGAGGAAGCTAACCATGGCCCGGGCTGAGTGTTCGCGACTCCGAGGTGCGCGAAAGACTCTGGCACTCGCGTAAAAATGTCGTTATTCCGCATTTGGTCTTCTGCTCTAGTCTTATCGTTGGCCGGTCGGAAAACTATAAGCAACTCCCCACAATCGCTGGACGGACGGGAGCGATCGCCTATTCATCTTCCGGCCTACGACGACGTGTGCTCGCGCTGACGCAGTCCTGCTGTTCCTGAAAAATACTCGCAATAAGTTTTTCTCTCCACCGATAAGCGTTGTCAGGAGAACTAATCTCCAGGAGACACTCATGCTCATCAGATTCAGACTATTGGGATTTTCGGCGCTTGCAGTACTGGCCTTGTCGGCGGGACGGGCTCAGGCCTCCCCTGGCCCGACCCAGGCGCTGCGCATCTTTTCCGAGGAATCCATTATTTCGCTGGACAAGATCGATGCCGCCACATCGGCCAACTTCGCGCCGGGAATCTTGGCTGCCATTCGCGCGGGTGCACTCGAAATCCGCCAGTCCGTCAGCTACGATCCGGGACAGTCTATGTTGCGCGTAACCGGTTTTGTGGTTGCGCCCGGCGCTCCCCTTCCCACCGCCCCCTCGTCGCTGCCGCTCAACGGCCTCTGGTCATACACCGCCCAGGTGTCCGACGTAAGACTCTCCTCCACCACCCGGTACAGCATCGCTTTCGTGGGAAGAGTGAATCCCGGCGCGGTCACCGCGTTTGGCGACGTCGGCGGCGTGTCCGTCTTTGCCTCGGCTGCCTACGATCCTGCCACCGCTAGTGGCGCTGTTATGCAGTTTTCCTCTATAGAGACCAATATTGTCGGGACCGCCAGTCTGTTCTCGGCCACTGGCAGGGGAATTGCCCAAATCGACACCATGGCCGTCGCCAGCGTGCCTCCCATCGCTGTCGCGGGGCCGAAAGGTACGCAAACCCCCAACGGTATGTTCCAATTGGATGGCAGCCGGTCCAGCGATCCGATGGGCGGCACCATCACCTATCAATGGACTTTCATTCCCATGTCTGGTCAAACCGTGATCTTGACCGGAGATAACACCGCCACCCCTTCCGTCACCATCCCGCAAAACATGTTTGCCTTTGGCGACTATCTGTTCCTGCTGAGGGTAGTCAACTCGGCCGGTCTAACATCTACCGATACCGTGACCGTGTCTTATTCAAACCCGATCGACCAGTGAAAACATGGGTAACGGCCCTAATGCCCCACCGCGGAGCGGTAAAAGGACTCCATGTCTCTATGCAGCGCATCCAGACAGATCTTCTTCGTGTACAACATATGCCCCGCTTCGCAATACGTCAGGCGGACGTTTCCCGCCAGCGAAGCGTCCAGGCCCAGATGATCCATGGTGTATTCGGTGGCAAAGAATGGCGTCGCCAGATCGTAATATCCATTGGCCACCATCAGCTTTAGATTCGGATTCTGGGTCATCGCCTGCCGCAGCAACTCCGCTACATTGACGTAGCGGTTCTGATAACGCGCGTAACTCCAGGGCTGCACTTTGCCGGTGAGAATCTCGTAGGTCAGATCGGTTTCGTACTTCAACTCGGTACGGACATAGTCGTTGAAGCCCGCCGTATACGCGCCGTAGACCGACGAGTAACTCGGATCGTATTCACCGCGCTCGCCTGCCGCATCCGCGTCGATGCCTTCCAAACGGCTGTCATATCGTCCCAGCGTGCGACCCTCGCCGCGCAGCAGTTCCTTGGTGAAGCGCTGGATATTTATACGCAGGTTGGACTGCTCCACATACTGCGGCGACAGCCCAGTCAGTCGCGCGAGCTTTCGAGCCATCTGGGCACGCTCGGCCGCCGGCAGCTTGTCACCCTTCATCAGCGCGGTGCTGTATTCGCCCGCCGCGAAGTGCCGCGCCTCCTCCACCGCCTTCGCCAAATCGCCCGATAGCTCCGCCGGAAGCTTCTTGTGATACCACGCCGTCGCGGTGTAGCTTGGCAGGAACAGGATGTATGGAAGATCGTTGCCGGGCGCGAAGCCGGCGGTTTCAAAATTGAGAATCGACGAAATAAGCGTGATCCCGTTCAGGAAAATGCCCTTCCCCAGTAAATGCTCGGACAATCCGGCCGCGCGCGTGGTCCCATAGCTTTCGCCGGCCAGGAATTTCGGAGAGCTCCAGCGGTCGAACCGCGTCGTGTAAAGACGGATAAACTCGCCCACCGATTCCAGATCGCCGTCCAGACTATGAAACTGTTTGGGATCCTCGCCGGGCGCATTGCGGCTGAAACCGGTAGTAACCGGATCGATGAACACCAGATCGGTGAAGGTAAGCGCGGTGTCGTCATTGTCCACTACGCGGTAGGGCGGCGCAGGCTGTTGGCCTTCGGGCGGCATCGCGACGCGGCGCGGTCCAAACGCGCCCATGTGCAGCCACACCGAGGAAGACCCAGGCCCGCCATTAAACGTGAACGTAATCGGCCGTTTGGATTTGTCGGTGGCATCGTCCCGCGTGTACGCAATAAAGAAAATGCTGGCCAGCGGCTTGCCGTCGTCTTTCTTGAGCACCAGCGTCCCGGTGGTCGCGGTGTAAGGGATCTTTTGGCCGCCGGCCGTAATGCTGTGTTGCGTGGTGGAGAGTTTCTCCACCGCCGGCGGCGCCGGAAACGACGTGCGTCCCGCGGCCGCCGGGTCCGGAGCGGGCTCGGCGTCGCGCCGCGGCGGCTGCGCAAAGGATAAAGAGGCGCACCAGAATGCGCAGATAACCATCCGGCGAATGTTCAAAATCTGTCTCCCCGATTTCTGCCCTTGGATCAGAAAGTATTGTATATCAGGACCCCGGCTGCTGGTTGCAATGCGAAACCTCGCTTTGGACCCAGTCGCGAATCAGAGCCACTCCTTCGCGATGGATCACCGCGCGTCCAAGCTCGGGCATCATTACTTTGGGTGTGATGGAGTCCATGCGATGTACCAGGATCGATTCTTCGGCATTGCCGCCCACCACGTCAAAACGCAGATCGCCCGAGCCCTGTCCGGCCGACACCGGCACTTTGCAGAAACCCAGGCGCAGCGGATCGCGTTCGGTGGATGCCAGATAGAGCCCCGAAGTATTGGCCTGTCCTTCCGGGTTGTGGCAGTGGGCGCAATTGATATCGAGATAGGCGCGGGCCCGCGCGTCCAGACTGCCGCTGGCCGCATCGTCCCACACGGGCGCGCGCGCGGCCTGCGCCGGATCGGGCGCGCCTTTCAGGTACCCGATGAGAGTCCAATACGCGAGCTGGTTGGCCCGCCCCTCGGCGTACGCAAAATCTTTATTGAGATTGCGCGCCTTGGGCCCTATCGGCCCCGTGACTTTGGATTTATCGTGACACTCCTTGCACTGGTTAGTGTTCGGGATCACGTAGTCGATCGTTAGCCCGCGGTAATGCACACTCACGGGATCGGGCGCTATTTGTAGCGTCGCGTCAGTCTGCGCGTCGTTCCAGACGTAGGGCAGTCCCACCCACCCATTCGCGCCATGCACCAGCAGCCGCGTCTCAATCAGCTTGTCGAACGAAAACGTCTTCGCGAGTATCGTGCCCACCGGAAAATCAAATGCATCGTCAGCCCGATAAGCAGCTGATGTTCCCACCGGCATCCACACAAATCTAGACTTCGTAGCGTAGTCGGAAAAAAGCGGTGAGTTGAGATCGTAAGGAACCACGCGGTCATTGGGCTTTAGCTCAGCCAGTCGCCCCGTGAACAGGTTCCATTCCGACAACTTCCGCGGATAAGGCTCCGAGGAATGCTCCCGCACCTCGTGCGAACACCCACCCAGCAAAATCACCAGCAATGTGGGGCAGGTTAGCAACCTGCGGGCCGATGTCTCATCGGCCCTCCCCAGCCCCCCCACTAGCCCCCTCCCACCGGAGTAAGCGGCGGAAGCGAGCAGTCATAAGGCTTCAAATCATGCCTGATCTTCTTAACCCCACCCCCCGCATCGTAGTTCGCGAACGAAGCCCCGCCATTATTCTGAATACAAATATGAGCCCCGCCCGACAGCTTCGGATCCACCACGCCGTCATAC
>JALYHQ010000078.1 GCA_030776455.1 Acidobacteriota bacterium | reverse complement strand
GAATGAAAAGCGACACGGGGGCGCAGATGCGTCCCACGTTCGCGCTGAGATCGCGGAGGGGCAGGCCGGTGATGCCGGAGAGCGTGACCACGGGAATGCCGATGGCGCCGAACGCTACCGGCGCGGTATTGGCCAGCAGGCAGATGCCGGCCGCGTAGAAGGGTGAGAACCCGAGTCCAGCGAGCATCGCGGCCGCGACGGCTACGGGGGTGCCGAAGCCCGAGGCGCCTTCAATGAAGGCCCCGAAGGCGAAGGCGATCAGGAGCGCCTGCAGACGGCGGTCATGGGTCAGGCTGCCCACGGAATCCTTGATCACTTCGAACTTGCCGGTTTCCACCGTGACTCGATAAAGCACAATTGCGGAGAAGACAATCCAGCCGATGGGGAAGAGTCCGAAAGCTGCGCCGTAGAGAATGGATTGCGCCACCAGCGGGGCGGGCATGCCATATACGAACAGAGCTACGGCGCAGGCGGCGAGCAGTCCGATGAGCGACGCTTTCCAGGCGGGGACCCGCAGCACGCCGAGAGCGAGCAATAACGCGAAGATCGGAATCGCCGCGACCAGTGCGGACCAACCCAGGCTGCCGCCTACGGGGGCGTATATTTGCTGCCACATGTCTTGAGAGTGTATCCGATATGCAGGGATAGCGCTGGGGGATCTTGTGGTGAGCCATGGAAGCCCTCGCAACCGCTATCGAGGAAAGCAATTAGCTCACTGGTGGGGCAGGCGGTTTCGCCTGCCAGAGGCCGTTTGCTAATCGGCCGCAGGATTCTATCCTGCCCCACGCGGCGGCACGTTCCTCTCCTGTTATGGACACGCTCATCAGCGGCCGACCGCTTCCCTATGGGCGCGGCTCAGAATCGGTTTTTTGAATTTCTCACAGAGGGAGCGTTGTCACCGCCCTGCGTTACGAGGCGGGGCGGAAGCGGGCGGTGAAGTGTCTCAGGTAGCGGGGCTGGCTGACGATTTCGAAGCCGCGGAGTGAATCCTTGCGCTCATTTACTTCAAGGATGGCCTCCACCAGGTAATCGATGTGGCTTTGCGTGTAGACGCGGCGAGGGATGGCGAGTCGGAGGAGCTCATGGCGGGCGTTCTCGCCGAACATCACGCTGCCGATCTCGACTGAACGCACGCCGGCGTGACGATACAACTCCACGGCGAGGCTTTGGCCGGGGAATTGCGACCGCGGGATGTGCGGCAGCATGCGTCCGGCGTCGACGTAAATGGCGTGGCCGCCGGGGGGCTCGACGATAGGGACGCCGTGATCGGCGATGTGGCGGCCCAAATACGCTGTGGACGCGATGCGGTATTCCAGATACTCGGGCTGCAGCACTTCGTCCAGGCCCACTGCGATGGCTTCGAGATCGCGCCCGGCCAATCCGCCATAGGTGGGGAAGCCCTCGGTGAGAATCAGCAGGTTGGTTTCCTGTTCGGCGAGCCGGTCGTCATTGCCGCACAGGAATCCGCCGATATTGGCGAAAGCGTCCTTCTTGGCTGAGAAGGTACAGCCATCGGCGAGCGAGAACATCTTCTGGGCGATCTGTTCGGGGGTCCAATCGGAATAGCCGGGTTCATCGCGCTTGATGAACCAGGCGTTTTCGGCGAAACGGCAGGCGTCCAGGTACAGCGGGATGCGATGGCGCGCCGTGATTTCGCGGACGGCTTCGAGGTTCGCCATCGATACGGGCTGCCCGCCGCCGGAATTGTTGGTGACGGTGATCATCACCAGCGGAACGCGCTCGCGGCCGGTTTCCTGAATCAGCCGGTCTAGCGCTTCGGCGTCCATATTGCCTTTGAACGGAAAGCGCGCTTGCGTATCTTTTGCCGAGGGCAGCGGCAGGTCCACCGCCTTGGCGCCCTGCGATTCGATGTTGGCTCGGGTGGTATCGAAATGGGTGTTGTTGGGGACCACGTGTCCGGGCTTGCACAGGATGGAAAACAGGATACGTTCGGCGGCGCGTCCCTGATGCGTGGGGATGGCGTGGCGGAAGGCGGTGAGTTTGCGGACGGCGCGCTCGAAGCGGTAGAAGCTTTCACTGCCCGCGTACGATTCGTCGCCGCGCATCATCGCCGCCCACTGCTCAGTGGACATCGCGCTGGTGCCGGAGTCGGTGAGCAGATCGATCAAAATATCGGAAGCGCGGATGCCGAATAAGTTGTAGCCGGCCTCGCGGAGATAGTGCTCACGCTGTTCGGGAGTGGTGCGGCGGAGAGGTTCGACGCTCTTGATCCGGAACGGCTCAATGATGGTGCGCACGTTCTTACGATAGCGCGCAAACAAAACCGCGCGCGTGAGGAGCGGTCATTCGCTTCCTCACGGGCGCGGCCCGGAGCGGAGGTAAGAGTCTTAGCTGCGATCCACTTTCAGGTCGTTCTTCACGGAGAAGACTCCGGAGACGCCGTTAGCGCGGATACCGGCGATGTTCTTATCCATCTGGCTGCTCACCACGCCTTCCAGCGTCACGTGGCCGTTGTCCACGATGATGTGGATGGACGGGTTGGCGCCCATGGCGTAGCGGTATAGGCCGCCGTAGCTGAAGATGGCGCGGTATGTGGCCCTGCGGATCTGATCGTCAAAGGGCGAAAGCGGCAGAACTTTGATCTCGTTCACTACCTGTCCCACTCCTTCGATATGCTTCACCGCCCGCTCGGCGTCGGACTTCAACACCGGTCGAGTCACTTCACCGTACAGCGTCACGTTGCTGCCGTCGACGCGGTAAGCCAGACTGTCGAAAATGTTGTAGTATGGCAGCATCACCAGCTGGTGGCGCACCTTATCCGCCAGATTTCCCTCTGGTTTGCTGCCGGCCGAAAGCGCCAGCGCGCCGGCCGCGAGGGCCAGGGAAACCTTCCGAAGAATGCTTTTCATGTATGTAACTCCTTCTCTCAATTGATCAGATGGTTAAGACATTGCAAGGGTTGCCGGATGTTACAGATATTTACGGTGTAACCAAAGCCGGGCCTGATACGTAGCCGACTTGCCATAGCGTAGAATGATGGTTGATGACGGGCAAGGTCAGTGTCGTAATTGAACAAGATGAGCATGGATGCTACGCTTGGTGCCCCGAACTGAAGGGATGCCAATCCCAGGGCAAGACGGTCGAGGAGACTCTCGTCAATATCCGCGAGGCAATTGAACTATTTTTGGAGACTCTGACCGACGAGGAACGCTCAACGGCTCTCAGCCGTGAGATTCTCACCACAGCCGTCGAAGTCCATGCCTAAAGCACTGCGCCTGACGGCTGCCGAGGCCGAGGCGATGCTGATGAAAGCGAGTTTTGTTTGGCTGCGATCCAAAGGCAGTCATCGGATTTACGCGAACGGCGCCCGGAGGGTTGTTGTTCCGTTCCATAGCAGCGCGACGCTGCACCCGAAGGTCATCAAGCAATTCCTGCAGGCCATTGAGGAAGCTTCAATAGGTCCGATTCCTCCCGAGTGGTGATCGAAGCTCACCGGAGCCATCGCAGCCGCGATGAAATCTTCAAGCTGCGGAGCCGCATCAGCACGCTGGAGCGGGAGCGGCTGATGGCGGCGCTGGCGGTACCGGACAACCGATCCCATGGTGTTCACGTTGCGCTGGTGCGCGTTGGATCGGTTTGCAAACACCACCGACGGTCACCAATATTTTCGGTTGTAAAGCGAACTGAGGTATGCTGGCGCTGTGGCGGGTGCGGAAGCGGGCGCGATGGAATCAGCTTACAGCGAAGACGGCGTCGATCTTTCGTTGATCCGCTGGATGCTGTCGCTGACGCCCGCGGAGCGCTTGCAGTTCTTGGAGGAACGATCGGAAGAGATCCAGGCAATTCGTGACTTGAATGCCGGAAGGTAAGCTGGTTGCGGCGCTTCGAAGATTCTGCGAGGGGGAAGTCGAGTTCATTCTAGTGGGTGGCTTGGCTGCAGCTCTTAGCGGCTCTCCTATCCATACTCTCGATATTGATCTGGTCTATTCTCCCGAGGCTGAAAACATCAATCGTCTTCTGGTAGTACTGCAGTCGATGGACGCCGTCTTCAGGATTCAACCTGAACGCCGCTTACGGCCGGACGGAAGCCACTTAACGGCGGGTGGTCATCTCAATCTGTTGACGAGTTTCGGTCCGCTAGATCTTGGCTTTTCAGACTTGATCCCGCACTCGCACGAGCTGGAAGTTGGCCCGGGAGTCCGCGTCCGCGTGCTCAACCTCGAAATGCTGATCTCGATGAAGGAACAACTGGGTTCGGAGAAGGACCTCGCGATGCTTCCCATTTTGCGCCGGACTCTTAGCGAATCGAGATAGAGGAAGGTGTGAATCGGCCCAACCGGGTAGAATTTAGCTTCGGACATGTTCGACTGGCGACACATATTCCGGCTGGTTCACGACAACATCGCGATTTTGTTCTTTGGAGTCGTAATCGCGGTTTGCGGACTTGCATGGCTGATGATCGAGGCTTACCGGAGCCATCGCGGCCGCGACGAAATCTTCAAGCTGCGAAGCCGCATCAGCACGCTGGAGCGGGAGCGGGTGATGGCGGCGCTGGCGGTACCGACAACCGATCCCATGGTGTTGACGTCGCGCTGGGTGCGCGTTGGATCGGCTGCAACCACCACGGACGGAGGCTGCCTGGTGATGGTGGATCGGGTGCTTACTCAAGAGCGCCGCGTGGTGCTGACGCTGCGCGTCGATGGGTATCCGGCGCTGAGCGGGCACTCTGCAGCGGCCGGTGAGCGGCTGGAGGTGCGTGGGAAGTACGGCGTGTACATACTGCAGGTGTTCAGCGTGGAAGGACTTCAATCGCAGCTGGCGGTGTGGCTGAGGAGTCATCATGCTGGGGCGGCGGGGTTGTAGGAACCCGAGAAAAGCAGGGCCGGGGGGCCCTGCGCGGACCTGGGGTCCGCCCTGCAATTTTTTTACGCTAGACTGATTCACAGTTCATGCATCACGGTAGGCTCGCATCATTTCTGCTTGGCGCATGGCTGGCCGGAAGCGTGCTCATGTGGGGGATAGCCTCACAGAGCCTCGGCGTGGTGGATGAAGCGATGAGCTCTCCGCCGGCGGGGGCGGGCAAGATCATCCACGCCATCGGCAATGACAACGTGCGGGCGTTGCTGCGGTATTCGGCAGGCGAGCAGAATCGAGCCTTCTTCGAGTGGTGGGAATTTGTCGAGATGGGGCTCGCGGTGGCGCTGATTCTGGTGCTGATCCTGGGATTGAAAAGCCGGCTGCTGGCGGGGCTTACCGTGGGGATGCTGCTGCTGGTGCTGTTTGCGCACTTTCGCGTAACGGTGGAGCTGGCGTGGCTGGGCAAGTCCCTCGAATTCGTTCACACGGCCGCCGAAGCGCTGGAGCGGGATCAGTTCTGGCGGCTGCACACGGTGTACGGGGCGATTGAAGCCACCAAGCTGCTGCTGGGCGCAGTGGTGGGGGTTATCTTATTTACGATGCGGCGCCGCCGGGCCGCGGTCCGCAAAGAAGTCAACGTGATCGATCACGCCAACCACGGCCATGTCAATCGGTGATTCGGGACGCCCGACGCTGGTCATGGCGCTGAAACCTTCGGTCACCAGCAACACTTGATCCCCGACGCCTGCATCCGCGGCGTCGAACGCGATTACGGCGTCGCCGCGATCCGTGCCATCCAGATTCAAGGGCTGCACCAGCAAAGCTTTTCGACCCTCGTGGCTGGCGTGCTTGTGGGTGGAGACCATTTCGCCAATCACGCGGGCGATCAGCATGGCTGCTTCCGATTCAAATGGATAGAGTCCACTATGCCGACGATGGTCGCGTCGGCGGGAACTTCATCCGGCAGGAAAGGGAAGCTGGATTCTTTTCCGCGGCACCAGTAGATCAGCTCGCCGGCCCCGGAGCCGGTGGAATCCAGCGCGACGAATTGCTTTCCCGTGGGCGTGCCCTCGGGTGTCAGCGGCTGGACCATCAGGAGCCGGAGACTCTTCAAAGCGGGATCTTTCACGGTGGAGACGACGCATCCGGTTACGCGGCCCAGAAACATACGCGGCTCAACTGTCCAAGGTGACGGTATCGACGATGCCCACGATACTCGCATCCACGGGCCGGTCTTTGCAGCCCTCCGCCATGCGCGCGGAGCTGCCTGAGACCACCAGGACGGTTTCCTTGGCGCCGGCGCCGACACTGTCGACGGCTACGACGTAGCCGGATTCATCCTTGCCGTCGGGTGCGACGTAACGCAGCACCAGGAGCTTGAAGCCTTCAAGGCGCGGGTCCTTGCGGGTGGCGACGACGGTGCCCACGACGCGGGCGAGAATCATGCGAACCTACTTCGCACTCGGCGCGGCTTTGCCGATGGGGAGCACGTCTTCGAGACTGGGATGCGGGCGCGGGATCACATGGACCGCGATCAACTCGCCGACACGGCGGGCGGCGGCGGCGCCGGCGTCGGTGGCCGCGCGAACGGCGGCCACGTCCCCCCGCACCAGGGCCGTGACATAACCCGAGCCGATCTTCTCCCAGCCCACCACGCGGACGTTGGCCGCCTTCACCATAGCGTCGGCGGCTTCAATCATGGCCACCAGTCCGCGAGTCTCGATCATTCCCAGGGCTTCGCCCATTCGACCTCCTCTTACGCCAGCACGCCGCGGGCGCGCAATGCTTCGTCGATCACCGCGAGCAGCTCCTCGCGAGTCAATTGCAATCGTTCCGGCGGCTGGGCATCCTCGGCCACCACCGGATGGCCGGGCTCCATGCCCACGCGCGACTTCACGCCATAGCGGCCGCGCGAATCAAACAGCTTACCAACTTCATGCCGCGGCAGCGGCCGCGCTCCGCCCGCCAGCTCGGCCACCAGCGTGATCCGCGCGAAGTGCTCCACCGTTTCCATCCGGAAAAACGCCTGCCAGACGTCCGCGCCGTAGCAGACGGCGCCATGGTTCTCCATCAGCAGTGCGTCGTACTTGGGGATGTACTCGAGCATCCCGCGCGTGAGAGCGGGCGTGCCGGGAAGTCCGTATTCCGCCAGTGGAACCGAACCGAGGCCGATGATCACTTCCGGCAGCAGCGCAAGATTGAGCGGCCGGCCGGCGGCGGCGAAACCGGTGGCCACCGCCGGATGAGCGTGAACCACGCTGCGGACATCCGGACGCATCTCATAAATGGTGAGATGCATGGCGATCTCGGAAGTGCGCTCCAGCCGGCCCTCCAGCTTGTTGCCCAGGCGGTCGCAAACAATCAGGTCGTCTTCCGCCAGCAGGCCTTTGCAAACACCCGTTGGCGTGCAGAGCACGCGATTGTCGTCCAGGCGGATGCTGATGTTGCCGTCGTTGGCGGCAATCCACTCTTTTTGCCAGACCAGCTTGCCGACAGCGATGATGTCCTGGCGATACTCCTGTTCCGTTTTCGACATTCCGAGTCCTGATTGTAGCAGTCAGGGAACGTACCTGGGTTTCCGCCCCGCACGCCATGGATCGTAATCCAGCGAGAACCGAAGACGCTCTGATGTGGGCGGGTGGCTATAGAACCAGAAGACCGCGAGGGGACTCGGATCGGGAGGATCGAGATCGGTTTCACCCTCGATCTGGAAGGCCTGAGCGGCGGCTTGGCCGGCGTCGGGAACAACTCCGTGAGTCGCTTCCAGCGAGTAGACATCGGCCTGGTGTTCCAAGACCCGGCTGAAGGCGTTGGAGAGCGGCTCGGCTATGAATCCGAGCAGCAGGAACAGCAGCAGGAAGAGCGGCAGGGTGGCGCGATCCCCGGTAGACCGCAGATCCAGCCGCGCACCCCAGCGCTGCACCGCGGCCCGCACGACATGTTCGGAGATCAGCAGCGCGATCAGCAAGAGCGCGGCCGCGAAGGCCAGTCCTTTTTCGATGTGACCCAGGACGTAATGCCCCAGTTCGTGTCCAACGGTGGTGAGCAGCGGCGGGCCGTTCTCCTTGCGGATGATGGTGTCATACAAAACAACGCGCCGCGATGCGCCAAAGCCGGAAACATAGGCATTGAGCGCGGTGGTTCGCGCACTGGCATCCATTTCGTAGAGACGGCTGGGCGGGATGTCGACGCCCGCCTTGCCCAGCAGCCGCTCGATTTGCACCACCAGATCGGGATGGTTTTTCTCCAGCGGTTGAAAGCGGTTGAACATGGGCTCAATCAGCAGCGGTCCTGCGAATGTACCCGCCAGCAACAGGGGCAGGGAAGCCAGCCAAACCGGAATCGACCAGCCGCGCGGCCGGCGGCGGAGAAACGCGTAGAACGGCCAGATGAGCAGAGCGGCCACGATCGCGGAGAGCCCCTGCTCCTTGCCCCAATCCAGCAGCCACGCCGGCCAGGTCTCGATCGAGATGCCGTAGCGCACCGAGAAAAAATGACGGCAGGCATCCACGGGAAGATCGAAGACGGAGACCAGCAGCAAAATTGCGGCGCTGAACGGGAGCGGATGCCAGTCCCGCCAGCGGGGCGCGATGCGCAGCCGGATTACCGCCAGGAGCACCAGCAGCGATACGGCGAAGCCGGCGAATTCGAGAGCGTGGCGAGCCTGGGCATACTGCACGGCCTGAATGTATTTATCCGGAGGCAGCGTATACGCGTGCACGGCCTGCATTTAAACGGGATTGTACAATAGCCTCAGTGGATAACCGACGGATGTGCCCGAACTGCCGGGCTTTTATCACCACCAGCGACAAGGTGTGCCCGTATTGCGATGTGAAGGTGGCGCCGCGCGCGGTGGAGCAGCGCAGTCCAGGCGAGATTCTGGGCGGGCTGATACCGCAAGCCCGCTTCACCACGATTCTCATTCTATTGATCAATACAGCCATATACGTCGCGCAGCAGTTCAGCCCCGTGCTCACGGTAGCCGGTGAAAGCCTGCCTTGGGAGTATGAGCGGACCATGCCTTGGCGGCTGGTAACGGCGGGATTCCTGCACGGCGACATCATCCACATCCTGATGAACTCCTGGGTGCTGTTCGACCTGGGCGCGGAAGTGGAACAGTTCTTCGGCACCAGCCGCATGATTGTGTTCTATTTCATCTCGACGATCACGGGTTTCCTGGCCAGTTCGTATTTCGGTCATCGTTCCCTGGGGTCGTCGGCGGGGATCTACGGTTTGATCGGCGCGATGCTGGCGTTCGGCGTCACGGAGAAGACGGCGCTCGGATCCATGGTGAAGTCGCTGTATTCGCGCTGGCTGATTTACGGACTCGTGTTGAGCTTTATTCCAGGGATCGATCTGATGGCGCACGTGGGCGGGTTCGCCGGAGGATTCGCCGCCGCATTCATCGCGCGGACTCCCACTGCGCGCCAGGCATGGAAGGAGCCGCTGCTGAAAATCGGCGCCGGAGTAAGCATCTTTCTGACAGCCGCATGTTTCGCGCTGATGCTGCTATCAATGAGCAGATTCCAATAGCCCGAACGCTGGCACTTTATCACGCCCCATCGGAGCCGCGCCCGTCAGGAAGCGCAACGACAGCCTGTACCTCCCCCGTTCCCCCCAGCTACCATTCGCTTGCTGACGCGCGCGGCTCCGAAAGGGCGCGGTAGCGCGTGTGTCAGCGGCGTTCTTCCATGCCGCTCAAGCGCGCGTCCAGCAAGATCAACATCACCAGCACAAATACGACGCAAGTGCCGAGCAAGGGGATCATCATCACCATACGGATGCCCCAGGCCTGGGCCATGTAGCCCAGCGTCCACGGCGCCAGCAGTCCGCCGGTGAAAGCGAAGGAGAAGATCCCGTTATAAAAGCCCGGATGGTAGTACGGGAAGCGATTCGCGATCTTTTCCACCACCAGCGGATAGATGAATGCGAAACCGGCGGCGACGAACAGGATGCCCATGATGGCGCCGAAGAGGTTGATGGTGAAACTGAGAATCCCGCAGCCGAGCAGAGCGGATGCCACCGAACCAGGCAGCTGAATCGCGTGCCGTCCGCGCTTGAGAACGCCCTGCGCCACCACCCGGCCCAGCAGCAGCGCCGCCCAATAGAGCGCCAGCAGGCCGATGGAGGCTTCCGGGCTGATGCCCAGACGGCGGATGAGAAACAGCGACAGCCAGCCGGCTATGGACCATTCATTCGCGAACTGAAAAAACAGCAGCAAGGCGAAGAGGACTGCTCCGGGATTGCGGAAATCGTCCAGGACTTGGCGCCAGGGAACATGCGAGAGCTCCACTCGTCCAGCGAAGCGGGCGCGCGCGAAAACCACGGCGTAGAGTCCAGGCACGGCCGCGAACAGGATGAGAATGCCGGAGACGTTATAGACGTAATAGGTTCCCGCGATGAGCACGGCGGTCACGAGGCATCCCAGACCGAACAGGGTGGCGCCCAGGTTCACGGTGGAGGCGCGGTCATGCCGGTAGAGGGGTGAAATCGCGTGGAAGACCGCTGCATTCAGGAGTCCGGCGGCCAAGCCGAGCCAGAGCAACCCGAAAGCGCGCCAGATGGCGGATACCGGGGGTGGAATCACGGCCAGGAACAAGAAAGCCGCGCAGGCGATGCCGCAAGCCAAAGCAAGAGTGAAGGCGATCCCCTTGCGCGGCAGCAACTTCTGCGAGACCGCCAGTGAGACCAGGATGCCCAGGTTGAGGCATAAGAAGTAATTGCCCGCCGCGGTCAGATCAGGAGACAGGTGATAGCCCCACACCGGCAGCATTGCCCCCAGGAAGGACATCAGCAGGCCGGAGAGGAAGAAGCCGCCCAGGGCACGGCGGGCTTGCGAGGTTTCGAGGATCTGATCCTCGCCGGGGTCCGCGTGCAGTTCCAGGGGGGTGGTGGACACCAAGGGTATTGTACCTCCAGTCTCCATAAATCGGGAAAGCGGGACGGGCGATCTACCAGAAAGCGTATTTCTCGAAAGTGTGGGTATTGGGGTGTCGGGACTTTTCGGCTGGTGCGACGATTGCAACGGTGAGAGTAGATCCTTTTGGTGGTGGTTGTCTCCTCGTCGGTCTTCGTCATTCGCCCCGCTTCCGGCGGGGCTTTTTTTATGGCGGCGGCCCGGTCCAGCGGCTGCGCTGGCAGATCTTGACAGGGTAGAGTGTTGGCTATATTATTTAAGCATCACTGAAAAAGGAGGTGGTCCAAAATCATTATGAGTACCGGTAGTGATTGTAGTTCCTTATCCACGCGCGAGGTGGCCGACTGTTAAAGTCGCCGCTCTAAACGTTCAGGTTTCGTTTCAGTGACGAGGCCGCCGCTCCTGTGGACCGGCCACTTCACCGCGCGATTCTGCTACTACCAATGAACCCCCGCAGCGCCTGAAAATGGCGAGGCGGGGGTTCGCGTGTTATGATGGAAGTCTCGAAAGGAAATCCCCCCTCCATGAAAGCCGGCATTCATCCCGCCTATGACGAAGTGAACGTGGTTTGCGCTTGCGGGAACACGTTCAAAACCCGCTCTACCCACAAGGGCGACGTCCGCGTGGAAATTTGCTCTAACTGCCATCCCTTCTTCACGGGCCGCCAGAAACTGGTGGACACCGAAGGGCGCGTTGACCGCTTCCAGAAGAAAGTATTGCGATCCAAGGACATGCAGGAAGCCGCGCGCAAGAAGAAAGAAGCCGCGCCGGTAAAGTAGCCGGTTACTTTTGGGCGGCCGCTTTGCGCTGCTCGCGCTCGGCGTGAAGCTTCTCGTACTCGGGCAGTTGTTGCGGAGTCAGCATGGCTCGCACAGCGGTAGTGTGCTTTTCGCGAATCGCCTTCACTTCTTCGTCATGACGGCGGTGCGCGTCATCGAAGAGCACTCGCGACTGATCCACAATCCGGTTTAGCTCCCGATTCTGGTCCGGAGTGAGTTTGAGACGGTCCTGCATTTCCGCCAGATACTGCTGCCTGCGCTGATCGCCGGTCATTTTCGGCAAAGTTGCCTTGGCGCTGACTGGCGTGCCGCTATACAGTCGATACCCAAAGGCGCCTACCACGATGCCGCTGGCGAAGATCAGAAACAGATAGCAGGCGATGGCGAGCGTGGAGCGCCTCATCGAGCGCCCTCGGGGAGCGGCTCATGCATCGCTTCCAGATACTCGAAGAGGTTATCGGAATTGTGCGATTCCGCCAGGACATCCAGATAACTGGGCCGCGCTGCCCGGTGATCCAATTTTGGGAAAGTCTGAACCGCGGTCATCACCAGGCACAGGGCGGCCGCGGAGGACAGGAACAAGCGGGTCAATCGTCCCAGACGGAATACCAGGTTGCGCTGGCCATCAATCTTGCGCCACAACGCAGGCATGAACTCCGGGCTGGGCTCAGGGTCGGGGATAGCCTGCCGGTAGGCGGCCAGCATGGAGTCCAGTTCCCGATTCAGATTGTCCATAACATATTGCCTTTCACCATTCTACCTTCACTCGCCTTAACCCGTGCCGGCCAGCTTCGATTCACTCTTGCGCGAAGCCTCAAAGGCTTTGAGCACCCGCTGCCGGGCCCGGAAGAGCCTCACCTTCAACGCATTTTCACTGACCCGGTAAATCGGTTCCAGCTCCTTTAACGAAAGACCTTCTACTTCTTTCAACGTCAGCAGAATGCGGTCTTCATCCGATACGCCTTCCAAAAGGTCATGCACCGTTTCCCTTACCTGCGAACGGCGCTGCTGCTCGGCATCGAACTTTCCCCCCGCGGCCGCATCGGCCAGCATCACTTGCTGCTCGGACAAATCCGCCATGCGGGATTCGTTGCGCCGCCGCTGCCGCCGCAGATAGTCGTACGACGCGTTCACCGTCAAGCGGTATAGCCAGGGTTCAAAGACCTCCGGCGTGCGCAACTGGTCCAGCGAAAAAAACAGTCTGAGGAAGACCTCCTGGCCTACATCCTCAACATCTTCCGGACGCCCGATCAGCCGGGCGATGGTTCCCAGTATCCGTTTGCGATAGGCCACCACGACGCGATTGAATGCCGCATCGTCGCCGCTCTGCGCTTTTTGAATTTCCTCGAAATCCACCAGCATCGGAAGCCAATGAGCCGGCGGGATCCGTCAAGCAGATAAGGCGTACCGGCAAACTACGAGGTTACAAGGGCTTGAGTGCAATTGCAAAGCCAGCCGGGGCGTCCGCTGCCGGTCTCAGCGGCTCAAAACGGGGCTGTTTTTTTTGCGCATGCTAGAATCACATTAGCCCTTTCCCTCCATGGACTTCCTAGCAGGCTTGAACCCACAGCAGAAGGAAGCCGTGTGCCACGTGGAAGGCCCGCTGCTGCTGCTGGCTGGGGCCGGAAGCGGCAAAACGCGGGTGATCACGCACCGGATGGCGCACCTGATGGAGGCGCACCACGTGCCGGGGCCATCGGTTCTGGCAGTCACCTTCACCAATAAAGCCGCGGATGAGATGCGCCAGCGGGTGCACCGTCTGGCGGGGGCGGGAGGGCATGGATCCGCGCCCGTGGTGGCGACGTTTCACTCGTTCTGTGTCCGGCTACTCCGCCGCGATGGGGAGCGCCTGGCGGATCTGAGGCCGGGCTTCAACCGGAACTTCACGATCTACGACGATGACGACCAGGTGTCGTTGCTGAAGTCGATTTACAAGACGCTGGGCCTGGATGACAAATTCATGGCGTATCGCGGCATGAGCTCGTGGATCAGCCAGAACAAGAGCCGCCAGAAAGGGCCCAGCGAAGTCCACGGGGCGAGCTCCGATCCGCAGCTGGAGCGGATGGCGGTGATTTATGACCGTTACGAGCAGCGGCTGCGACAGGCGAACGCGCTGGATTTCGACGACTTGCTGCTGGAGCCTGTGCGGCTGCTGGCTCACGACGCCGAACTGCGGCTGGCTTACAACCGGCGCTTCGAGTTTTTGATGATCGACGAATATCAGGACACGAACCGGACCCAGTATGAATTGATGCGGCTGCTTACCCAGGAACACAAGAACGTGTGCGTGGTGGGGGATGAGGACCAATCCATTTACGGCTGGCGGGGGGCGGACATCCGCAACATCCTGGATTTCGAGAAGGACTATCCGAATGCAGCAGTGATACGTCTGGAGCAGAATTACCGCTCGACGAAGAACATCCTGGAAGCGGCCAGTGCGCTGGTGGCTCACAATACGGAGCGCAAGGGCAAGTGGCTGTGGACCGATTCGGGCGAGGGCGAGCGGGTGTCGCTCTATCAAGCGCCGGATGGGGAGAATGAGGCGCTGTTCATCGCCGACACCATCGACCGCATCCTGGGAGGGAATGCACGCGAGCGAGTGGCGGTGCTGTATCGCACCAATTCGCAGAGCCGCCAGATTGAAGAAGCGCTGCGGCGCTACGGGCGGAAATACATTGTGGTGGGGGGCTTCAGCTTCTATCAACGGGCGGAAGTGAAAGACGCGCTGGCTTACCTGAAAGTGCTGGCGAGCCCGCAGGACGGTTTGAGCCTGCTGCGGATCATCAATACGCCGGCGCGCGGCATCGGCAAGACCACTGTCGAGCAGATGGAGCAGTATGCCGGGGAGCATCACTTGACTCTGTGGCAAGCCATGGAGCGGATGCTGGAAGAGCGGGCGTTCCCGCCGAGGGCGGATGCGGCGCTGCGGGCCTTTGAACGGATGATGGGCGAGCTTTCCGAAAGCGCCGGAGAGCAGCCGCTGCACGACGTGATTCGCGCCGTGCTGGAGCGCACCGGCTACCGCGCGATGCTGGCGTCGGACAACTCGCCCGAATCCGAATCGCGGCTGGCGAATCTGGACGAACTGATGACGGCCGCGGCCGAGGCCGCCGAGCGCGGTGAGAAGCTGAACGATTTTCTGGATCACGCGGCGCTGGTTTCCGACAGCGACAATCTGGATGAGCGCGCGCAGATTTCCCTGCTCACGATGCACAATGCCAAAGGGCTGGAATTCCCGGTGGTCTTCATCGCCGGTTTGGAGGAGGGGCTGTTCCCGCATACCCGGTCACTCAACTCCGAGGCGGCCATGGAAGAAGAGCGGCGGCTTTGCTACGTCGGGATGACGCGCGCGGAGCAGAAGCTGTATCTATCCTGGGCGCTCTCGCGGCGCAAGTACGGCAACAGCGCTCCGGAACCCTGCAAGCCGTCGCGGTTCCTCGGCGAAATTCCCCCGGAGCGGATCAACCGCATCGGGCGCGACCGGGCCGAGCCGCAGTTGGATCTGTATAGCGAGCGGCAGCAGGTGCGGGAGACCGTACGCAAGACCCTGTATACTGGCAAGACTTACAACTCGGTTGAGAATATTCATCAGTACTTCGCCGAACGCGGCGGAAAGGCGGCGCCGGCTGCGGCTCAACCGGCGGCTCAGCCGGTGGCGCAGGCTCCGGTGATCCGGCCTGCGACCAAGAAAGCGATGGGGCAGGGGACCATCGTGCGGCATCCAAAGTATGGCCGGGGGCGGGTGCTGCGCCGCGAAGGGGACGGCGATGACGCTAAACTGACAGTTGAGTTTCCCGGTTACGGTTTAAAGAAGTTGATTCAAAAATTCTCAGGAATCCAGGAAGAATGAACACAAAACACGTTAGCGAGCGGACCGAACGCAAGAAGCTGAAGCGCGCGTCGCGCAAGAAGGCCGCGCCGAAAGCCAAGCGCGCCGCGGGAGTATCACGCGGCGACAACAAGAAGAAGGTCCAAAAGATGACCAAGGGCCAGCGCAAGCGATAGTCCCGGATTCCCACCGTGGCTTCTCCACTGTTCCGGACCAAGAGTATCGACGCGCTGATCGCGGCTTCCGAAGAGCCGGACAAACGGCTGCGCAAGACGCTAGGCGTGTGGAGCCTTATCGCACTGGGCATCGGGGCGGTGATTGGTTCGGGAATTTTCACTCTCACCGGCACCGCCGCCGCCGGGGTGCACTTCATGGACAAGTCCATCTTGAAGGCTCCGGTATTGGATCTGATGCTGAACGGAGGGGACGCGGCCACGCTCACCGGACGCGCCGGCGCGGGCCCCGCTATTTCAGTCTCGTTCGTGCTGGTGGCCATCGCGTGCAGTTTCGCGGCGCTCTGCTATGCCGAGCTGGCCTCCATGATCCCCATCGCGGGCAGCGCCTACACATATTCCTACGCCACGCTGGGCGAGATCTTCGCCTGGATCATTGGGTGGGATTTGATTCTGGAGTACGCGGTCTCGAACATGAGCGTGGCGGTGGGCTTCTCGGCCTACTTCAACGACATTCTGGATAACCTGTTCGGATTCCATTTGCCGAAGCAGCTCTCGGATCCGATGATCGTGGAGGGGCAATTCACGGGAAGCTGGTTTAATCTGCCGGCGCTGCTGATTCTGATGGCGCTCAGTTACGTCCTGGTGCGCGGGGTGCGGGAAGGCGCGCGCGCTAACAACGTGATGGTGATGATCAAGATTCTGGCCATTTTCGTGTTCATCTTCGGGGCGGCGCGCGCGGTGAACACCGGCAACTGGCATCCCTTCATGCCCAACGGCTATTCCGGGGTGCTTACCGGCGCGGCCATCATCTTCTTCACGTATATCGGCTTTGATTCAGTATCCACCGCCGCCGAGGAATGCGGGCGGCCGCAGCGAGACATGCCCATCGGAATTCTGGCGACTCTCGCTATCTGCGCGGTGCTCTATGGGGGCGTCGCGCTGGTGCTCACCGGAATCGTGAACTGGAAAACGCTGGACAATGCCGCGCCCGTCGCCAACGCGCTGAAGTCGCTGGGCATGAATCGTATCAGGCTGATTGTCACCGCCGGCGCGCTGCTGGGCATGCTGTCCTCGCTGCTGGTATTTCAGTATGGGCAAGCGCGCATCTGGTTCGCGATGTCCCGCGATCGCCTGCTTCCCGGCCTGTTTTCGCGCATCCACCCCAGGTTCCAGACGCCGCACGTCAGCACCTGGGTGGCCGGATTCGCGGTAGGGATTCCGGCGGGCATCTGGGACATCGGCACTTTCGCCGATCTGTCGAACATCGGAACGCTGTTCGCGTTCATCCTCGTTTCCGCGGGCGTGATTGTGCTGCGCAAGAGCCAACCCGAGCGCAAGCGCAGCTTCCGCGTCCCGTGGGTCCCGCTGCTGCCGGGAATATCGATCCTCTGCTGCTTTGTCCTGATGCTTAGCCTGCCGCTGGAAACCTGGATTCGCTTCTTCGTGTGGCTGGCGATCGGCCTGGTGATTTACTTCACGTATAGCCGCCATCGCAGCCAACTGGCTTAATATGCGCGCTGCTCTTCCCATCACGTTATCGCTGCTCTGGCTCGCGGGCTGCGGGGGCGGCGAGCCGCTGGATTCGGAAACCGCCCTCGGCTTGATTCGCGACCGCAACACCGATCCCTTGCAGACCAGGTTCAGCGCGATTCCGCAGATGGACCGGAAGGACAACCTCATGGCGCAAGCGTATCTGCACTTGATGGAGTCGCATGTCATCGAATGCCATACCAGTTCGCTGGGCACCATTTGCGAACCGGGTGTATCGGGGCAAGGGATCACGCTCTCCGGCGCCAACGAGTTGATGCTGAATGCCGGGCACTGGGTGCCCGTGACTGTTCTTTCGGTGTCGCGGACTGGACGGAATCGGGCAACCGCCGAAGTGCGGCTGACCTTCGAAGCGTCGCCGCTGTACGCGGAATTCGAAAGCGATTTCGATACCGTGCAAACCGTGGAAGCAGCGCAGGCGTTGGGGAACAAGAAGCAGGGCTGGAACGCGCATGCCGTGTTCCAGCACTACGACGACGGCTGGCACCTGGAGAGCATTCAGTAAGGGAGCAGGCCATGGCACTGTGCCACTGCTGGCCGGACGGTCAAGGATGTGTAAGAGAGGAGCTAGCGAGGTATTTTTTGCAATGCGAGGGAGCTGGCAGGTAAATTGTACATGGAGAGATGCTTGCGGGTTATCCTCGACCGTCGGCCTAAACCTTTGAAATTGAACACTTGTTACACCAATTTGTATTCGAACGCCGTAGTTTAAGCATCTGACTTGCCAGACTCCTGCGTGAAGCGGCAGATGTCGTCGATTGACACATTCCCTCCGCACAACACTAGTACGAGGTGTCCGCCGGGTTTGAAATTCGAAGCCAGAACGTCGGCGGCAGCGAGGGTACATGAGGCCGCAGGTTCCGTGAGCACCTTGGCCCGTTCCAGCAGGAATTTCAGGGCCGCGACGGCCGCCGAGTCGCTGACCACGGTGACGCTTTCGAGGAAACGCCGCGCCATCGCCAGGGTTTGAGGGGACACTGCGGGAGCGCCCAGGGTGCGGGCGATGGAAGTGATGGCGGGCATCTTGACCACCTCGCCGGCGGCCAGCGCGCGGGACATGGCGTCGGCGCCCACGGTCTCGACCCCCCAGACGCGCACGCCGGGCTTCAGCGCTTTGAGCGCGGTGGACACGCCGCCAATGAATCCTCCCCCTCCAATGCTGGCTATGACGTCAGTGACCTTCGGGAGGTCGTCGAAGATTTCGAGGCCCACGGTGCCTTGGCCGGCAACCACCGGCAACTCGTCGAAGGGGTGGACGGAGGTCCAGCCTTCGCGCTCATAGGATGCGACGCGGTCGAACGCTTCGGCGGCATTGGGTGCGAAGACTACTTCGGCGCCGTACCCGCGCGTACCGTCGACGTAGTTCGCGGGGGTGCCTTGAGGCATGATAATGATAGCCGGGAGTCCGCTTTGCGCGGCCACATACGCGACAGCCTGGGCGTGATTGCCGCCGCTGACGGCCACCAGTCCGCGCCCGCGCTGGTCCTCTGGAATGCCGAGCACTTTGTTGAATGCGCCGCGCACTTTGAACGATCCGGTTTTCTGGAACAACTCGAGCTTGAGGTATACGTTCGTGCCAAGCCGGCGGCTGAGTGTTTCGCTGCGTTCCAGCGGGGTGCGCTTGACTCGACCCGCGATGCGCGCGCGAGCCTGTTCAATATCGGCAAGCGTGACTTGCCACTTCTCGGACTCCATCATGCGAAAATCTCCCGGGCGGTGCGGTAGGTGTTGGCGTGGGCCTCGGCGGTAAGCTCAATGGGATCGGAGTAGCCACCGCCCAACGTGATGACGAACGGAGCGCCGAGTACGCTGGCGGCGGATATCACACGGCGGTCGCGCTCTTTCAGCCCGGAGACGGTGAGAGCGAGACGGCCCAGGGTATCGGAGGCCAGCGGGTCCACGCCGGATTGATAGAAAAGAATGTCGGGCTCGAACGCGAAGATGCTGGGCAGTACTTGATCCAGGGCGCGCAGGTACTCATGATCGCCGACGCCATCGGGCAGCTCGACGTCGATCTTGCTGTTTTGTTTGCGCAGCGGGAAATTGGATTTTGAATGGACTGAAATGGTGAGGACCTCCGGATCGCTTTCAAAAATGCGGGCGGTTCCGTCGCCCTGGTGAACATCCAGGTCCATCACGGCCGCACGTGTCACGCGCCCTTGAGCGCGCAGCCACTCTATGGCGATGGCGATGTCATTGAACACGCAGAAGCCGGCGCCTTCGGCTCGAAACGCGTGATGCGTGCCGCCCGCGAGATTGCCGCCCCAGCCGGTATCGAAAGCATCCAGGGCAGCGCGCAGAGTGCCGCCAATCGAGGCCCGCGTACGCCGAACCAGCGCTTCGGACCAGGGGAAGCCGATGCGGCGCACCTGCGCATCCGGCAGACAGCCCTCGAGGAAGCGGCTGACATAATCGCGATCATGCGCCAGCGCCACCACATCCGCGCCGGCCAGCGGCGCGCATTCGAATTTCGATACGCCATCGCGTGCGAGCAGATCGCGTACCAGCGCGTACTTGCTCATCGGGAACTTGTGGCCGGCGGGCAGCGGGATCGCGTAATGGTCGCAATAGAACAGGCGGTGTGACATCAGCGCCTGGAGAGATCGCGAATCCAAATATCCTTGAAGCGCATGTTGCCGCGCCCTCCCGAATGGAGCTGCAGCGCGATGCCGCCGTCGGCGCCGAAAGGTTTGGGGTCCGTGTAATCCACCATCAGAACGCCGTTCAGACGCGCGATGTAGCGATTGCCGTCCACTTTCAGCAGATACTCATTCCAGTCGTCGGGGCGCACCACGGTTTCGTTCTCCGGCGCGGGCCAAACCAGCCATTGACGCCCCACGTCGTAGATGCCGGCGGTGTGCTTGCCGATGGTGCAGTCAATCTCGAACTGCGGACCTTGGATAACGTCGGGAGTTCCGGGCTTGAAGCGCACATGGAAGAAGACGCCGCTGTTGCCATCGCCTTCGCACTTGAATTTCAGGGAGAGCTGAAAGTCGGTGTAGTCTTTCTCGGTTTGCAGATAGCCGTATTGTTTGGTGGTGGCGTAGCCGTGGATGGTGTTCTCCTCGGCTTCCCATTTCTCATTGCCGATCTTGATCCAGCCCGCGAGGTCCTTGCCGTTGAAGAGGGACACCCAGTCTTCGCCGGGGAGCTTGGGTTTAGAGGGCTGGGCAAAAGCAAGCGAGGAGGCAAGAAGCAGCAGAAAAGTGAATCGCACCCTACCACTTTTGCATAGAAATTAGAACCCCTGGATTGTTGTGGGGTTGGTTGTACGGCGGGCCCCCTGGCCCGCAGGCGGCCCCCCCGGCCGCCTCCACGCTAGACCAGGGATAGTCGCAGGGTTCGCTCACCAAGCCTGCGCGCACCGGGTTCCACTCGATATAACGTTGGATGCGCAGAAATTCCTGGCCGTCCCGAACTAGGCGATCATAGCTCTCCTCTTGCCAGAACGGCTTGCCCGTCAGCCTCAACATCTCGTTGGCTCTTTTCGCGGTGATGCCTTTGAGTGACCCGGTTAACTTGGGAAGTGGAACGAAAGGCGTTATCAAGATGTGCACGTGGTTCGGCATGACGGCGTAAGCGTGCAGTGAATAGTGCCGGAGGACGTCGGCCGCGTAATGGATGGCTTCCACCACCATGCCGGCGATTTCCGCCTGGCGTAGGTACGCCGGTCCCGTTCGTGTCTCGTCGAGCAGGCGGTCCATCGCGGCGAATGCTTCGCCGGATGTTACCGTAGCTGCGGGGAACGCTCGATCTGGCGGGAAGCTGCCGAGGAGACTCCAGGTGATGAAGATCGGGTGGCCCGTGTGGTGGAAATGAGGGAGCCGTCGGCTATAGAAGGCCACGCATTTAGTGCGCGCCTAAGGGGAGAATTCTCCGGTTAACTGGGAAGCCAGCCGGGGGGCTGGCTGCGGGGCAGGGGCCCCGCCGTACAAATGCTACCAACCATCTATTCAAACCATCTACTACAAACCATCTGTTAGCCCAGTTCCTGTTTGATTTGGGTTGCGATGCGGGTGGCGTAATCGTCTACCATCGCCTCGTCTGGGCCTTCTACCATGACGCGGGCCAGGGGCTCGGTGCCGGAGAAGCGGACCAGGACGCGGCCGGTGTCGCCGAAGGCGGTTTCAGCCAGACGGATTTGCTCGCGCACGGCGGGCAAGTCTTCCAGCGGTTTGCGCTCGCGGACACGGACGTTTACAAGGCGCTGTGGGTAGACTTTCATTTCGGCGGCCAGCTGGTCCAAAGTCTGGCCGGTCTTGCGGGCGATCTCGAAGACGCGCAGCGCGGTGAGCATGCCATCGCCGGTGGTGGCGTAATCGAGGAAAATGATGTGTCCCGACTGCTCGCCGCCAAGGACCGCGCCGGCTTTGAGCATTTCGTCAAGCACGTATTTGTCGCCGACGGGGGTGCGGGCGAGGCGGATGCCGTGCGCGCTCAGCGCGCGTTCCAGGCCAAGATTGGACATCACGGTGGCCACCACCACGGGTTTGCCGTCGCGGCCGTTGAGGCGGTTCTGGGCAATCAGATCGCGAGCGGCGATCAACAGCACGGCGTCGCCGTCAATCAGGCGGCCCGAAGGGGCGACGAACAGCGCGCGGTCCGCGTCGCCATCGAAGGCCACCCCGGCGTCCGCTTTTTGTTCGAGGACGGCGGCCTGCAAAAGTTCCAGGTGCAGCGAGCCGGAATCCAGGTTGATGTTCCGTCCATTGGGCGACGAACCGATGGGGTGGACGTGCGCGCCTAAACGCTCGAACAATTTCGGCGCCAGGTGGCTCGCGCCGCCGTTGGCGCAATCCACAACCAGGCGGAGCCCGCTGAGATCGCGGGACACGGTGGCCGCGAGGTGCTCCATGTAAGCGTGGTCGAGTCCTTCATCGATGCGCAGCTCCGGCGCGGGCGCCGCAGCGGGCTGGCGGAGCTGTTCGAAGATGCGCGTCTCCAGCCGTTCTTCCTCATCGTCGGGAAGTTTGTAGCCATTGTGGCCCAGGATCTTGATGCCATTGTCCTGATACGGATTGTGCGAAGCCGAGATCATCACGCCGGCGGAGAACGGGCCCTTGCGCGCTAGAAACGCGATACCGGGCGTGGTGGTGACGCCTGCAAACCGCACTTGTCCGCCGTGGGGAGCCAGTCCCGCGGCCACTTCGGCGGCCAGCCATGAGCCGGACTCGCGCGTGTCCATTCCAATCACAACTTCATGCGACGATCCGGTTTCCTCTATCCACGCTCCCAGCGCCGCTCCCACGGCGCGCGCGGTGGCGCGATCCAAAGGATACTCTCCCGCCACGCCCCGGATTCCGTCCGTGCCGAATAGCTGGCGCGCCATCTAAGGCAGAACCCGCGAAGGAGTTTTTTGTAGCGATACATGCACGGTAATCTGGCCGGTGGGCTCATCCAGGCGGACTTGCGAATCGCCGATATGAACATGCGCGCGGACATCGGCCTTGCTGACGATTCCGCTGAGATCGACAGGGTCCGTGGTGACGTGGTCGATACGGTTCACGCGATCCTCAGGCCCGCGAATACGCACGCGCACGGGATCCGCCTCAAAGCTTTGCACGCGATATCCAGCGGGTGGCTCTTTCCCGAAGCGCGGCTGCACGGGCACCACGCGGCTAGTGAGCTGGTCGAAAACGAGACTCACTTGCGAAGGCACGGCGCGATAAAACTCGACGCCCGCGGGAAGTTTGACGTTCGCGTTGCGGATGGTAAACGTCCGCTCGCCGCGTTGCACGTCGGACATATCCAGCAGCACCGCAACGTCGGCGAGCTGGTCGCGCGTGAGGCGGCCGGAAGGGCCGCGAACCTCAATGTGGACCCGGTCCGGAACGTCCGAGCTGATGTCGAGGTCCTCGCGAAGGTTTTTGAATTCGATGGGGACCGATATGGACGTGGCCAGCTCGGGTTCGTGCGCGACCGCCATCCATAACACCACGGCCAAGCCGAGTGAAAGCACCTTCCAGCCAAAATTGCTCGTAAGAAGCTTCATGGGCGGTGGATGCTCGATCCTTCGAGCGGCGAGCCTTCGGCCGCGGATTCGGGAGCCGCCGGCGCGGGCAAGGGACGGGTCTCTCGCCGGGTAGCGCGGCCGGTCAGCTTCTGTTCTATCCGCTGCAGCGGGACATCGAGCTCGATTTCGCCGAAATCGGCCACCGAGATTCGCCCGGTGGCTTCGGACACCACCAGCGCCAGGCAATCGGTTTCCTCGGTGATGCCGATGGCGGCGCGGTGGCGCGTGCCGAGTTCGGTAAGCAGGGCTGGATTGGTGGTGAGCGGGAGAAAGCAGGCACCGGCGGCGATGCGGTCGCCTTGCACAATCACAGCTCCATCATGCAGCGCTCCACCGGGCTGGAAAATGGCGCACAACAGGTCCCGCGAAATCTGGGCGTCGATCAAGACGCCGCTTTCGATGAAGGTTTTCAATCCGATCTTGCGTTCCACCACAATAAGCGCGCCGATCCGCTGCTGCGAGAGACGAGGGAGCGCGAGCAGGATTTCATCGGCCACTTCGCGGCGCTCCAGACGGCTGATGCCGAAGAATGGCCGGCGTCCTAGGCGCGCCATGATGCGGCGCAGCTCGCTCTGGAACATCACGATTAACGCGATCGCGGTGTAGGGGGCCAGGGTCGCAAGAATGGTGCGAAGCAACTCCAGGCGCAGCCAGATGGAGCCGACATACACCAGAGCCAGGATGCCAACGCCCGCCAGGATGTGCGCGGCGCGGCGGCCACGCACGATCAGAATGAATTGATAAATGAGGATCGCGACAATCAGAATGTCGAACGCGGTGGTCATGGTGAACTTGGGAAGCGCCGCAAAGGGGAGCCAGGAGTTCGCCATGCGCCGACTTCTATTGTATCTTGTGGCGCATGGCCACGGCTAATTGGAGATGGGCGCTAGAGGAGTTCCCACCTTCGCTACCATGGCGACTAATTCGGAGCACTCGATCGGCTTTGAGATATACGCGTCCATGCCGGCGTTGAGGCATTCCTCACGGTCGCCCTTCATGGCCCGGGCGGTCATGGCGACAATCGGCGTGCGGGGGCGGCAGGTGGCCGCTTCCAGAGCACGGATCGCCTGAGTGGTCTGAAATCCATCCATGTCGGGCATTTGCACGTCCATCAGAATGACATCGTAGCGGCGCTCGCGGCACGCTTCGAGGGCGTCTTTGCCGTTGCTCGCCAGCGTGACCTCGTGTCCTACGCGCTCGAGCACCTTCTGAGCCAGCCGCTGATTGACGGCATTGTCCTCGGCCACCAGGATCGAGAGCGCGACGTCCATTGGGACAACGGGATGTTCGTCGTGAAGCCGGTTGCGTGTAAGGGTGGGATGCGGCTCGCCGGCAGCCAGTAGTTGTTCCAGACATTTGTGAAGCTCCGACGCAACCAGCGGTTTGGTGAGATAGGCGTCAATTTCGAGTTCGCGGCAGTGGGCGGAGTCGCCGCGCTGTTCGGCGGACACCAGCATTACCACACGCGTCTGTTTGGAGATGTGCTGCGCCCGCATCAGCTCCACCATCTGGAAGCCATCCATCTGGGGCATCATCCCGTCCAGCAGCAGGAGCTCGACGGGCGGGCTCGCGGTTCGCAGAAGGTCCAGTCCGTCCGCGGCGCTGGCGGCGAGGATCGGTTCAGCGCCCCAGCGGCGCAAAAGACTGTCGAGAATGCAGCGGTTGGTGGGATGATCGTCCACCACCAGAACTCTGCGGCCGTGGAGATCCACGCGGGCGACGTTCACAAGCGCCTTGGCTTCGCCTACACCGAACACTGTTGTGAAGCTGACGGTGGTTCCGACGCCGGCTTCGCTTTCAAGCGCCAGACTGCCTCCCATAAGGCCCGCGAGCCGGGAAGAGATAGTTAAGCCCAGTCCCGTGCCGCCATATTGACGGGTGGTGGAAGTATCGGCTTGCGAAAAGGCCTCGAATACCCGCCGGTGCTGGTGCTTCGCAATGCCCACGCCGGTGTCTCGAACCGTGAATCTCAACTGGCGCGGGGTGCCGGTAGATTCGGAAGTTACACTGAGCACCACCTCGCCCACATGCGTAAATTTGATCGCATTGCCCACTACGTTGAGCAGGATCTGTCGCAGCCGGCCGTTGTCGCCGATCACCACTTCGGGCACATCGTCGGCCACTTCGTAGGTGAGCTCGAGTTTTTTCTCGGCGGCTTTCAACGCCACGGACCGGAGCACCTGGCCCAGGAAGTCGCGCAGCTGGAATTCCACGGGATCGAGCACTAGCTTGTTGGCTTCGATTTTTGAAAAATCCAGAATGTCGTTGATCACCGCGAGCAGGGCGTGCGCCGATTGATGCGAGGTGCTGAGGAAGTCGCGCTGCTCGGCGCTCAGGTCGGTTTCCAGCACCAGTTCGGTCATGCCGATCACGCCATTCAGGGGAGTGCGGATTTCATGGCTCATGTTGGCCAGAAATTCGCTTTTCGCGCGGCTCGCGGCTTCGGCCTGGCGGCGGATGGCGCGCAGCCGGCGCATCAAAAGAAATAGCACCGCCACCGCCGCCACCACTACCCCCAGCAGGATGGCCAGAACCAGACTCCAGCGCCGTACCTCGGTGAACGCGAAGATAGCGGCCGCTTCGCTGGCGATACTGGACTGCCATTCAAAATCAATCTTGCTGAGCGTGCCGTCACGAGCCATCTTGCCGATTTCGTCGCGGATCAGGTCAGCGGCGCGGCGGGCATACGGGTCGTTCAGGGTGGCTCCGATTCCGAACCAGTAGACGCCGCCCGGGAGCAGCGCGGTATGGAGACGCACCCCCTCGCAAGTGCCGGCCCGGCCCGACAATGCCGAATTTTGACCGATGATGCCGGCAGGCGCTGCCCCGCTGCACACCGCCGCCAGTACTTCATTGGGGGAGTTCTTAAGCAGCACCGGTGAACGAGGACAATATTTCACCATCACTCGTTCATCCAGCTTCGTCCGGCTGACGGCGACCAGGCGGCCATCCACGGCAGCGGCATCCGCCAGCGGATGGTCCTCGCGCGAAACCAAAATGTAAGTGGTCTCCAGCCAAGGCCGGCTGATGTAAAGATACTTCCTGCGCTCCGGGAGATCTCCCAAGACGGGCCACAGGTCGGACTTGCCGGCTTTCAGGGCAGCCTCGGGACCCTCGGGCAAATAGATCCATTGCAACTCGAAACCGAGGCGGCGGGCAGCCTCCTTCGTGATGTCGACGGCGGAACCGGTTGGTTTTCCTTGAGCGTCGGGAAAGTGAAAGGGAGCGGCGTTCTGAAAGCCGATCCGGAGGACGTGGGGGACAGGGGGCGGCTGGGAATACCAGACGGCGCCGGCTGCGAGTAACGCCAAGGCCGAGCAGAGCGCCGCAATTCTGTGTTTACCTACCAAACCAATAGATTTATCGGTAACTAATGGGTGGGAATGTAGGGGGGCGGGAAGAGCGGGGGCGGGGGCCCCCGCGCGGACCTGGGGGTCCGCCCCACAAAGTGAGGGATTGACACCACTGGAGAGTGGTGCTTAAATGGAAAGTGCGATGGGTGAGTCGACTGTTCTTGAAGGGCTTACTACTTCTCAGGCGCCGTTCATTGAGGAAGCTCGCAGCCACGGGCAGCTTTATATACATCAGCCCTACGAGCTTTATTCGGAAGAGAATCATGAATCCTGGCGGCGGCTGTTCCAGCGCATTGAGCCACGCTGGCAGAAGTACGCCAATCATCGTTTTTTAGAAGGAATCGATTCGCTTTGTCTGGATCCGCGGCGCGTGCCAAGGCTTGCGGACGTGAATCGCTTCCTGGAACCGATGACCGGGTTTCAAGCCAGGGCTGTCAGCGGATACATTCCGTCGTACGTATTTTTCGATTCGCTCCGAAACCGCGCGTTCCCCACGACGATAACCATCCGGCATCCGGACCGTCTCGACTATCTGCCGGAACCCGATATTTTTCATGATATTGCGGGGCATGTGCCGATGCATACGGACCGGCACTTCGCCGATACGCTGGTGCGATTCGGGGAATGCGCGCATACGGCCGCTGAATTGGTGTCGTCCATTCGCGACGAAGACCGCCAAATCCGCACGCTGACCAGCATTATCAAGGCCATGGCGCGTTTTTTCTGGTTCACCATTGAGTTCGGACTGATGCGCGGCCCCGAGGGCAGCCTTAAGGTATACGGCAGCGGACTGTTAAGCTCATTCGGCGAGATTGAGCACGCCATTGAGTCGCCCGAAGTACAGCGCTATCCGATCCAACTGGAATGGGCTATAAATCAAGGGTTTGCGATTGACCACTACCAGCCGCTGCTCTTCATCGTGGATTCTTTTGACCACTTGTACAGCCTGGTGGACAAGCTGGAACATTGGATGAAGGAAGGCCGCCTCAACAACGTGGCTCCGGGCGAACCGGGCGTTAATGAGGACGACATCAAGAGCTTCCTGCACGCGGAAATCCGCTAAGCAAAAAAAATACCTGAAATATTCTTGCCGGTCCGGGAGTCTAGGACATGAAGTCGGACACTGGTGCAGGCAGCCAGAAGGAGGACCGGAGGCCCACGCGCACTCCGGTCCCCCCGATTCAGGAGCAACCGGATGGCGCACACCCACGGGAACGAATATCAGGTGAAGATTATCCACGCGAATGGAACCGAACAGCTGAGCGGGTGGATGGCGAGCGAAGAGCAGATCCCGCAGGTGATGTCGACGGTTCACATGACTCCTGGGAAGACGTACTGGTTGCAAAGGCGAGACGCGGTTTGCCCGCAGTGTCTCGACGGGGAACGAAGCGTGCTAGAGTTGCCGCTGACGCACATTTCCGCGCCCAGGTGCTCGCTTAACGATTCGCGTTATTCGCGCTGGTAGGGTGGCAGGCTGAAAGCCTGGCCCCACGGTGCATAATGGATTCATGCGCGTTCTTCTCTGTATAGTCCTGGCTTGCGCGGGTTCTCTCCTGGCCCAAGTGCCTGCCGTTGAGCCAACCGGCATCGATCTGAGTGCGCTCACGCCGGCGCAGAAACAGAAGGCCCTGGCCATCCTGAATGAAGAGGGCTGCACGTGTCTGTGCGGCATGAAGATCGCGGAGTGCCGCATCAAGGATCCCAACTGCGCGTACAGCAAGGCGCTGGCGGGGATGGTGGTGAGAGGCGCCCAAGAGGGCCGAACGCGCGCGGAGATCGTGAAAATGCTGGCCGATTCCAAAATTGCTCGGAAGGCGCCGAAGCTGCTGGAGGATCCGGTAACGATTCCGATAGCAGGGGCTCCGGCGCAAGGTCCGGAAAGTGCACGCATCACCGTGGTGGAGTTTTCAGATTTCGAATGTCCCTACTGCTCGAGCGCCACGCAGGAAGTGAAGGCCGTATTGGACGCCTACCCGAAGGACGTCAAGGTGGTCTACAAACAGTTCCCGCTGCCCATGCACCCGCATGCGCGGCTGGCGGCGGCAGCTTCGCTGGCTGCGCAGGCGCAGGGGAAATTCTGGCCCATGCACGACAAGCTCTTCGCGCATTTTCGTGACCTGACCAGGGAGAACATCCTCGCATGGGCGGTGCAGCTTGGTCTGGATACCAAGAGGCTGGCCGAAGATCTGGATTCGAACCGTTTTACTCCTGCGATTGAGAAGGACCTGGCGGATGGGGAGTCCGCGGGGGTGGAAGGGACTCCGTCGTTTTTCATTAATGGGAAGCTGTATCGGGGGCCGTTCACGCTGGCTTCGATCAAGCCGATTATTGCTGAAGAGTTGAAGTCGGCGGGTACGCGGTAGGACCTACGACGCGGTTGCGCAGTACACCAATCCGCTCGATCTCCAGCTCTATGACGTCGCCGCGCTGGACCCAGCGGTCCAGTTCGAGCCCGCAGCCGGTGCCTACGGTTCCCGAGCCGAGCACGTCCCCGGGATAGAGCGTGTCGTCCTGGCTGGCGAACTCGATCATCTGCTCGAATTTCCAATACAGGCTTTTCGAGTTGCCGCGCGACCATTCTTCGCCGTTGATGCGCGCTACCATTTCGAGGGTGTAGGGATCGCCGATTTCGTCGGGAGTTACCAGCCACGGTCCTAGCGCGGTGCACCAGTCCTTGCCTTTGGCCGGGCCGAGGCGCACCTTCATTTCGCGGCGCTGGATATCGCGGGCGCTGAAATCGTTCATCACGGTGAATCCGGCGATGTATTCGGCGGCGTTTTCGGCTTTGATGTTGGTTCCACGCTTGCCGATGACGCAAGCCAGTTCGAGTTCGTAGTCGAACTTTTCGGTGAATGAGGGCCAGAGGACGTCAGTATCGCTTCCGATGATGTTGTGATGGCCGCTTTTGTAGTAGACCGGGATTTCATACCATTCTTGCGGCATGGGCTCGCCGCGCTTCTCGAAACCCTTCTTGACGTGTTCCTCAAACGCGTAAAAATCGCGCACCGACGCCGGACGAGGGAGCGGGGCCAGAAGTTTCACCTCATGGGGCTGATAGACGAGTGTTTCCCCGTTGGGGCCTTCGCGAGCGCTGGGGCGGGCCACCACTTTACGAGCCTTGTCCATGGCGAGCGCGCCCGCCTCGAGGAACGGCATCATCTGGGAGGGAACCACCGCATCGGCGAGATGATAATTTCCGCCGAGTAAAGCGGCGCATGCGAAATTCAGATCGACGATTCCGGCGTCCGTAACTGCGCCAATACGCTGGTGGCGCCCCAGGTGCGTGCGCACTTCAAAGGTGCAGAGTTTCATGCAGCGGGAACCGGGTTACAGGTTGCCCCGCAACTCCTGCTCGCGCTCGATGGATTCGAAGAGCGCCTTGAAGTTGCCCTTGCCGAAACTGCGGCTGCCTTTGCGCTGGATGATCTCGTAGAACAATGTCGGGCGGTCTTCCACGGGCTTGGTGAAGATCTGGAGCATGTAGCCTTCGTCGTCGCGATCCACCAAAATGCCGAGCTTGGCCAGCTCATCCACCGGCTCTTCGATCTTGCCAACGCGCGCTTCCAGCTCCTGGTAGTACGTGGTCGGAATGCGCAGGAACTCGATGCCTTGATCGCGGAGCTTCGTCACGGTGGCGATGATATCCGCGGTGGCCATGGCGATGTGCTGCACTCCGGGGCCTTTGTAAAACTCCAGATACTCCTCGATCTGGGATTTCTTGCGTCCCTCGGCCGGTTCATTGATGGGAAACTTCACGCGGCCGTTGCCGTTAGCCATCACCTTGGACATGAGCGCCGAGTACTCGGTGCTGATGTCCTTGTCGTCGAAGTGCTGGTACAGCTCGAAGCCCATGACGTCGCGATAGAAGTCCACCCACTTGTTCATTTCGCCCCAGCCGACATTGCCCACCATGTGATCGATGTGCAGCAGGCCCACGGGACGCGCCACGCGGTCCTCCTCGGTCACGGCAGTGAACCCGGGGAGGAACGCGCCGCGATAATTCTTGCGCTCGACGAAGCTGTGGATGGTGTCGCCGTAGATCGCGATGGAGGCGATGTGCACTTCGCCGTGTTCGTCCCGGTGCGTCTGGGGCGCCTGGAGGCTGTGCGCTCCACGCCGCGTGGTCTCGCTCCACGCCTGCGCGGCATCGTCCACCCACAGGGCGATTTCATGCACGCCGTCGCCGTGGCGCAGGATGTGATCCGCGATGGGGCTGTCGGGCTGCAGGGGCGTGGTAAGCACCAGACGCACTTTGCCCTGTTCCAGCACGTACGATACGCGATCGCGAGTGCCGGTTTCCGGCCCGCGATAAGCCGTGAGACGGAATCCGAAGGCCGAGCGGTAAAAGTGCGCCGACTGCCGCGCGTTGCCGACGTAGAACTGGACGTGATCGGTGCCGTTGAGGGGAAGGAAATCGTTTTTCGATTGGTGTTTCGTGGAAACTTCGGCTAACTGGGCCATGACGCTATGCTCCTAAGATTGTGGTGGCGGATGCCTTCTGGATTGATTCCACGCAGCGGTCATTCTCTTCATCCGTACCGGTGGAGATTCTTACGCAGTGCGCCAATCCGAAACTTTTCAGGGGGCGGATGATCACGCCCTGGCGCAACAGGTCTTCGGTGAGCTGCGACGCTTGAGCTTCGTTCGCCAGCGGGGCCATCACGAAATTCGCTTCCGAGGGCACTACCGCGATGCCGAGCTCGCGCAATCCGCGAGTCAGCGATTTCAACCCGCGGGCGTTCAGCTCCAGCGAACGGTGCAGGAATTCCTTGTCCGACAGCGCGCCGATACCAGCCGCCTGCGCGGGTGTGCTGGGCTCGAATGGCAGCTTGACCTTCAGCAGATTGGCGATCAGCTCCTCATGCGCGAAGCCGTATCCGATGCGCACGCCGGCGAGGCCATAGATCTTTGAGAATGTCCGCAGCGTGATTACGTTGTCATAACGGTAATGCATCGAGTCGGGGTAGCGCGGGTTATCCTTGGCATACTCGAAGTAGGCTTCATCCAGAATAATTAGCACCCGCTCGGGCACATGCGCGTAGAACGCGTCAAACTCCTGCCGGGTGAATATGGTGCCGGTGGGATTGTTGGGGTTCGCGAGATAAATGATTTTGGTGCGCTCGGTGATGGCGCGCGCCAACGCGGGCAGATCGTAATGCCAGTCGCGATAGGGGACCGTGCGGTAGGCCACGCCGCGCGATTTCGCCAGGACCTGGAAGCCGATGAAGGCGGCTTCGGTGGTGAGCACCTCGTCCTCATCGCACAGGAACGCGCGAATGATGTTGGACATGATGCCTTCCGAGCCGCTGCCGGCGATTACGTTTTCAAGCTTGAGGTCGAAGGTGTCGGCCAGTACGCGGCGCAGATCAAGGCCGGCGTTGGGGTAGAGATTCAAGCGGCCGAGGGCACGGGTTAACTCGGTGAGGGCGAAGGGGGATGCGCCTAGCGGATTTTCGTTTGAGGCGAGCTTGGCGACGTTGGTCAGGCCGTATTCGCGCTGGACATCTTCGATGCTGCGTCCGGCCTCGTAGGGGCGAAGGGATTCGATATATGGCGGGACCAGGGGCATCCTGCTTACTAGTGTAGTGGGCAAGAGCCAGCCTGGGGGCTGGCTGTGGGCCGGAGCATATTCTCATCGAAGGATGAGCCTGAAGCCGGCGGGAAGGTAATCGGGCGGTGAGTCTCCTTTCCGATGATGTCTCGAACCCGCGGGGCCGACCAACGGGAGGCACACGAGGCCTACAAACG
>JALYHQ010000077.1 GCA_030776455.1 Acidobacteriota bacterium | reverse complement strand
CCCTGGCCCGCAGCCGGGCCCCTGCCCGGCTCTCGTTGCCCGAGCAGCGGAGCCAGGGGGCTCGGCGCGGACCTGGGGGTCCGCCCCACAAAAGTGCTAGTGGACATATTGGAATCCTGGGGTGGCGACTAATGCCCACAGCATGTCGCCGGGGGGGTTGGTTTTTAGGAATGCCTCGGCTAACCGCAACTCTTCCGGTGTTGGTGGGCGGCTTAACGCGGACCAGTACAAGGCCTCGGGGGTGACGTCGGTCTTTAGAATGGGCGCGCTGTAGACGCGATTGTAGAACTCGGAGCCATTCAACAGCTCGAGGGCCTGGACTACAGCGACATCGCCGGAGCGGGCGGTGCTTACTTCGTTTCGCGCGGCCGGTTTGCCCAGGGCGCGCGTCAGGTCGGTCGATTTGCGTTGGCGGTACAGGCGATCCTGGAGGCCGAGCGGTTCGCCGCCGGCCACCCGGATGCTATCGAGAAGCTGTTCCGCCGTGAGGCGGCGCAGCGCGGGCGACCGATAATAGCGAGGCTCCGCCGGCTTGGCGAGGTTGTAATGATCTTCGACGCTCGGATCGTAGCGCGTCTGATAAGTGCGGCTGGTGAGAATCAAGCGAATGGTGTGCTTCAGATCGTAGCCATGCAACATGAAATCGTACGCCAGCCAGGCCAGCAGCGGATCGTTCGCCGATGCTCGATCAGCGCGAAAATCGTCGGCGGGTTCGAACAATCCCAGTCCCAGATAGCGTTTCCACAAACGGTTGACGATGGTTTTCGAAAAACGGTCATTGGTGGGATCCGTGAGCAGCTGCGCGACTCGATGCAGCCGCGCGGTGGCATCGCGTGGAGCGTCAGCGGGTGCGTCGGGCAGGTTGAACGGGAACTTCGCGGCGACAAAAGAGCCGGTCTTCGCCTCGCAGCGGATCACTTCCAGATCATGCGCGGCGAACATGCCCGCGAACGCCAGAAAGCGCGCCTGGGGCCATTCGCGGCTGAGAAAATGATCGTGGCAGCTGGCGCACTTCATGCCCGTACCGAGGAACGTCTGGGCCACGTTCGATGCAGTCTGGATGGTTTCCAGATGCGATGAGTTCAAAACATATTGCGGAAACGCGGTGCGGCCGCCGTCCAAGGTTTGAGGCTTGGGCTTTTGGTAACCGGGCATGGTGGGATCGATCAGCTCAGCGGCAAAGATGTCGTAGGGCTTGTTCTTGACGAAGCCGTCGAAGATCCACTGCGAGTAATCGCCATGGCGGACGAAACCACCCAGAATACCGGTGTCCGAGCTGGCGATGGCGTCTTCCCAGAACGGCGTCCAGTGGGCAGCATATTCGGCGTTGCGGGCGAGCAGGTCATCGACCAGTTTTTCGCGCTTGCCGGGGGAGGGGTTGGCGAGGAAGCGGCGGGCTTCTTCCGCGGTTGGAATGACGCCGATTAAGTCGAGGTAGACGCGGCGCAGGAAGGTGGAGTCGTCGCACAGCGGAGGCGGATTACGAAATTCGGGAAGGTCTTTCCATTTCCCGGCGATGAAGGCGTCCACGGGGTGAAAGAACGGCGGAGCGAGCTGGGGAGGATCGGGAGGCACTGGGACCAGCGCGAGGCGGACCGCGCGGCGCAGCTTCAGGACCTGCTCGCTGTTCTCGGCGAAGAGTAACTGGTTGAGGAGTTGTTCGTCCTGGTAGTGGGAGGCGTGCGTGGCAACGAGGGGTTGGCTGTCGTCCATCGGCAGGGGGGTGTCGTCCGGCGCGCCGGCCTTGATCCAGGCTTCCAACATGCTGATTTCGAGGTCGCTGAGCGGTTCGCGGCCGCGCGGCATGCGCGGCTCGCGCGATCCTCGGACTCGCTGGATCAGCGGGCTCTCGGCTGGCTTGCCGGGTATGATCGCGGGGCCGTCCTTGTTGCCGCCTTTGATAAGAGACGCGAGAGTGAAAATGGAAAATCCGCTGGTGCGTGAATCCGACCAATGGCAGGGGCGGCATCGCTCTTCGAGCAGCGGTTGTATCTGGCGCGTATAGCTGACTGGGGACTGCGCGCGGGCGGCCGCTGCGAGGAACACGATAGCCAAACATCGGCCCATATGGTCCATCCTACGACAGACCAATGTAGGGCGGGCCTCCCGGCCCGCAGCCGGCCTCCGGGCCGGCTCTTCTTGGGCGGTGTCAGCGCGCAGAACAGCGGGGCCCGGAGGCCCCGCGCGGACCAGGAGGTCCGCCCTACCCCCGTAACGCTTGATCCAAATCCGCAACGATGTCGTCGACCGCCTCGATACCGGCGCACAAGCGCAGCAAGCCGTCGTGGATACCCATGCGCTCGCGCTGCTTGGGGGCGATGTCGCGGTGCGAGGCGATCACGGGGTAGAGAATCAAGCTGTGGACATCGCCGAGCGACGTGGCCATCACCACCAGCTTCAAGCGGTCCAGAAAATCGAAAGCGTCCTGACGGGTGGCGTCCTTGATCTCGAAAGTTACCAGCGCGCCGTACAGGCCTTGCGGCAAGAGTCGGGCGATGGCGGCGGCGTCGGGATGCGCCGGGTCGCCCAGGTAATGCACGCGCGAAATGCGCGGATGCGTCGCCATCCAACTCGCGATGCGGCAGGCGTTGGCGCACTGGCGCTCCATCCGCAGCGCGAAAGTCTTGACGCCGCGCATCGTTAGATAGCTCTCGAAAGGTCCGAGCACGGGACCGCAGGTGCGGGACAGCGCGCGGAGGATTTCGCCATGCTGGCGATCCGCAACAATGATGCCGCCCAGCACATCGCCATGCCCGCCCAGAAACTTTGTCGCGCTGTGGACCACCAGGTTTGCGCCCAGTTCAAGCGGGCGTACCAGCAGGGGAGTTGCGAACGTATTATCCACCAGCAGCGCGGCGCCGGCGGCGTTGGCAAGCTCCGCGATGCGGTCCAATTCGCCGACGCGAAGCAGCGGATTCGAGATGGTTTCAAGCAGCACGCAACCGGGCTTGTGCGTTTTGATAGCCTCGCGAACGGCATCCAGATCGCAGATATCCACGAAGTGAATCGCGACGCCGAGCGGCTCGAACACTTTGGTCAGCAGTCCGACGGTGGCGCCGTAGAGCGCTTCGGCGGCCAGAATGGACTTGGGACGATCCGTGAGCGCGGCCAGCAGCGCGGTGTGCAGGGCGGTCATGCCGGAGGCACAGGCCAGAGCGGTGTGGCCGTTCTCTAGCGTGGCCATCAGCTCTTCGAGCGCGCCGTTGGTGGGATTGTCATAGCGCGAGTAGCAGTAGCCGGGCTCTTCGCGGCCCAGGACGCGGTCGAGTTGGGCGGCGCTCTGGTAGACGAAACTTGCGGCGCTATAGATGGGCGTGGTGACCGGAACGAAGCCGCCGGGATTAGCGGGATTCGGTTTGCGGTCGCCGGCGTGGACAGCTTGCGTTTCTATTTTCATTTTCTTTTCCAGCGAATGCCCTCCTTGGTGTCTTCGAGGATGATGCCGGCTTCCAGCAATTGCGCGCGGATGGCATCGGCGCGGGCAAAGTCGCGCGCTTTTTTGGCCCCGTTGCGTTCCGCGATCAGGGCGTCCACGGCTGCTTCGGAAATGCCGGACTCAAGCGGGGCCGTGGGCCGCAGCACGTCGATCACGCAATCGAACCGGTCCAGCAGCTCGCGTCCCTCCACCGCGTTGGGGGCGCGAAATTCGCCGGCATCCATCGCCGTGTTGGCGTCGCGCAAATATTCGAAGATAGCGGCCAGCGCCTCGGCGGTGTTCAGATCGTCATCCAGGGCTTCTTCGAAACGCTGGAGAGCTTCCACGGTGCGACGATGCAGCGCTTCATTCTCGCCGTCTGGAAAACTGGCGGTGGTCAAGCGAAGCTGAAAATTCCGCAGGCGCTCGATGGATGTAGCGGCCGCTTTCAAGCCGTCAAACGTGAAGTTAAGTTTCTTGCGGTAAGGCACCGAAACCAGCAAGTACCGCACCGCTTCGGGCGTGTAGCCCATCTCCAGCAGGTCACGCAGAGTGAAGAAGTTGCCCGCGGATTTCGCCATCTTCTGCGATTCGACATTCAAGAATTCGGAGTGCAGCCAGAAACGCGCGAACGGTTTGGCGGTAATGGCCTCGGACTGGGCAATTTCGTTTTCGTGGTGCGGAAAGATGAGGTCGACGCCGCCGGCGTGAATATCCAACGTCTCGCCCAGATACTTCATCGCCATGGCGGAGCATTCGATGTGCCAGCCGGGGCGACCCGGGCCGAATTCACTTTCCCACGACGGTTCGGATTCCTTGGGAGCTTTCCATAGCACGAAATCGCGGGCGTCGGCTTTATCGTACTCGTCCACATCCACGCGCGCGCCGGCGCGCACGCCGCTGAAATCGTTGTGCGAGAGCTTGCCGTATTCGGCGAAGCGCGAGATGCGGTAGTAAACTGATCCATCGCTCGTGTAGGTGAAGCCTTTCTGCTGCAGCTCATGAATGGCGTGGATCATCTCGGGAATATGGTCGGTGGCTTTCACCAGTCGTTCGGGCCGCTGGTAGCGAAGCGCCGCCGTGTCGTCTAGAAAGGCTTGGGTGTACTGCGCGGTGTATTCGTAAATGGTCTGATTGGCGGCGGCCGCCTTGCGAATGATCTTGTCCTCCACGTCGGTGATGTTCATCACGTGATCCAGCTGGTAGCCGCGCTGGCGCAGCCAGCGGCGCAGGATGTCCTGGAATCCGAACGTGCGCAGGTTGCCGATGTGAACGTAGTTGTAAACGGTGGGTCCGCAGGTGTACATGCGGACGGTGTTGTCGCGCAGCGGGGCGAACTCTTCCACCTGCTGTGTCAGCGTGTTATAGAAACGCAATGCCATGGGTCTGAAATTTCATGGTAGCGCAGTGATTCAGTCGTCGCGGTCGAATTTGCCGACTAAGATTCTGCCGTTTGCCGCACAAGCTAAAGCATGTGCTACCACGGTCCAAGGTGGCACAGGCTTTAGCCTGTGTCTTTAGATCAAGATATCCCTCACAACCTTCCCCGCCACATCCGTCAGGCGGTAATCGCGGCCGGCGTGGCGGAATGTGAGCTTCGTGTGATCGAAGCCGAGGCAATGCAGGATGGTCGCGTGGAAATCGTGGACATGGCACTCGTTCTCGACGATCTTCACGCCGAAGTCGTCGGTTTTTCCATAAGCGATGCCGCCCTTGACACCACCGCCGGCGAGCCATGAAGAGTACGCGCGATTGTAATGGCCGCGGCCCGTGGGTCCCTCGGGTCCGGGTGAACGGCCAAACTCGGTGGTGAAGACCACCAGCGTATCCTTTAATAGCCCACGCGATTTCAAATCCGTGAGCAGCCCGGCAATCGGCTGGTCGATATTCTTCGCCAGCGGCGCGTGCTTGTGGATGTCGTCATGGGCATCCCAGTTATGGCTGGATCCGGTGTCGATCAACTCGATGAAGCGGACGCCTTGCTCCGCCAGACGCCGCGCGACGATGCACTGCCAGCCGAAACCCGTTGTGGTTCCGCGCTCCATGCCGTAGAGCTTGAGCGTGGTCTCGGTCTCCTTGGAAAGATCCAGGACCTGCGGCATGGTCATTTGCATTCCGAAGGCGGTCTCATAGGACTTAATGCGGGCGGCCAGCATGGGATCCCCGGGGTGCCGCAGCGCATGCTTCCGGTTGAACCGCTCGAGCAGGCCCAACTCCAGCTTCTCCATTTCAGGCGAGGCGGCGCGGCGGTTGAGATCGGGAATGGGCTCCGGACCGCTGGTGATGCGAGTCCCGGAGTAAACGCCCGGCAGAAAATCCGACGACCAGACCTGGCTTCCGCAATACGGCATGTCCGGCGCCAGCACCACGTAACACGGCAAGTTTTGATTCTCAGTGCCCAGGCCGTAAGTGACCCACGATCCAACGCTCGGCCGCTTGAAGGTTACCGATCCGGTGTGGATACCCAGCGTCGCCTGGAAATGATCATTGTTATCGCCGCGCATCGATCGCACCAGGCACAGGTCGTCGGCACAGGCGGCGATATTCGGGAAGAGCTCAGTGATCTCTATCCCGGACTGGCCTCGCGGCTTCGCGGCCCAAGGCGATCCCAGAAACTTACGACCGTTCTCGCCGGTCTTGTTGTCGCGCTGGTACTCGGCGAGCTTGGGCTTGGGATCGAACGAATCGACGTGCGACATGCCGCCGCTGAGATAAATGAAGATGACCCGCTTTGCCGGTCCGCGAAAGTGCGGAGCCTTCGGCGCCAGCGGATTGGCGTCGCCCGGCGCCGCTTCCTTGGCCAGAAGATCGCTGACCAGCGCGGGAAACAGGCTGGATCCGAGGAAGAGGGAACGCAGGGCGTCGCGGCGGTTGGTCATCTTATTCTAATCCAGCGTAATAAATTCGTTGCTGCTCAGCAGAACCCGCATCAGGCTGGCCCACGCCTGGCGATTCCATTGATAATCCGGCACGGCCGTGCCATGCAAAGACTGCCGGGCGCTATCCAAATACTGCCGCGCTTCGCGGATCTCGTCCAGCGTGGGAACCCGGCCGTAAACCAGACGGTACGCGTAGCGCAGCCGCTCCAGATCGGAATTGTACGCCATCCCGATACGCACAGCCAGAGTATCCGCCTGTTCATGAAAGAACGGGTCGTTCATGGTGTAGAGCGCCTGCAGCGCGGTGGTGGTTAGCGGGCGGCTGCCCATCACCGAGTTAGGATCGGCGCCATCGAATACATCGAGAAAAGGCTGACGCCGGAGACGCTGCTGCATCAGGCAGACGCTGCGCTTGTTGGTGTCATAGTTCGCAATGAAGGGAGTGTGCTGCGTGTACTTCCACTGCATCTCCGGCGGGAACGGCTGCTCGCCGCCCAGGGCGGAATCGAGATTGCCGCTCAGGGCCAGCCAGGAATCGCGGATCTCTTCGGCATCCAGACGCTGGCGATTGAACTTCCAGAGGTACGCATCCCTGGAATCCCTGGCGGCATTGCGCGGATCGTCGCCGCTGGCCATTTGATAAGTGCGCGACATCAGGATCAGCTTATGCAGCTTCTTGATGGACCATCCGCCTTCCATAAAGCGGCTAGCCAGATAGTCGAGCAGTTCGGGATGCGACGGCGGCTCACCGCGAGCCCCGAAATCGTCCGGCGTGGCCACGATGCCGCGTCCGAAATGCCACTGCCAGACGCGGTTCACCAGTACGCGGGCAGTCAGCGGGTTCTTGGGATCGGCGATCCAATCCGCCAGCTCAAGGCGTCCGCTGCCCTTCTCACCGGTCGGCAGCTTCTGTCCTCCCAGGATGGTCAGAAAGCCGCGCGGTACTTCCGCGCCAGGAGTTTTCGGTTCTCCCTTGATGAAAATGCGCGCATTCGCAGGCGTCCCTTCGGTGACCGCGTAGGCCTTCTTGAAATATGGATACTTGGACGACAGTTTGCGCAGCTGGTCCTGATTCTCCTGCTCGGCCTTGCGCTTTTCGTCGTCATTGGCGAACTTGACCTTGCCCGCCTTCATGTCCTCAGTGCGGTTGTCGATTGCGGACAAATCCTTTTCGAACGATTTGAGGCTCCCAGCCTGTTCCGGATCGAGCGCCACGAAACCGTAGGTGTGTGGGTAGATCTCGGTGCCGGGATGCGCGTAGTTGGTGCTTTTGAAGATGCCGTAGAGCCCGTAGTAATCGGTGGTGGGGACTGGGTCGAATTTATGATCGTGGCAGCGCGCGCAGCCGACACTCAGTCCCAGGATGCCCTTGCCCAGATTGTCGATGGTGTCGTCGATGGTCAGGTGCATTTCCGCGGCGCGTGAGCCGAACCGGCGGGAGTTGGCCAGATAACCCGTGGCAATGATCTTCTGCTGCCAGGCTTCCTTGTCCTTGGACGCCAGATTATCTTTCGCCGCCAGAATGTCGCCGGCGAGTTGCTCGCGCAGGAACTGGTCATAGGGCTGATCGCTATTGAAAGCTGCGATTACCCAGTTGCGGTAGCGATACATCGCGGGCACCGGGAAATCGGCGTTGTCGCCAGCGGTATCGGAGTAGCGGACCACGTCCAGCCAGTGCCGTCCCCAGCGCTGGCCGTATTGTTGCGAAGCGAGCAGGCGGTCGACCACTTTTTCGAAGGCGCGGGGCGATGTGTCCTGGAGGAAGGCGTCGATCTCTTCCGGTGTGGGCGGAAGTCCGGTGAGATCGTAAGTGACCCGGCGAATCAAAGCGAGCTTGCCGGCGCGCGGCTGCGGCGTAAGGTGGTTTTCGTCCAGCTTCTGCTTGATGAATCGATCCACCGGCGACCCGCTCCACTCGGGCGACGATGCGGACGGAGGCCGAGGGTCTCGAATCGGGCGGAAGGCCCAGTGCTGCAGCGCCTTGGTCCAGTCGTATGCAGCGGGAGTGGGCGCGGCGGCAGGCGCGGCCTGATCGCGCGGGTCGGGAGCGCCCATTTTGATCCACTCGACCAGCGCCTCGATTTCGTAAGGCTCTAGAGATTTTGCCGGGGGCATTTGGAGATCGTTGTTGACGCGGCGGACGGCCGAAATCAAGAGGCTCTCGGCGGGCTGGCCGGGCACGATGACGGGCACTCCGGACTTTCCGCCGCGAAGCATGCCGGCGCGGGAATCGAGCAGCAGGCCGCCCATGGGTTTAGCGAGCTTGGAGCTATGGCAGGCGTAACACTGGGATGCGAGGAGGGGGCGGATGTTTTTTTCGAAGAATGCCACGCCTTCGGGGGTGGGTTGGGCGAGGAGAGGCACGGCGAATGCCAGGAGGGCGCCAGAGCTGGTTAAGCCGCGCATCTGTTTATAGAGTATTGCTTTTTTACCGTACAGCGGGGGCGGGGGCCCCCGCGCGGGACAGGGGTCCCGCCCCACAACGAGGGTTTAGGGTTCGACGATGTTGTTGCGGACGGCGTAGCGGACCAAGGCTGTAATGGAGCGGAGGTCTAGTTTGTTCATGATGTTGGTGCGGTGGGTTTCGGCGGTCTTGATGGAGATGTTCAGAGCCTGGGCGACTTCTTTATTGCTCTTGCCTTCGGCCAGCAACTGGACGATCTCGCGCTCGCGGGCGGTCAGCCTGCCGCGCGCCGGTTCCGGCTCGCCATTGGGGCGCGGGCTGGGGCGCAAGTAGGCATGCAGCAGCATGTCGGCGATTTTCGAAGAGAAGAAGGTCCGATGCTGGCAGAGAGCTTCAACGGCGGCTACCAGGTCGCGGCCCGCATCCGACTTCAGCACGTAGCCCCGAGCGCCGGCATCCAGAACCTCGCGGACAATCTGTTCGGACTCGTGCATGGTGAGGATGAGCACTTCGGTTTGGGGGGCGGCTTTGAGGATCTGGCGCGTGGCCTCAAATCCGTTCAGCTCGGGCATGCCGATATCGAGAATTGCGACATCCGGCGCAACGTCGCGCGCCATTTCGACGGCCTCGCGCCCCGTTTCGGCTTCGCCCACCACGGCCCAGTCCGGGTGTCCCTCCAGCAGCGCGCGGAGTCCCCGTCGGACAATTTCATGATCGTCGGCCAGCAGGATCTTCGCCGCCGTCAATCGCGGCCTCTTAATGGCAGAATGGCCGTGATGGTGGTTCCCCGCGTGCCTGATCCGATCTTCAAATGTCCTCCCAGTTGTCCGGCGCGCTCGCGCATTCCGGCTACACCCACGCCAATGCTGGCGCCCTCGCTGATTACGTCCAATACGCCGGGCGCCACGCCGCGGCCTTCATCGGCCACCTGCAGCATCACTTCCTTGGGATCGCGGATGATGCGGACCTCGGCGCGCGGGCTGCCCGAATGCCGGTGCACGTTGGTCAGCGCCTCCTGCACGATGCGGAACAGCGTCGTTTCAATCTCGCCCGGCAATCGTCCAATCTCCTCGATCTTCAGCTCAATCTGAATTCCCGTCCGTTGCGTGAAACCGGTACTGTAGGATCGCAGCGCCGAGACCAGCCCCAGCTCGTCGAGGAGCGGGGGATGCAATAAGTAAGACAGCGTGCGCACCTCGCGGGAACACTGTTCCGCAAGATCCAGGCTGTCCGCCACCGCCTGGCGCGGTTTCTGGCCCAGAATGCGCGAAGCGTCCTTGACTACGGAGAGGTTCATGGAAAGCACCGCGAGATTTTGCGCGGTGGTGTCATGCAGCTCGCGGGCGATACGGCGACGCTCGTCGTCCTGCAATTCGAGCAGGCGTCCGGATAATTGATGCAGCGCCTTCTCGACGCGCCGGCGCTCGGTGGTATCTATGGAAGAGCCTACGAATCCCAGGTATTCCCCGTCGGCGCCGATCCGGGGCAAGGCTACATCCTGCATCCAGCGAAATTGATTATCGGCCGCGCGCAGCCGGTACTCGCACTCGAATCGCTCGCAGTTCCGCACTGCCGTCTGGAAGCGATACATCCATGCCGACAGATCGTCGGGATGCACGCTGGCTGGCCACGCGGGTCCGGTCAGTTCATCGAGAGTCTTACCGGTAAGCTCCTGCCAGCGGCGGTTGAAAAAGGTTCGGCGTCCGTCCTGCTCCGTCAGCCACAGCAGCATGGGAGCGGCGTCGGCCATGTCGCGATATAGCCGTTCACTTTCACCGGTGATGTTCTGGGCTTTGATCTCTTCCGCTTCCCGGCGCAGCGATCCGGCCTGGCGGCGCTGCATATATGTCACCACAAACACCATGCCGTAACATGCAATCACAATTCCCGCCAGCGCGCGGCCGCCGTCGGCGTAGTGGAACATTTGCTCCGGCGACGACAAGTAGATCGCGGTGTATATAGTGGAGAGCGTGGCGCTGGCCACTCCCGTTTTCCAGCCGCCGGTGAGAACCGCATGCGCGATGGCCAGCAGCAAGAACGCCCCTGCGTTGGGAATCGCGAAGAGCCAGCACAGGATCATGGCGGCCGACGTGGTCCCCAGCCAACCGTAGCTGGCCCACAGGTCGCCTTCCGAGAACTGGCGTTCAATCCAGCCTCGCCAATCCAAGCGTGTTACCAGCCGCAGGCGCACGGTGAAGCGCCCCCGGCCACCGGGCAACGATTTCGCTAATCGGCTCAAAGCACCGGCTGCCATTACGATCCTTTAATGTTGTTGCTTCAGTTACAAGTGTACCACCGGGCTAGTACCAACTCCCTATACAGGAGAATCCCTAGGACTACCTACAGGATAGACCCATTCGAAATACAAAATCTACGGAATTTCATATTCTTTCCCGGACTCGTAAACTCAAAGCTTACCTGACATGCATCACTCTAATACTCTAACCCTATCCACCGGAACCAGTTATGCGGATCTGGTCAGCAGAATTCAGGCCCGGCACCCGACTGGATTAGAGGAGCTGTATGGGCTGGCTCGCAACTTCAGCTTTTTTCTTATGCGCCAGCTCGGAAGTGAAGACTTGACGGACAAGGTTCACGACGTTTTCGTGACAGTCGCGCAGGCCATTGCGTCGGGCAAGCTGCGGGATCCCGAGCGGCTGATTCCGTTCCTGACCACGGTTACGCGGTATTACACCTACGGACAAATCGAGCGCCGGGGCCTGCTGCGCCGTTGCGCGGGGAGCCTCGAGGGAGTGAATCCGCCGGATCCGCGCGTGAACCTGGAGCAGAGCGCATGGCAGCAGCAGCGGTTGAGTATCGTGGAAGAAGTTCTAGCCAGAATGCCCCGGCGCGATCGCGACATCCTGCGGCGATTCTACCTGGAGGAGCAATCCAAGGAACAGATCTGCCGCGAGATGAAACTCACGGCGAACCAGTTCCGGCTGCTGAAGTCGAAAGCCAAGCTGTCGTTTGCGAGGCTGGGGACGCGGCGGTTGAAGCGGCATCGGCTGGCGGCTTGAGATAAGCTGTGGGGCGGACCCCCTGGTCCGCGCGGGGGCCCCTGCCCCCGCTGTTCAAGTGTGGAATCAACTTGGGGAAGCCGGCCGGGGGGCCGGCTGCGGACCAGGGGGTCCGCCCCACAACGGTGTCAGGAGTGGCGGATTACGAGGACGTCGCCGTCTTTTACGATGTATTCTTTGCCTTCCAGGCGGAGCAGGCCTTTGTCACGGACGCCGGGGTAGCCTTTATGGTCCACTAGCGCCTGCCAGTTCACTACTTCGGCGCGGATGAATTTCTTCTCGAAGTCGCTGTGGATGGCGCCGGCGGCCTTCACGGCAGGGGAGCGCTGGGGGATGGTCCAGGCGCGCACTTCGGTTTCGCCCGCGGTGAGAAACGACATCAGACCCAGCAGCGCATAGGTGGCCGAAATCAGGCGCTCCAGGCCGGACTCCTTCAGCCCGTAGCTCGACAAATACTCGCGGGCATCGTCGGCGGGCAGTTCAGCGAGCTCGGCTTCAATGCGGCCGCAGATCGCTGTCACGCCGGTCTGGGCTCGCGAAGCCAGCGGACCGTTCCGATATTCCTCTTCGATCTCATGCAGCCGCCCCGCATCCTCCTCGCCCAGGTTGAGCACAAATAGCATGGGCTTTTGCGACAGGAACTGGAATCCGCGGATGATTTTCTCTTCCTCGGGCGAAAGCTCCAGCGTGCGCAGCGCCACGTTACTTTCGAGCGTCGCTTTGCAGCGTTCGAGCAGCGCGAACTCGCGGTCCAGCTCCGGACTCTTGGCTTTCTTCCGGTCTTTGTCCAGCCGCTCCATGCGCTTTTCGATTACCACCAGATCACTGAGGATCAGTTCCATCTCGACGTCTTCCAGATCGCGGATGGGATCCACGGAGCCTTTTTCATGCGGGACGGTGTCGCTGTCGAAAAGCCGCAGAACGTGCGCCAGCGCGTCGGCCATGCGCATGCTGCCCAGGTAACTGGGATCGCGCAGGGCTTCTTTCGAGATGGCCGGAAAGTCGAGATATTCGACGGTCGCCTGGGTAATCTTGGGCGGATCAAAGATTTTCGCCAGCTCAGTAAGGCGCGCGTCGGGAACTTTGGTGATGCCCACGCGAGCTTCCATTTGTCCGACGCGTGTGGATTCATGGACGCCGGTAAGAATAGTAAACAGGCTGGTCTTGCCGACCATGGGCAGGCCGATGATTGCGGTTTTCATGTGTGGGGTTAGAGCGGAACCTCAACCAGCGTGAGGATTTCCTGGAGAATGCGTTCGGTGGTTTCGGCGCTGCGCTGGGAAAGCGATGACCGGCCGTTGAGCGCAACGCGGTGCGCGCACACGGGCGGCACCAGGCGCTTCACGTCGTCGGGGATTACGTAGTCGCGGCCTTCCACCAGCGCCAGCGCCTGCGTCGCCCGGTAGAGCGCCTGCGCGCCGCGAGGACTCACTCCCAGAGCGAGCGATTCGTGGGCGCGGGTCCTTTCGATGATCGCAAGCATGTAATCCACCAGCGCTTCATCCACGGTTACCTGGCTCACTTGGGCCTGAAGATGGATCAACTGCTCGGCGGAGAGCACCGCCTTGGGCTGGCCGTTAGGCGATTCGGTATTGCGCAGAATTTGACGCTCGGCGGCTCGCTCGGGATAACCGATCCGCATGCGCATCAGGAAGCGGTCAAGCTGGCTCTCGGGCAGCGGGTAGGTGCCGTGATGCTCCACCGGATTCTGCGTGGCCACCACCATGAAGGGCTGGGCCAGCGGATAGGACCGGCCTTCGATGGTCACCTGCATCTCATTCATGGCTTCGAGCAGGGCCGATTGCGTTTTCGGCGTGGCGCGGTTGATCTCATCGGCAAGCAGGAAATTTGTGAAGATGGGACCCGCCTTGAACTCGAAGGCTTGGGTGTGTGCGTTGTAAATAGTGACGCCCAGGACATCGCTGGGCAGCATGTCACTGGTGAACTGCAGACGGTGAAAGCCGCAGTGCACGGAGCGGGCCAGCGCGTGGGCCAGCGTGGTTTTTCCCACCCCGGGGACATCTTCAATGAGCAGGTGCCCGCGCGCCAGCAGACAGACCAGCGACAGGCGCAGGGCTTCCGGTTTGCCGCGGATGGTTGTGCCCAGCGACAACTCCAGCTCGGTTAATTTCGAAAGCGCCAGCGGCGCGGCTACCATTGCTTTCATTGTAACGCGGGGTGGGGAAATGACTGCTTCGCGTCTTCTCGTAGCGCAGGGCCATGCGCTGTCGGGCATGGGTCGCCGGTGACAGGGCATGGCCCTGTGTTACACAGGGAGAATGCCTCATAGACTTGCGCTGCATGAGATGGCAGCGCGGATTCGGTCGCGCTCGCTCTCTCCAGTTGAACTGGTGGACGCGCACCTCCAACAAATCGAGCGGTGCAATCCGAAGCTCAATGCATTTGTTCGCGTGCTCGCGGGGGAAGCGCGGGCGCAAGCCAAGATAGCTGAAGAAAAGCAGATGCGGGGCGAATTCGACGGAGCGCTGCACGGAGTGCCGGTCACTATCAAAGACAGTTACGACATGGCCGGTCTGCCCACCACGTGCGGCAGCCGGTTCTTTGCGGATCGGATCGCAGCCGGCGATGCCACGGCGGTAGCGCGCCTCCGCGGTGCGGGAGCGATTCCGCTGGGGAAGACAAACACGCCTGAGTTTCTGTCCAATTATGAGAGCGACAACTTCATAACGGGGCGCAGCAACAATCCCTGGGATCTGGTGCGCACGCCGGGAGGGTCGAGCGGGGGGGAATCGGCGGCGATCTCTTCGTTCTGCTCGGCGGGCGGCATTGGGAGCGACGGCGGCGGGTCGATTCGCGTGCCTGCGCACTTCTGCGGTATCGCCGGATTGAAGCCGACGCCCGGGCGGGTCTCGGCTGCTGGGCATGTTCCAGAAATCAATCATCCGGGCGGACTGCTCGGCGTCGGCGGACCGATGGCGCGTAGCGCGCGCGATGTTCGCATCCTGTTCGAAGCCCTCGCCGGGTATGATTCGCAAGATCCGTTCTCCGCACCGGTGCCCGTACGCCAGCCGGAGCTCGCTGGTCTGCGAATCGGTGTGATGGAACAGTTCTATAACGTGCCGGTGGAACCGGGCGTTCAGGAGGCGGTGCGCAAGGCTGCAGCGGTTCTAAGACAACTTGGATTCCCGGTGGAGACGTGGCAGCCCAAGGGTCTGGAGCGTGCTCCCAATCTGTGGTGGTTCTTCTTCGGGATATTGCCTGCCAGGTTTACACAGAAACTGATCGAAGGCCGTGAGGATGAGGCGCACTGGAGCGGCACTGAATTTCTGCATCAAGCGCTGGTGGAACCCGAACCCTCGGGCGTGAAGGTAGTGGAGAACCTCGCGATCCGCGATAAGATGCGCGGCAGCCTGCTGCGCCAGATGGAGGAGCACCCGGTGATCCTGTTACCTGCGTGCGGAGTCGCGGCGTTTGAGCATCGCCAGCGGCGGTACGCAACCGGAGTGAAGGAGATCACGCAGTTTGAAGCCATGATGCCGGTGCATCCGGGTAATCTGTTGGGGTTGCCAGGCGTCGTCATTCCGTTCCATATCGACGAACGGGGGCTACCCGTGGGAATACAACTGATGGGCCGCGCGTACGATGAAGAGCTGCTGCTGGAACTGGCTGTAAGGATGGAAGAGGAACGCGGGCCGTTCCCGTCGCCGCCGGGTTACAAGGAGTGAATCATATGCGCTGGATACTGGGTATTAGCCTGCTGGCCGCGATCGTCTTGATGGCGCAGAAGCGTCCGGAGTTGAACGACGGCGAAGCGCATGGCGACGCCCCTTTCCTGATCGAGGATGGCTGGCGCCCGCTGCTCAACGGCGCCGATCTTGCTGGATGGCATGGGGCCGGCAGCCGGCAGAATGACTGGTACACCACCGCCTACGTTCTTTGGGACCGCTTGCTTGGGCCTACGCGATTGGGCGGAAAGCGCGTGCCCAGCGGAACCATTCTCAACGGCCCAACCGGGAACACGGTCAACCTGGTGACGGACGAAAAATTCGGCGATATCGAACTGTACCTCGAGTTCATGCTGGCCAAGGGATCTAATTCCGGGGTCTATCTGCACGGTTTATACGAAGTACAGATCTTTGACAGTTACGGTTCCACGGAACCGATGAAGTCATCCGATGGCGGCGGAATTTATCACCAGTGGATCAACGAGAAGGGCGTCGGCGGGTCAGCGCCGTCGCGCAATGCGAGCCGGCGTCCGGGCGAGTGGCAGAGCTATCACATCTGGTTCCGCGCACCGCGCTTTGACGGGAGCGGCAATAAGACGGAGAACGCGAAATTTTTGCGGGTAGTATTCAACGGGCTTTCCGTGCAAGAGAACGTAGAAGCGGAAGGACCGACGCGGGCGCATCTGGAGATTCCTGAAGCGGCCACCAATCCCATCATGCTGCAGGGCGATCACGGACCGGTGGCGTTCAAGAACATTTACTGGCGGCCTTTGCGGCCCATCATCGAACGGTAGCCGGTGGCGTGCATCTTCTGCGAGATCGTGACCGGCGCTTTGGCCTCGCACATCGTATTCGAGGACGCCATCTCGGTTGCGTTCTTAGACAGCCGCCCGCTGTTTCCAGGACATTGCCTGCTGGTTCCGCGCGAGCATATCGAAACTTTCGCGGATCTTCCCGGCGCAGTAATCGGACCTTTCTTCGCCAATGCCCAGCGCCTTGCCCGGGCCGTCGAAGTTGGGATGGCTGCGGAGGGAACTTTCGTTGCGATGAACAATCGGGTCAGCCAGAGCGTGCCGCACTTGCACGTCCACATCGTCCCCCGCCGCAAGAAGGATGGCCTGCGAGGATTCTTCTGGCCGCGAACCCCGTACGTAAGCGAGGAAGCGGCCGCGGAGGCTCAGCGCAGGATCGTGGCGGCGCTCGGTTGAGCCTCTATTCTTGCCGCAGCGCGGTCATCGGGTCCACGCGCGATGCGCGCCACGCCGGGAGAAATGCAGCCAGCAGAGCGACCACCGTCAGAATGGCGATACTGCCGCCGAGCGCCAGCGAGTCGGTGGCGGTAATGCCGAAGAGCATGCTTTGAATCAGGCGCGCCGCCGCCAGCGCCAGGGCGATCCCCAGTGCGATGCCGATCACTACCACGCGCGCCGTCTCGCCCAGCACCAGGCGCAGAATGCCGCTCCGCTGCGCGCCCAGCGCCATCCGGATTCCAATCTCCGAGGTGCGCTGGACCACGTTATAGGACAACACGCCATGCAGTCCAACAGCCGATAAGCCGAGCGCGAGAATCCCGAAAAAACCCGATAGAATCGCCATCAAGCGCTGCTGCGTGAGCGTGCTTTTCACCTGGCCATCCATGGTAGTGAGGTCGTAGACCGGCAAATTCGAGTCGAAGCCCCGAATCGCGGTTCTCACATCATTCAGCAGGCGCGGGGAATCGTTGGTCGTGCGGATCAGCAGCGTGGCTTCCGTCCACGCATCCGGATACTGGGCGATCGGTGTGAAAATCACATCCATCTTGTCCTCGCGCAGGCCGATGTACTTGATGTCCCGCACCACGCCGACGATTTCAACGGTGGCTGGATCCGTTTTGGACCACGCCACACGCTGTCCTATCGGATTGGCGGCGCCGAAGAAGTGCCGCGCCATGGTCTCATTCAGCACGGCAACTTTTGGGGAGCGCGCATTGTCCTGGTCTGAGAAATCGCGTCCGGCCAACATGCGCATGCCTGAGATTGCGAAAAATCTCGACCCCACGCTATTCTCCACCACCCACAAGTTAGCGCTGTCTTCGCCGCTCTGCAGCGTGTAGCCGGGCACCCAGATGCTGCTCATCGTGAGCTTCCCGGTCAGCAGTTTCTGGCCCATCACGCTGACGGCCCGCACTCCGGGCAGCGCCGATACACGTTCCATAGCTTGTTGAAAGACTTGCGTCGCTCGCGGACCCCGGTATCCGGCGAGGCGCGCGTCCAGCGTGACCAGGATCGCGTGATCGCGAGCATAACCCGGGTCCACCTGGTCCAGGTTGCGGAACGTATCGATAAACAGGCCAGCGGCAATCAGCAGTGCCAGCGAAACCGCGACCTGTCCGGCGATCAGTACGCGGCCCATCGGAATGCGATTGGCGCCGTCGCCGGTGCGCCCGCTCTTCAGCGCCGCTCCGACATCCAGACGGGTGGCGCGCAGCGCCGGCGCCAGGCCGAACAGGATCGCGTTGAGAATGGAAATGCAGGCCGTAAACGCCAGCACGCGGTAGTTCCACTCGAACGGAATCCCGGGACCGGCCTGCTTCAGGGTGGCCAGATAGACAATGGCGTCGCGAGCCCAGGCGGCAAACGCAATTCCCAGCGCGGTTCCCAACAACGACAGCAGCAGGCTCTCCGTCAGCAGCTGGCGGATCAGGCGCCAGCGACTGGAACCGAGGCTCAAGCGAATGGCGATCTCGCGCCTGCGCGCGCTGGCCCGGGCCATCATCAAATTGGCGATGTTCGCGCATGCGATCAGCATCACCAGTCCCACTACCACCATCAATACTTCCAGCGGCTTCGAGTAACGGTTCCGCAGCCGGTTCAGTCCCTGGCTCGCGGGAGTCAGCTCTACCGAAATTTTCTCGATGGCTGCACGCTGCTCCGGGGTCACCTGGCTGCCGGCTTCTTCTAGTCGCGATTGGCGCAGTATGAGGCTAAGTTCAGCGGCAGCCTGGCCGGCGCGGCCATCGTTCAAGCGCGCGAAGACGGTGCCGGCGGAGGCGCCCGGTTTCGGCTCATCGGAGGAGGTCCCGCCTGCCGTTAGTTGGGGCTTCGTCGCCGCGGGGAGGGAAATTTCGGCCTCGCTGTCCGCCGAGAGACCATAGAATTCGCGCGGCGTGACCCCGACGATGGTGAAGGGCACATTGTTAACGGTGATCTCTTTTCCGATCACCGCATACTCGCCGCCAAAGCGCCGCTGCCAGTACCCGCAACTGATCTGCGCCACCCGCCCCGCGGCGTGGTCATCCTCCGGACCGATGGTCCGCCCTAGCAGCGCGTGAATGCCGAGAACGGGAAAATACGTGCCTGAGACAACTTGACCGGACGCCAGCTGGGATTGTCCATTCACGCCGACGCTAAAGCGGGATTCGGTTTGGTAGGCGCCGAACCCGGCCGCCAGCGTCACCTGTTCCTGCATCCTTTTCAGGGCGAGGTTGGAGATGTTTTGCGACACCCGAATATTCCCGGTGTTCAGCGCGTTGGTATTCACGAACACGAGCTGCTCCGGGTGCGAGACCGGCAGCATTTTGAGCAGTACCGCGTCAAGCAGGCTGAATATTGCGGTGTTGGCGCCGATTCCGAGCGCGAGAGTGAGCGCCACCACGGCTGTAAAGCCGCGGCTGTGCCACATGGTTCGGATGGCATAGCGTGTGTCCCGCAGCACGGTCTCTACGGCGGGCAGACCGCGGCGGTCGCGCCAGGCTTCCTTGGCGGGTTCCATGCCGCCCAGTTTCAAGAACGCTTGCCGCCGCGCTTCATCCGGAGACATCCCGGCGCGGACGTTGTCGTCGATATTCAGCTCCAAATGACTGGCGAGTTCGGCCTCCATTTCGCGCTCAGCGCGGGTGCGGCCAAAAAATCCGCCCAGTCGCACGAGAATGGCGCGTAGCGCTCTCATGACGGCTCCTCACCCGGGGTTAGAAAGCGTGCGATGATCGCGGCCGTGGTCTCCCATTCCCGCGCTTCCGCATCCACCTGTTTCTTGCCCGCGCGGGTGAGTGAATAGTATTTGGCCTTGCGATTGTTGTCCGAAACGCCCCATTTCGATGTAACGTACCCTTCCTGCTCGAGCTTGAGCAGCGCTGGATAGAGCGTCCCGTAATTGACCGACAAGAGATCTCCGCTCGTCTGTTCGATCCGCCGGGCAATACCGTACCCGTGCACCGCCCCCATGCTTTCCAGCGTCTTCAGAATCATCAGGGCAAGCGTGCCCTGCCGGACGTCGGTTTTGGATGCCATGCCGCTCCTATTGGTTCCCGATATAGGATAACAGGGTTTGTATGGGAAGGCAATAGGAGAAGTGCGTTACTCGAACTGTTTGCGGAACTGCGCGAACTGCTCGCGCAGTTCCCCGACTTCTTGACGTAACTCGGCAACTTCGGCTTCGAGCGCGGCGATGCGATCGCCACGTGGCGGCGCGGGTTCAGCCATCGGCGTCTGCACCGGTTCACCCGATAGCAGATGCGCGTAGCGCGGCTCCTTCTCCCCCGGCCGGCGCGGCAGTTTGACCATCAGCTCCGGCAGACGTTCCATCACCGACTCCACTTCGGACGGGTCGTCAAACCGGTGCATCCGCTCAGTGCGATTGCGCAACTCGCCCAGCGTCTGCGGACCACGCAGCAAGAGTTCGGCCAGAATCGCGAGCTCGCGCCGGCCGAGGTTCAGTTTCTCCGAGATGCGATGCCCATACTTCGGCGCGCGGATGCCGGGACCGGTGAGCACCGTGCTCAGGCCTTTGTGCCGCAGGGAATCCAGCGCTGTCTCGACGGTTTCTTCGTCGAAGGCGACCACGGGGTCGCGGTTTGATTTCTGGTTGCAAGCGTTGACCAAGGCGTTGAGGGTGAGTGGATAATACTCGGGCGTTGCGATCTCTTTTTCGAGGAGTGCGCCGAGTACACGGGCCTCGGCTGGATTGAGGAGCAGATCCACTTTCCTAGTTTAGCGGTGGATCCCAACAGCGCGGCCGGGGGGCCGCGCGTGGGGCAGGGCCCCGCCCTGCATTACTGGTCTTGACCCAGCAGCGCAGAACTTCGGCGACGCCCCAGGCCTGGGCCACGCAGCCACGCGGCGTGTACGGCGGCTCGGCGTCGAAGATCTCGCTGATGGATCCGATGGCGGCTTCGCTCAAGTGGCCCGCGAAGCCGCCCAGAAACGCGCGCGCTCCGCCGAGATCGCCGGGATGCACCTTCAACCAGGCGTCGATGAACGGCCCGATCAGCCAGCTCCACACGGTGCCCTGATGATAGGCCGCGTCGCGCGACCGCAGATCGCCATCGTATTTGGGTTTGTAATCCGGCGAGTCCGGCGAAAGCGAGCGCAGTCCCACCGGCGTCACCAGCTTCCGCTCGCATACATCCACCACCGCTTGCCAATGCTCTTGATCCAGCACCGGATGCTTCAGCGAAATCGACAGCAGTTGATTCGGGCGGCAGGACGGATCGTCGCCGCCCTTTTCGGTGTCCACCACATCGAACAAGTAGCCGGTCGCCGGATTCCAGAAGCGCCGGTTGAATGACTCCCGGACCTTTCGCGCATGCTCCTCCAGCGGCGGCGCCGCATCCTCGCGCTTCTCCTCGCACACCCACTTGGCCAGCAGCTTCAGCGCGTTGTACCACAGCGCATTAATTTCCACGGCTTTGCCGCGGCGGGGCGTCACCACCCAATCGTCCACCTTGGCGTCCATCCAGGTGAGCTGGTAACCTGGCGCTCCCTGCACCAGCAGTCCATCCTGCGGATCCACATGGATATTGAAGTGAGTTCCGCGCTGATGGTGATCCACAATGTCCAGCAGCTTGGGCAGCGCCAGCCGCAAAATAGCCCGGTCGCCGGTTATTTCCAGGTACCGGTCAATGGCGTGGAAGAACCACACCGTGGCATCGGCGGTATGATACAGCCCTTCCTTGTGGCCTTCTGGAAACATATTCGGAATCAGTCCATCGCGGATGAAATGCGTGAATGTGCGCAAGATGTAGGAGGCTTCGGTGTGACGGCGGGTAGTGAGCGTCAGCCCTTCCAGGCTGATCATCGTGTCGCGGCCCCAGTCGGTGAACCAGTGATAGCCCGCGATGATGGTGCGCACTTCATCGCCCGCCGCCTGCGCGCGAGCGGTGTCTTCCAGCCTTCCGGCCGGGCGAATCACGAACTGATCGGCAGCCAGCACCAACTCCCCCGCGGTATCGTCGCGCGCCACCGAACCCGCCTCGCCCATCAGGCGCGATCGCCGGTCGTACTCGGCATTCAAGGCGTCGGCCGGTGATAGCGCGCGAATCATTTCCCACGGCTCAGTGGAAGCCACCAGCGTGGCATCGCGTCCCTTCACCAGCTCTACTTGGAAGTAGCCCGGACTCCATAGATCCCCGCGGGCCGCATATCCACGGCTCTCCTCGATCCGGTAGACGATTTCCTGGATCCGCATCCGGTCAATCATCAGGGAGCTGCCGGCGCCGTAGAGCAGCATCCGCAGCGCCGGAATGCTCGGGCTCGAGATGATTTCGTACTGATCCTCGAACACGGTCAGCGTGTATGGCGTCAAAATGGGGGAGCTCACCGGCGCCTCATGCGGCCGGATATTCAGCGACGGGCGCACGGTAAGACGAACGCTCCCGTCGCCATCCAGAATCCGGTAATTGATATAAACGGTGTTCTGCCGGTGCGGCAGCATGAGGCTTTTTTCTAGTACGAAGCCGTTTACCTTGTAACGCCAGACCGGCACGCCCATATCCAGCCGGAATTCAGCCAGAAGATCCGCGCCGTGCATACGCAGCGGACCCTGGGCGCGCTCCTCGCCGCCCATTTGCACTGTGTCCCCATCGGGAAACTTGAGCTGCTCCACCAGGTCATTGAGCATCATCATGCGGCCCAGCGGAGCCGGAAGCGCGGCGATCAAGTAGCCGTGGAATCCGCGCGTAATCACGCCGCCCACGGTGCCCGACGCATATCCGCCCAGGCCGTTGGTTACCAGCCATTCGCGAGTGAGCAAGTCTTCGGCTTCGGCGGAAGCGTGTCCGGCGGGCCAGGTGATTCTTCGAACAAGGCCAGGCATAGTGGTCAACCCTGATACGGCGTGCGGACTCGCGCCGCCGGCTTCAACAGTACCGCGGCCTGGCCCGGAATCATCCAGTTGTTCACGGTATCCACCTGCGGAACACCGATGCCGCCGTACTCGCGCGCCTCCGACGACCATAGAACATCCCACTCCATCTTGAGCGGCGGCGCCAGCAGCGGCTCCGGCGCGGGGTTGAGCTGCAGGTCCACGCCGAAATTCACCACCAGCAGACGGTCATCCGGGCGTTTCTCGCCAAAGAAGCGCAAGACCAGCGCCTCGCTGGAAAGCACCGCGCCATCCAGCCCGCGCAATTTCTGCGCGGCCAGCGCCGGCTCCTGCCGCCGCAACCTCAGCAGATCGCGATGCAGCGTCCAGATTTCCCGATGACGCTCGCGCTCGGAATGATCCAGCTTGGACCGCCGAAACGTTTCCGGATCGGCTGGATCGGCGAAGCTGTTCCGCATCTCCGGCATGGCGAGACTGCGGAACTGCGCCAGAAATCTGCGGCGCCCATCCTTCACCAGGGCGGCCATCTCCGGTTTGTGATCGGCGAAATAGAGAAACGGGCTGGACGCGGCAAATTCCTGGCCCTGAAACAACATCGGCGTGCCCGGCATCAGCAGCAGCAGGGCGGTTATGGATTTGTACAATCCTGGACTGGTCAGCTCATGCGCCCGCTGCCCGCGCGCCGAGTTGGCCAACTGGTCATGATTCTGGATGAATGTGACGAATGCCTGGGGCGGCCTGTCAAAAGCGAGCGTTCCCCGCCGCTGGTGCTGCCACTTGTACCACTGGCCCTGGTATAGAAATCCATACTTGGCCGCCGATATGAATTCCTGGGGCTGGCCCAGGTAATCGGTGTAATAAGCCTCATTGCGTCCCGTCAGCCGAACCATCGCGCTGTGATGCAGATCGTCATTCCAGAGCGCGTCCAGGCCATGGCCTCCCTGATCGAGCGGACGGATCAATTCTTCATGCTGCGGCTCGTTTTCACCGATAAGAATGGTGGAGCGCTTGCCGGCCGCCCGCCGCACTTCGCGGACGATCGCACCGATGATATGGTCTTTCGATTCGTCATAGATACTCTGGGTAGCATCGAGACGCAAGCCGTCCAGATGAAATTCTTCGATCCAATATCGGGCATTCGACAGGAAGAACTCGCGGACCGGGCCGCTGTGCTCCGTGTAAAAGTTAATCGCTTCACCCCAGTCGGTTTCGTGTTTCGCTGTAAAGTAGTGCGGCGAAAATAGCTTGAAGTAGTTGCCGTCCGGCCCCAGGTGGTTATAAACCACATCCAGGATCACCCCCAGCCCCAGCGCGTGGGCCTCGTCCACGAATCGCCGGAATTCGTCCGGACGCCCATACAGTCGCGTAGTCGCGAACGGATGCACGCCGTCGTATCCCCAGCCAAATTGCCCCGGGAATTCAGCCACCGGCAGCACTTCCAGCACCGTCACGCCTAAATCTCGCAGCGGCTTCAATTCCCGAATCGCCGCCGCCCAGGTTCCTTCTTGAGTAAACGTGCCAACGTGCATTTCATACAGGATCTGCCCGGGTATCGCAGCGCCGCGCCATTCGCGATCATGCCACTCGAATGACGTCGAGTCGATCACTTCCGAGAAACCGTGCGGCCCTTCGGGCTGAAAGAGCGAAGCCGGGTCCGGAAACGAGTCGCCCCCATCCAGTCGGAACTTGTAAAGCGTCCCAGCCGCTGCCCCCGCCATCAGTCCCGAGAAGTAGCCATCCGCTTCCCGCTCTAGCGGGAAAAAGCTCCCGGAGGTCTCCACGTCGACGCTCTTTCGTTCCGGTGCCCAGACGCGAAAATGCACCCCGCCCCCAGACACAACCTCGGCGCCGGCAGGCCGCCGCCTGCTGATTTTGTGGGTCACTGGCCTATAGACCACAAAGTGCATGCAGTGGTTTCGCTTTCTCCACGGTAGGACAGGCTTCAGCCTGTCTCGATATAATCGTCAAGGACTCCTAAATGAAAACCATACGACGCGCCGCCGTGCTCGGCGCAGGAACGATGGGTGCGCGCATCGCCGCCCACTTTGCAAATGCCGGCATCCCCTCGCTGCTCCTCGATATCGTTGTGCCCGGCCAGCCCAACCGCAACGCAGCCGCCCTCAAGGGCATCGAGAATGCCGCCAAACAGCGGCCCGGCGGTTTCTTCACCGACGCCGGCGCTCCGCTCATCCGGCCCGGCAACTTTGAAGACGATCTGCCCAAGATCGCCGATTGTGACTGGGTAATCGAAGCCGTCACCGAGAATCTGGCTATCAAGCGCGATCTCTGGCGCAAAGTGGAGGCCGCCCGCAAGCCCGGAGCGATCCTCTCCACCAACACCAGCGGCATCCCTCTGCGCGAAATCTCGGAAGGCTTCACGCCCGAGTTCCGCCGCCACTTCCTCGGCACGCACTTCTTCAATCCCCCGCGCTACCTGCACCTGATGGAGATGATACCCGGCGAAGACACCGATCCCGAAGTGCTCGCCTTCGTCTCCGATTTCGCGGATCGCCGCCTCGGCAAGGGCGTGGTCCCGTGCAAGGATACTCCCAACTTCATCGCCAACCGAATCGGCAGCTTTTTCGGCGGCACCATCGCCAAGGCTACTGTCGAAGGCGATTACACCGTGGAAGAAGTGGACGCGCTCACCGGTCCTCTGATCGGCTTGCCCAACAGCGCCAGCTTCCGCCTCCTCGATATTGTGGGCCTCGACGTGTGGGCCTACGTCGGCAGCAATCTTTACAAAGCCGTCCCCAACGATCCGTGGCGCGACCGCTTCCTGCCCACCGATTTTCAAAAGAAGATGATTGAGCGCGGCTGGCTCGGCGACAAGACCGGTCAGGGATTCTACAAGCGCGTCGGCAAGGGCGACAACAAAGAGTTCCATGCCATCGACTGGAAAACCCTGGAATACCATCCTGCCCAGAAGGTAAGGTTTCCCAGCGCCGAAGCTGCGCGCAATATCGAAGACCTCCCGGAGCGCCTGCGCACGCTGGTGCGCGGCACTGACCGCGTGGGCACGTTCCTCTGGTCCGTCTTCAGCGATCTGTTTCTGTACTCGGCCGCTATGATCCCGGAAATATCGGATCGCATCGTCGAAATCGATCAAGCCATGCGCTGGGGCTACGCCAACAAACTGGGTCCCTTCGAGTTGTGGGATGCGCTGGGCTTCCAGAACGTGGTGAACCGGCTGGAATCCGAGAAACGGCCGCTTCCGGAAAACATTCAGAAGATGGTCTCGCGCGGCGGTACGTCGCTCTATCGCGAGGCTGCCGGAGGCCGCACCTCGTACTTCGATTTCCAGAAGAAAGATTACGAGACGCTGGAAGAGCGTCCTGGAATCGTGGTTCTCTCCGATGTGAAGCGCTCTCGCGGCGTGATCAAACAGAACGCGGGAGCATCGCTGGTGGATCTTGGCGAGGGCGTCTTCTGCGTCGAGTTCCACAGCAAGATGAACTCGCTGGGCGAGGACAACATCGGGATGCTTTACACCGGCCTGGAGGAAACCGAAAAGAATGGCCAGGCTCTGGTCATCGGTAACGACGGCGAGAACTTCAGCGTGGGCGCCAACCTGATGATGGTCCTTCTGGCCGCGCAGGAAGAGGAATGGGACGATCTCAACGCCGCCATCAACCGCTTCCAGCAGGTCAATATGGCGTTGAAATACGCCTCGAAGCCGGTGGTTTCCGCGCCCTTCGCCCGCACGCTGGGCGGCGGCTGCGAGATCGTTCTGCACACCGCGCGCGCGCAGGCTTCGGCCGAACTGTACATGGGACTGGTGGAAGTGGGAGTCGGCTTGATTCCCGGCGGCGGCGGCTGCAAGGAACTTCTGCTGCGCCTGAAAGACCCACGGCGGGTGTTCGAGCTGATCGGATATGCCAAGGTTTCATCCAGCGCCGAGGATGCGCGGCAGCTCGGATTGCTGAATCGGGCCGATTCCGTCTCCATGAATCCCGAGCGCTTGCTCGGCGATGCCAAGAGGCTCGCGCTGTCATTGGTGCCCGCTTACGCGACCGGGACTCCGCGGCAAGACATCAAGCTCTCCGGCGAGAACGGTTATTCGCTGCTCAAGCTAGGCCTGTGGAGCGCGCGTCAGGGACATTACATCAGCGATTACGACGTGGTTGTGGGTGAGAAGCTGGCGACGATTCTCACCGGCGGGAAGCTGAGTGGAGAGCCGGTGGTTTCCGAACAATATCTGCTCGACCTGGAGCGCGAAGCGTTCCTCAGTCTCTGCGGCAACCCCAAGACACAAGAGCGCATGAGCGCTATGCTGAAAACAGGCAAACCGCTAAGGAATTGATCAGTCGTTACGCTTCCTGACGGTCGCGGCCCGGTACGGAGCCGCGACCGTCAGGGAGCGAACGCCCACCGGGGCCCGACGAAACAAAGGAGTCTGCATGCCCGAAGCTGTAATCATCGATTGCGTCCGAACCGCCGTCGGCAAGGCCCCGAAAGGGACCCTCCGCCAGACCCGTCCCGACGACCTCGCCGCCATCGTCATCCGCGCCTTGATCCAGAAATATCCCCAAGTTCCCGTCTCGGAAATAGAAGACGTAATCCTCGGATGCGCCAGCCCCGAAGCCGAATCCGGAATGAACATGGCTCGCGTCGCCGCACTTCGCGCGGGGCTGCCTGACGTGGTCCCCGGCGTCACCATCAACCGCTTCTGCTCTTCCGGCCTGCAGTCCATCGCCATGGCCGCCGACCGCATCCGCTCCGGTGCGGCCGACATCATCATCGCCGGCGGCGCCGAATCCATGAGCATGCTGCCCATGTCCGGCCACAAGTTCGCACCCAATCCCTGGATGGTGGATCATCTTCCGCAAATCTACATGGGCATGGGACTCACTGCCGAAGAAGTGCAGCGCAAGTATAACGTCACTCGCGAGGACGCCGACCAGTTCGCATATCGCAGCCACCACAACGCGCTGCGCGCGCAGACGGAAGGCTCGTTCGACGATGAAATCGTGCCGGTTGAAATAGAAACCACCACGCTGAACGGCAGCCGCAAGCCCGAACCACACACCGCAGTGTTCAAGAAGGATGAAGGTCCGCGCGCCGATACGTCCGTGGAAGCACTCGCCAAACTGCGCGCGGTTTTCGATGCCAATGGCACCGTTACAGCCGGCAACTCGTCGCAGATGAGCGATGGAGCCGCCGCCGCGCTGGTGATGTCGGACAAGAAAGCCAAGGAACTGGGTCTGAATCCCAAGGCGCGATTCGTCAGCTTCGCCGTCGGCGGCGTCCCGCCGGAAATCATGGGCATCGGGCCCATCGTCGCCATCCCGAAAGCGCTGGCGAAGGCCGGCCTGAAGCGAGACGACATCGGCGTGATTGAATTAAACGAAGCCTTCGCGGTCCAGGCGCTGGCGGTGATCCGCCACCTGGGCATCAATCCCGATCGGGTGAATCCCAACGGTGGCGCCATCGCGCTGGGCCATCCGCTGGGCTGCACCGGGGCAAAGCTTACCGCCACTATTCTCCGCGAGATGGCGCGCCGCAACCACAAATATGGGATGGTCACCATGTGCGTGGGCGGCGGCCAGGGTGCGGCCGGAATTTTCGAAAACTTGAATAACTAAAGAGGTAATCATGGCAGCATCCACCGTTTCCCCGACGAAACACCTGGGCGGATCTTTTCTGTTCGAAAGCACGACGCCCGATGAGATCTTCACTCCCGAGGATTTCACCGACGAACACCGGGCCATCGCCCGCACCACTGACGAGTTCTGGAACAAGGAGGTGGTGCCGAACATTGACGCGATCCAGCATCAGGAACCCGGTCTCGCGATTTCTATTCTGCGCAAATCGGGACAGCTCGGACTCACCGCTGTCATCCTGCCGGAGAAATTCGGCGGCATGGAGATGGATCTCACCTCGGCCATGATCGTCGCTGAGGGCGTCTCCCGCGACGGCTCGTACTCCGGCTGGCATGGCGCTCATACCGGCATCGGCACGCTGCCGCTGCTGCTGTTCGGAACCGAAGAGCAGAAGCAGCGTTACCTGCCCAAACTCGCCACCGCCGAAATGGTGGCGGCGTATTGCTTGAGCGAGCCGCAGGCCGGCTCCGATGCGCTCGCCGCCCGCACTCGCGCCGATCTCAGCGAGGACGGAAAATACTACGTTCTCAACGGCCAGAAGATGTGGATCACCAACGGCGGCGGCGCCGACCTTTACACCATCTTCGCGAAGGTCGGGGGCGAGAAGTTTACCGCTTTCCTGGTCGAGCGCAAGTGGCCCGGCGTTCAGCCGGGCGCCGAAGAAAAGAAGATGGGGATCAAGGGCAGCTCCACGACGGCTATTTATCTCGACAACGTGAAAGTGCCCGTCGAGAACGTGCTCGGCGAAGTCGGCCGCGGCCACATCATCGCTTTCAACATCCTCAATCTGGGACGGCTCAAGCTGGGACCGTTCGCTATCGGCGGCGCCAAGGAAGTTCTGCGCGTCTCCTTGAAGTACGCCAAGGAGCGCAAGGCGTTCGGCAAATCGATCGCCGAATTCGGCATGATCCAGCACAAGCTGGCCGAAATGGCGATCAAGCTCTTCGCTGCCGAATCGATGAGTTACCGCGTAGTGGGCTTAATTGAAGGCGACCTCGAGGGTTTTTCCTGGTCCCAGCCCAACGCCGGCGCTACCATGCTCAAAGCGGTGGAAGAGTACGCCGCCGAGTGCTCCTACATCAAAGTCTTCGCGTCCGAAATGCTCGATTACGTTACCGATGAGGGCGTTCAGATCCACGGCGGTTACGGCTTCCACCAGGATTATGCCGTGGAGCGCGCCTATCGCGATTCGCGCATCAATCGAATCTTCGAAGGTACCAATGAGATCAACCGCCTGCTCGCCACGGGAATGCTTCTGAAGCGGGCCCAGCGCGGCACGCTCCCGCTGGTGAGCGCTGTGATGAAGCTGCAATCCGAGATTCTCGCCGGTCCCTCCGCTGCGAGCAATGGCGGTTCGGAAGAAGATCGGATGGTGGCCAATGGCAAAAAGATAGCGCTATTCGCTCTCGGTATCGCGTATCAAAAATATATGAACGCGCTCGAGGATCAGCAGGAAGTGCTGGCTAACATCACCGACATCGCCATGAACGCGTTCGCCATGGAGTCCGCGTTGCTGCGGACCCAAAAAATCGCGAGCCACGGCAAGCCCAGCGAACTCGCCCGCGATATGTGCGCCGTGTTCCTGCGCGAAGCTCTCGAAACCATGGAAAGCGCGGCCCGCACCGTGCTCGCCGCGTGCTCGGAAGGCGACGCGCTGCGCACCAACCTGGCCGTGTTGAAGCGATTCACGAAGTTCGAGCCGGTCAATTCGATCGCCTTGCGCCGCGGGATCGCTGAGCGTCTGCTGGCAGCCGACCGCTACACCGTAGCTTGAAAATCGTCGTGCTGGTCGGCTTGCCCGGCTCGGGCAAGTCGACCTGGGCCGCGCGCCAAGGCGCTACACCGGTCTCCTCCGACGAGGTGCGACGGATGATCGCCGACGATGCGGGGATTCAGACCATACATCGTTTGGTATTCGCTACCGTGCGCCACCTGGTGCTGCAGCGCCTCGCCGCCGGCTGCGCTGTGACTTACATCGACGCCACCAATTTAACCCGCCGCGAGCGCCGACAATACATAAAGCTCGCCCAGCTCCACGGCTGCGATATCGAGGCAGTGTTTTTCGATGTCCCGTTGGAGGTTTGCATGGAGCGAAATCGGGGCCGAAGTCGCGTGGTGCCGGAAGAAGCAATGCGCGAGATGACGCGGCGTTTAGTCCCGCCGTCGCTGGATGAAGGCTTCGCCAACGTCACCCTGCTTGGCACCACCGTACGTCCTTCCGAGCCGCGCCCGTAAGGAAGCGCAGCGACAGCCACTAATCCCACGCCCCCCAGGAAACGCACGCTTGCTTACGCGCGCGGCTCGGACCAGAGCGCCAATGCCCACGCCAGGGCTGGGACCATCATTGCCAGCCCTACTCCCATCGCCACGCGGCCCGGACTCGCGCCGGCATCGATAAATGCTCCCGCCGCATAACTCGACACCGACATGGTCAGCACACTGAACGCAAATTCCGCTGAGAACACGCGGCCGCGGAACCGATCCTCCGTCTTCAACTGCAGCAGCGTCGACGAAAACACCCACAGCGTGCTTCCGCCCCCGTGCGCCAGCACCAGCGCGCAGCTCGCCAGCCAGATTCCATAAACTGGCGACAGCCCCAGCGCCAGATACCCGATCCCTGCCGCCAAGAAGCCATACAAAATTCCGATTCGCATCCGCCGCTCATCGCGTGCCGCCCAGCGACCACTCACCAGTGGTCCTACAATCGCACCCAGCCCGCGGCATCCCATCAGAAAGCTCATGCCCAGCATCCCCGCTTGCTGAGCGCTGAAGCCGCCCGCATGCAGAGGAAACACACGCTCCCCAAATACCGGCACCAGGACCCAATTTGCCCCCATGAAGCCCAGCCCCGCCTTCACGAAGATGGTCACGCGCAGGCGCCGGTCGCGCATCACATAGCGAATTCCTTCGGCGATTGGCGAAAAGTCCATCAAATCGCGCGCCTTCAGCGGCGGCCGGTCTTCGGCGTGCGGCTCCGCGAATCGCATGCGGCTCAGGAACAGTGCCGACACCACGAATGATCCCGCGTTCAGCACGAACACGGCCTCCCGCCCCAGCCATGCGGCCGCGATGCCGCCTAACGAGAACCCGATCGCGAAATTCATTGACCACGTCATCGACGACAGCGTGTTCGCGGTCACCACATCGTCTTCGCGCGCGATATTCGGAATTACGGCATTGTGGCCCGGCTCGAACAATCCCCACATCAGCGTCTCCAGGCACAGCAGCGGATAGATCAGCCACACCATCGTGGGCCCGCGTACCAGCAGCATCGAGAGCACGATGCCCGCGCGCGTCCAATCCGCGAAGATCATCACCTTCTTGCGGCTGATGCGATCGTTGATCACGCCCGCCGCGGGGGCGATGAAAAACTGCGGCAGTACCTGCATTACGAACGCCAGCGCGACGGCGCGCCCGCTTCCGGTGTACTCAAACAGCAGGCTGTAAATGGCCACCGCGTAAAACCAGTCGCCGATCTCGCTTACGATCTGCGCGAACCACAGCAGCCGGAAGTTGCGATTGGTGCGCAACAACCGGAAGTACGCCGCCAGAGACGCCGGCCGTGCTTCCATGTCAGCCCGCGGTGTACAATCCCATGCGCTGCTTCGCGAGTTCGACGGTCGCGTTGGCGATGGGCGAAACGTGCTCCGCCCCTTCCCGTAGCACGCCTGCCACGTATCCGGGTTCACCCACAATTTCGCGATAGCGCTGCTGAATCGGTTCGATTTTCGCGGCCGCGATGTCCGCCACTTTCTTCTTCAGGTCGCCATAGCGCAGCCCGCTGAACTCTGTTTCTGCCTGCGCCTGCGTCCAACCGGAAAAAGCCTGCGCGATGCTGATCAGATTCCGCACGCCTGCTCCCAGATCGGCGAAATCCACCGCGGGTTTCGAGTCCGTGGTGGCCCGCATGATCTTCTTCTTCACTTGGTCCAGCGGATCCAGCAATCCCACCGCATGCGCCGAAGACGCCACCGACTTGCTCATCTTCTTCTCGGGATCGTCCAGCCCCATCACGCGCGATCCCACCGCGGGCAAGTGCGTCGCCGGCATCACAAATGTTTCGCCATACAGCGCGTTGAACCGCTGTGCGATGTCGCGCGTCAGCTCCAGATGCTGCGCCTGATCGTCGCCCACCGGCACGATCGCCGCCTGATACAGCAGAATGTCCGCCGCCATCAATACCGGATACTGCAGCAGCCCGTCGCCGATGGTTTCCTGGGCCGCCGACTTGGCCTTGTACTGCGTCATCCGCTCCAGCCAGCCCACCGGGGTTACGCACGTAAGCATCCACGCCAGCTCGCTATGCGCCGGCACCGACGATTGCACCACGATGGACGATTGCTTCGGATCTATCCCCACCGCCAGGAACAACGCCGCCGTCTCGATGATTTTCTCGCGCAGCTCGGCAGGCGGCTGATGCACCGTCACCGCGTGCAGATCGACGATGCCGAAGATGCTTTCGTAACTGCCCTGGATCTCTACCCAGTTCTTCAGCGCCCCGAGATAATTTCCGATGTGAAGGTTGCCGGAGGGCTGCACTCCGGAGAAGATGCGTGCTTTCATGATTGATTTCCCATGTTACCGTAGGGGCAGGCTTTCCCATTGCGGAACGACGTTTCCCGGCAAACTCTGCGCATCGAAAAACTGGTCTATGGCGGCGACGGACTCGCACGCTCCGATGCCGGTGTGGTCCTGGTTCCGTTCGTGCTGCCGGGCGAGTTGATCCATGCGGACGTTGCACGCGCGAAAAATGACTTGCGGCGTGCCGCCGTGGTGGAAATCGCCGAGCCCGCGCCCGCACGCGTGGCGGCGCCGTGTCCGTATTTCACGCGCTGCGGCGGCTGCCAGTACCAGCACGCGCCCTACGAATTCCAGGTGGAAACCAAGCTCTCTATCTTGCGCGAAGTGCTCCGCCGCACCGGCAAGATCGAGTTCGAGAGCGACATCCCCACCGTCACCGGCGAGCCGTGGCATTATCGAAATCGCACGCAGCTCCACGTCGAAAGAGGCGAGATCGGCTACTTCGAGGCCAGTTCGCACCGCCTGTGCGCCATCGAGCAGTGCCCCATCTCGTCACCGAAGCTCAACGAAGCCATTGCCGCCCTTAGCCGCGAGCTTCCGCGCCATAGACATTTCAATGCACGTCTGGAGTTGTTTACGAATGAGACCGACATCCAGGTTCATATCCTGGATCCCGTTCCATTCGCCGCCCGCTCTCTTTTCGACGCACTCGGACCCACGGGCGCCATCGAATACGGCGAGTTTCGCGTGTCGCGCAATTCGTTCTTCCAGGTGAACCGGTTCCTCGCGGAGCGCCTGGTGGAAACCGTGCTCGGCGATGCAACCGGTGAAACCGCCCTCGATCTCTACGCGGGAGTTGGCTTGTTCTCGCTCGCCCTGGCGCGCCGTTTTCGTTCCGTCAGCGCGGTCGAATCCGGGGTTAGCGCGCACCGTGATCTCGAATTCAACGCCACTCGCGCCGGAGTCAAAATCGACGCCCAGCGCGCTAATGCCGAAGATTATCTCGCTTCGGTCGCAAACCCGCCTGACCTGCTGGTGCTTGACCCGCCTCGCTCCGGCTTGGGCCGGAAGATAGTCGGTGAGCTTGTGCGCCTGAAGGCCCGCGAGACTGTAATCGTCTCGTGTGACCCGTCCACGCTAGCCCGCGATCTCCGCCCGCTCCTCGACGCCGGGTACAAAATCGAATCAATGATCCTGGTCGACCTGTTCCCGCAAACCTACCACCTGGAGACAGTCACCCGATTATCGCGTGGGGCAGGTTAGCAACCTGCGGACCGATTTCAAATCGGTCCCGCCAGCTTCTTATACCCCTTCACCACCGCATTCTGAAAATCCCAGGCCCCCTCCAATTCCTTCGGCGGCTGCTCCCGATACGCAACGTAAAACGCTCCGCCCTGATACAGTTCTCGCCACTTCAACTCCGGCCCATACGGCTCGAACTGGGGAAACTGTGCCAGCGCATCCCGCAGCGCCCTCTCCGCGAGCCCGTCGTTAATCGTCACTCATTCCCTCGTGGCGATTCCGGCATGTCCGCGAGTACAAACGCCATCACCGCCATGGCGGCGATGTTCAGCCGCAGTTCCTCCGGCTTTATCTTGTCCACGGTATCGGAACGGGTATGATGCCAGTCGAAATAATGCGTGCCCACCGTGCGCAACCCCAGTCCCGGAACCCCGTCGCGCATCAGCGGCGCGATATCGGCACCGCCCCCGCCTGCTTGAATGGCGCCGGCATCGATCCGGTCGAGCAGCTTTCCCACATCGCGCAGTTGATCTAACAGACGTGACTGCGTGGTCGCCGCCGTTACTCCGAACCCCACTGGCTTTTCCCCGCCTCCGTCCATCTCAATGGCCGCGACGTGGTTCTTCACCGCGTCGCCCACCCACTCGCGATACGCCTTCGCGCCCGCCGTGCCGTTCTCTTCGTTGGTCCAGAACACCACCCGGATGGTTCGCCGCGGATGCAAGCCCAGCTTCTGGATGAGATGCGCCGCTTCCAGCGCGGTCATGATTCCAGACCCGTCGTCCTGCGCGCCCGCGCCCACATCCCACGAATCGATGTGCCCTCCGATCACCACGATCTCCTCAGGCTTCTCGCGCCCGGGAATTTCGCCGATCACGTTCGCCGAATCCGCATCCGGCAGCGTCCGAGCTTCCATTTCAAGATGCACCACCACCTTGGCGCCCGAATCCGTCATCCGCTGGATGAGCGTGGCGTCTTCGATAGTCACCGCCGCCCCCGGAATTTTCGGCGCGTCCACTGCGTATTCCAGCGCGCCCGTGTGGGGCGTTTGCAAACTGATGGGCGTCACCGACCGCACCAGCACCGCCGCGGCCCCCAGTTTCGCCGCCCGCGAAGCGCCGCCGGACCGGTATTGAACTGTCTTGAAATAGCCTTCCCACGCCGCATTGAACAGTACGATCTTGCCTTCTACCTCCGCCCGCCCGCGCTTCTCGAGTTCGTCAAAGGAAGCGACCGGAATCACCTGCGCCGTGATCCCTTTCTTCGGCGTGGCAACGCTCCCGCCCAGCCCCAGCATGGTCAAAGGGCGATCCACCGGCTCGGTGATCGATGCGCTCTCCCGCCCGCGCACCCAGTGCGGCGTCTTCACACGCGGCGTAACTACGTTCTGCAAGCCGTCTTTTTTCATCTGGGCGGCGGCCCACACAATCGCTTTTTCCAGACCCGGCGATCCCGCCAGCCGGTTCCCGATCCGGTCGCACAGATAGGACAGTTTGTCGTATCCGCCGTCGTCCGCCAGCGCGGCGTCAATGAGCCGGTTCGCCGTCTCCCGATACGTGTCTGAAAGAGATTGGGCCTTCAGCGCACAGGCGCAAGCCCCCAGCAGAATCAGTCTGTGCATCAACCGTACAGGATACCAGGGAGCTACCATCAAGCATGTCCTTCTTCACCGATGTGGTCGCCAAGGATCCTCGATTCGCGAGCGTGCAACGAATCCACGATGTCGCCCTGCTGGAGCCGGTTATGCGCGACGCCGTCCAGAAGATTATCGACGATAGCCGCGTGCTCGGATTTGAAACCATGGTTTTCGAAACCTTCCGCAGCCAGGCGCGCCAGCAGCAGTTGTTCACGCAACACGCGACCAAACTGCGGACCGTCGGCGTGCACAATTACGGCTTGGCCTGCGACATCGTTAAGGTCGCCGGCGGCGAGCCTTCCTGGAAAGGCGATTTTTCATTTCTTGGCCTGCTGGCCCAAAAGCACGGCCTGATCTGGGGCGGCGACTGGGGAGCGCCCGGACAGCATCACACTTTCATCGATGCCGTTCACGTCCAGCGCTGCTCAATCGCCAGGCAAGCGTCCTTGTTTAGCGGGACCTGGTATCCGGATGAGAGCTACAACCCATACGACGACTAGTTAGCCCACCCGCCTGGCGGTCAGCTTGCCAATGTGATTTCCAGCGGATTGCTCGCTTCACTGCCCGCCGTACGGACGCGCACGGAATGCGTTCCCGGCTGGAGATTATCCGGCAGCTTCGCGTTCACCTGCCAGCCGTCGCCCAGATCGGTCAGGAAGCGCACCGCCGCGGGCATTCCGCCCACTTCCAGTACCACCTCTTCGCGGGCGAGGTCGCGACGGTCCAGCTTGAACCGCGCGCAGAGATACTCATTTCGAAATCCGTGGAACAACCTGGTCTCGGTCATGCTGTTTTCCACTTCATATAAGTCCGGCGCGGCGCTCACGCCACCCGAAGAGGCCGCGAGCGGCGCCGCGGCTGCACCGTCGCCGATCACGATCTGGAACTCGTTGCTCAATGCGCTGTTCACGGTTCGCAAGCGCACCCCATGCGAGCCCGGCGCGAGTCCCGGCGGCACCCGCAGATTCGCTTGCCATCCCTGCCGTCCCAGGTCCGTCACCAGCAGCACCGGCGCGCCGTATCCATCCACTTCGACGCGCACATCCTCGCGCCGGAGTTCGGTTTCGGGCGTCTTGAAATACAGGCAGATGTATTCATCCTTGGAGGGATGGAAGTAAATATCCTGCGTCCGATTATTCACCGCGGCATTGATCCAGGGCGCGGGCTGCGGCGGATTCTCCCGCGCCGGCTCCCAGCGGCGCCGGCACACCACGCCCGCGCGCCGGTCCTGCATATATTCCAGCTCTACCCTGGCGAAGCCTGCCGACCGGCAGAATGCCAGCAGGCAATTCGTGGTGGGCCCCACCCAGTTATCAATCTGCCCGCCCAGCTCGTCGATCTCGTAGAATTCCATCGTGCAGGGCATTCCCGCGCGCTCCTCCGCGCTCAAATGCGAGTCGCTGACGAAGCTCTCGACGTAGGCCGTCTCACGAGTGAGCGCGCACAGACGCTCCAAGCCGAGCAGCGGATGGCGCAAGTGATAAAGCACGCCGAAGAACAGCACGTAATCGAAGACGCCCAGCGCTTCCGGCGTCATTTCCTCCATGTCCAGCACGCGATATTCAACCTGCGACCCCAGCAGTTTCTTGGCCGTGTAGAAGTCCTCGTATTCGACGCAATCCACCGCCACTACTTCAGCTCCCCGGCGCTCCATCTCGAAACTGCACCAGCCCGTAGCCGCGCCGACGTCGAGCACACGCTTTCCGGTCAGATCCCGCGGAATGGGAAAGCCCTTCAGCCGCGCTTCCAGGGCCTCCACGGGGATCAATCCTTGAATCACGGTGCCATCGCGCAGGCGGATGCTGTGATACCAGGTGTTGCGCTCAATGCGATCCACCTGATCGCGAGTCAGCGCTTGAAATGCCGGATTGCCCGCGGGTCGGTTGGTGGTGGCCATGCCCCTCTGTCTTGAGGATAAGCGATTCGCGCCTGCAACCGGATATAATAGCCAGTCGTCTCCCAAGGAGCCGCTTATGCTCAAGATCACATGCCTCTCCCTCCCCGCATTGCTGGTTCTGCTCACTGGTTGCACCGGTGGAACCGGGCACAAGTCCAACGAAAAATACTTTCTGGTGACCACCAACACCAAAGTTTCCTACTGGCAGTCGGCTGCATCGGGCCTCGCGCGCGCCGCGCGCCAGCTGGACGTCCAGGCGCAAATGGTGGGACCTGAAAGTTACGATCCGCAAGCCGAACAAGCCGCCTTCCGCGAAGCGCTCGCCAAAAATCCCGCCGGCATTCTGGTCTCAGCCGCCGACCCGAACCTCATGAAAGGCGACATCGACAAGGCTATCGCCCAAGGCGTTCCGGTGATTACCATTGACTCCGACACGCCCGACAGCAAGCGCCTCACCTTCATCGGCACGCGCAACCGCGAGGCCGGCATCATGGGCGCGCGCCGCGCAGTAAAAGAGCTCAACGGCAGGGGCACCGTAGTGATGTACACCATGCCTGGCCAAGCTAATCTCAACGAGCGCCTCAACGGATATAAAGATGTCTTCGCGGAGAATACCGGGA
>JALYHQ010000076.1 GCA_030776455.1 Acidobacteriota bacterium | reverse complement strand
ACCAACTCGCGCAGGTCCTCCAAAGAACGGCTGGCTTCAATGGCGATGATGTCGGGGCGGGGCGTCATCACCTCGCGAACAGTTTTGTCGCCGAAAGCGACCACCGAATGGATCAGCTTACGATCCTCTTTCTCGATGATGCCTTCCTCTTCTCCCGCATTGATCAGGGCTTCAATATGTTCGGTGTTGGTGGACTGGACAACTTCGGCCTGGCCTTGCTGGGCCAGATCCACCAGGGACTGGAAGAATCCAAGGAGCGCGGCGAGCGGCCGGACCACCAGAGCTATGGCGCGCAACACGGGAACAAGCGGAACCAGCCAGTGCCCACTGGTCTTACGATAGAGCAGTTGCGGGAGCACGTAGGTGGAGAGCAACATGGTGAGCCATGCAAAAAGCGTGTCTTGGGCCAGATCTATCCAGCCGAGCGTGCCCTTGCTCGCGCTGGCGGCGATGAAGCAGACCACCAGGAGCAGCAGCGAGGTGTGCTTGATCAGTGAAAATACCAGAACGCCGGCCTGATCGCGCGCGCCGAGCCGGTCCTGCAAGCTGTCCTTGAAGAACTGGAGGGAGGGGAGGTCGCGGGTGCGCAAGCGCAAGGACTCCAGATAGAAAAGCTGCACGAGCGTGACGAGGCACAGAACGATGGCGAGCAGAATGGCGGCGACGATGGACCCGAGGATCATGCTTCGGCCCTCTCGATCAAGCTTTCGGGGAGCTGGAGAGTCCGGCGCCAGCGGCGTTCCGCGCGTGCCATGCGGCCATTGTCGGCTTCATGATCCATGCCCATCAGGTGCAGCACGCCGTGCAGCATCAGGATGCGAATCTCGTCTTCCAGGCCATGTTTGCGTTCGGCGGCCTGCTGGCGGGCGTGCTCGAACGAGATGGCGACTTCGCCGAGAAAGCGTCCGGCCGCGCCGGTAGGGAACGAGAGCACGTCGGTGGCGGTGTCCTTGCGGCGGAACTTGCGATTGAGCCGGCGCAGCTCCGCGTCGCCGCTGATGAGGCAGCAGAACGGGCGTCCTCCGGAAACTTCATCCTGCAGGCGCAACGCGAACGCGCGCAAGGGACGGCGCAGAATGCCGCGGGGCACGCAATGGAACAGCACGGACGACTGCTCGTCGGGCATGGAGGCTGTCAGGGAAACGTGATTTCTGGCGGTTCTCCCGCCTGCGGTGGATTGGCGTCCGGCGGGGGCGGCGCGGCCGCATCGTCGGAGAGCTTGAAAGTTAACTGGCGGCCGGCGGCCATTTCCTGGTGGCGCTCGTAAGCCTTTACGATCCGCTGAACAAGGCTGTGGCGGACCACGTCGCGATCATCAAAATGGACAAAACTGATGCCTTCCACGCCGCGCAGAACTTCGACGGCGTCATTGAGGCCGCTGCGCTTGCCGGTGGGGAGATCGATCTGGGTGAGGTCGCCGGTCACCACCATTTTGGAATTGAAGCCCTGGCGGGTCAGCACCATTTTCATCTGTTCGGCGGTGCTGTTCTGGGCTTCATCGAGAATGATGAAGCTGTCATTGAGCGTGCGGCCTCGCATGAAGGCGATGGGAGCCACTTCAATCACCAGGCGCTCAAGCAGCTTCTCCACCTTTTCGGCTTCTAGCATATCGTAGAGCGCGTCATACAGCGGGCGGAGGTAGGGATCGACTTTCTCCTGGAGATTGCCGGGCAGGAAGCCGAGGCGCTCGCCGGCTTCAACGGCGGGACGGGTGAGCACGATGCGGCTAACCCGCTTGTTGAGCAGCGCGGACACGGCCATGGCGACGGCGAGATAGGTCTTGCCGGTGCCGGCGGGGCCCACGCCGAAGACCAGGTCATGCCGTTCAATGGCTTCGACGTAGCGGCGCTGGTTGACGGTCTTGGGGGCCAGGACTTTCTTGCCGAAGTTGCGCTGGCGGCCGCTGTGTACCAGGCTGCGGAGGGTTACTTCCGGGTCCTGCGCGACCACGCGGAGATAGCTGTTGAGATCGCCGTTAAAGGTCTGGCCTTCGAGGATCAGCGCGAAATAATCCTCGAGAATGCTGGCCGTGCGGATGACGTTGGGCTCATCGCCTTCGATCTCGAGGCAGTCATTGAGCAGGCGCGTGGTGACGCTCAAGCCGGTCTCGAGGATCCGGATGTTTTCATCGCGGGTCCCGAACAGGGATTCGATTCCTCGGCTGATCTGAACGCTGATCTTCATTCGGGTACGAGGGGTGAGAATAACGTCCGCGTGGGCGGAGGGAGGGCGTACATCCATTTATTATTGTATCAAACCAAGCGCCCTTCAGCTTTTTGTCGAGTTACCATAGGCTCGTGATCGGGCGAGTGATGTTTGTATTGTGGCTCGCGGGGATGGCGTCCGCCGAGGAGCGCTGGGTGCAAGCGCATAGCGGGCCGTTCACGGTGCTGAGCGATGCGGGAGACCGGGCGGTGCAGGAACGGCTGGCGTATCTGGAGCAGTTCCGGGAGGCGCTGCGGGTGACGCTGGGAAAGCCGGATCTCTTGCCAGTTTGGCCGGTGCGGGTGCTGGTTTTCAAGAGCGGGCGCGGGTCGGCGTTCGCGCTGGGACGGGATGCGGTGATGGCTGGCATCGGCGAGAAGCAATCCTTTCCGGGCGTTGAATTGCGCGAACTGGAGCGGCTGCTGCTGTGGCCGAACACGAACCGGCTGCCGGCGGGAATCGAAGACGGATTGCTTACCTTATTCTCGACGTTGGAAGTGAGCGGGACACACCTCACACTGGGGGAGCCACCGCCCACCGCCGAGCGTACACGGGATTGGGCTCGCATGCAATTGCTGGCCACGAAGTTCGATTATCGCGGGCGGATGCGCGTGATGATCTCCAACCTGGAGCAGATTCCGGATCTGGAACCGGCCTGCCGCAATGCGTTTGAGAAGAGCGCGGCCGAGATCGAGCGCGAAGTGGACGCTTACTGGAAGGCGGGGAACTTCTCCACCACGAGTGTTTCGGGAAGGACGCTAAGTCCCACGCGGGATTTGCACGTGCAGCCCGCTACCGGCAACGATGTGAAGCTGGCCAAGGCGGATCTGCTGCTGTCCACGGGTTCGGAGCAGGCGCTCGCGGCGTATGGGGCGATCCAGGGCCTGGAGGCGGACGAAGGGCTGGGGCTGATCGCGCTGGGGAAGAAAGATACGGCGGAGGCACGCAAGCGGCTGGACGCGGCGGTGAAGGCGGACAGCAAGAACGCGCGCGCGTGGGCCGGGCTGGCGTCGCTTGAATCCGATGAAGCGACGGCGCGCAAAGAGCTGCTGAAGGCGGGCGAGTTGAATCCGCGCTGGGCGGAGGTTCCGCACCGGCTGGCGCAGCTAGAGAAAGACGCCGGGCGTAAAGCGGACTTTCTGAAAAAGGCATGCAAACTAGATCCTCGGAATGCGGCGGTGTGGGAAGAACTGGCGCGGGCGCAGATCGACGCGAAGCAGTTTGTGGAAGCTCAGAAGGCCTGGGCGGGCGCGGAACGGGCTTCGGCCAATGACGCGGAACGCGAGCGCATCCGGCACGAGCGACTGGAGGTGGAGCGGGAGCGAGCCGATTTTGAAGCGTCGGAACGTAAGCGCGAATCCGACGAACGGGAGCGCGATATCAATCGCGTGAAGCAGGCCAGCATGGCGGATATCCACGCGGCGGAGGACAAGGCCAATATGAAGTTGAACGCGGACGGGTCCAAGCCGGCCGGAAAAGTGGAGGAGTGGTGGAGCGGTCCAGAGGCGGGGGCAAAGGTTTCGGGAACTCTGGAGCGGATGGAATGCCTGGGGCGCCAGGCGCGGCTGGTAGTGCGCGGCGCGGATGACGTGCTGGTGCAACTGCTGGTGCGGGATCCGGGACAGATCGTGCTTTCGGGGGGCGGCGTGAAGACGCTGGGATGCGGCGCCCAACGCCCTCCGCGCGCGGTGACGGTGCACTACGCGCCGAAGCCGGACAAGAAGCTGGGCACCGCCGGCGAGGCCGTGGCCGTCGAGTTCCGTTGAAGAACCAGATCAAGAAGATTGTATTCGGCCTGCTCGGCAAGGATCCGGAAGCGGTGGTGGTTGCATTCGCGAGCGGGCCGGCGGACTTGAGCAAGCAGATGGCGGCGGAGGTGCGCGAGCTGGTACCCGGGCGACGGCATTTCCTGGTTCAGCTGGATGAATTGAAGCCAGGATCGGCGTGGAGCCTTCACCGGCAGCTTCGACGGCGCTTCGCGGGACTGCGCATCGGGCTGGCGCCGGTGCTGTTTACCGACGACAGGCGCTATCACGGGCTGCGGCGGGCGGCGTTTCTGCTGGCGCCGCGACGGATACTGGCCTTCAACCGGGCGCTGGAGCGGCATCATCTTCGATTGCGGACCTGGATTGCGTCGCTGCTGTTTTTGCGGGGAGTGGCGCTGGACCGGATTTATTTACGGCCGCGCTGGCTGGCGCCGTGGAAGAAAGACCGGTCAGTGTATCCGGTCCAGGTTTATGAGACGGAGGGACGCGAGCCGTCGGTGGAACGGCGCCGCATCGGGGTGCTGACGCCGTATTTTCCGTATCCGCTCTCGCATGGCGGAGCGGTGCGCATCTTTCATCTGATCCGCGAGCTGGCGAGCGCCTACGACGTGTTCCTGTTCTCTTTTCGCGAGGGGCAGGTGCTGGAGGATATCCAGCCGCTGCTACCGTACTGCGCGGGGATTTTCATGGTGGACAAGCCGCGCTATCGCGAGCCGCGCTGGTCCACGCTGGCGCCGCCGGAAGCGCGGGAATTCGATTCGCCGGCCATGCACAAGCTGGTGCGGCAAAAACGGCGCGACTGGAAGCTGGAGACGCTGCAGGTGGAGTATACATTTCTGGCGCCGTATCGCGGGGAGATCCTGGTGGCGCATGACTTGACGTGGCAGCTTTACACGCAGGTGCACCAGCGCCGGCCTTCGCTCAAAAGCTGGTGGGACGCGTGGCGCTGGCGGCGCTTCGAGCAGCATTGGGCCGCGCGGTATAAGCGTGTGGTGGTGATGTCTGAGGAGGACCGGCAAACGCTGGGATCGGGCGTGACGATTCCGAACGGCGTGGATCTGGATCGATTCGTCCCCACGGTGGAGCAGCCCGGAGAGCGGCTGTTGTTCGTGGGTTCGTTCCGGCATTTTCCGAACGTAGTGGCGTGGCGATTTTTCCTGGAGGAGATCTGGCCGCTGGTGAAGAAGCGGCGGCCAAAGGCGTCGGTGGTGGTAGTGGCCGGACCCGATCCGCTGATTCACTGGCGGGAGCTCACCGGACTTCCCGCTATTCCCAAGGATCCAGCCATCGAATTGCTCAGTTTTGTCGCCGATGTGCGGCCGTTGTACGCGGCAGCGAACGTGGTGGTGGTTCCTACGCTGGTTTCGGCGGGAACCAACTTGAAGGTTCTGGAGGCGCTGGCGATGCGGCGGGTGGTGGTATCCACAAGCTCGGGCTGCGCCGGGTTGGGACTGCGGCATGAATCGAATGTGTGGGTCGCGGATAGCGCCGCGGCGTTCGCCGATGCAGTGGTCCGGCTGCTGGGAGATGCGGAGCTTCGAGACCGGATGGCCGCGGCGGGACGCGCTCACGTGGAGCGCGGCTTCGATTGGAAGCGGATAGGCGCGTTGCAACGCGATCTGCCCAAGAATCTGGTCCACAGGGAGGTAAGGATTCGTCGGGCGACAGCGCGGGACATTCCGGCGATTACGGCCATACAGGCCACCGCGCCCGAAGCATCCCAATGGCTGCCCGAAGACTATCTGACGTTTCACTGCGAGGTAGCGCTGGCAGGGATGCGCGTCGCCGGGTTCCTGGTGTCGCGCAAAGTTGACGAAGGCGAGCGCGAGATTCTGAACCTCGCGGTGGATCCTGAGTTCCGGCGGCAGGGCGTGGCGACGGCGCTGATACGGCATGCGCTGGAGCAGGGGCCGGGGACGCATTTTCTCGAAGTCCGGCAATCCAACACCATGGCCCGGGCACTTTACCGTGGGTTGGGCTTCGAGGAAGTGGGGGAGCGTCCGGGGTACTACGAGAATCCGCCGGAAACGGGGATTGTCATGAGGATTTATTCATGATACTGTCACAAGTGCAGGGGGCCTGCTCAGGATCCCCGGCTCATCTTAATGTACGAACCGACCGTCCCACCGAGCCTCGCAAACCGACCGAACGGACTCGGCGTGGCAACCTCACAAAGGAGAAAGACCCTGATGGAGAACACGCAGGACGAATTGAAGGCGCACCTGATGGAATCGGATGAAGAGTTCCGGCGTCTGGCCAAAGAGCACTCACAGTACCACGTGCAACTGGAAGCTTTGGAAGCCAAACCTCACTTGACTCCGCAAGAGGAGATCGAGGAGCATCGGCTGAAGAAGCTGAAGTTGCATTTAAAGGACCAGATGAATGGAATTATCAGCCGTTACAGGGGACAGCACGTCGCCTGACGTCAGAGTGCGCGCAAGTTGAAGCAGGGGCCCGATCCGCAAAACCGGGTCGGGCTTTTTGGTTTTTTATTGCCTCGCTCGCAACACAGCTTCCTTCAGTTGCTGGAACGCCAAATCGCTGAAACGGCCCGAGCCCATCCAACAAATGCGGGCCGCATCGTTAATCAACAGGACATACGCGTGCCTGTCATCGAATGCCGCAAGGCGCTGTTTCCACATCTCCTCATCCCGGAATATGAGTGTGAAGCGATCGTACATGGCGGGGGGCACTTGCTTGCGGATGCTTGACGAAACCATGCCGCGGAGGATTCGGGGAACCGACTCCAGCATCATCAAGGTGAACGATGTAATCCCGCGCAAGCCGGCGTCGGACGCCACACGATCGTTCCACAGGCGGGCATCGGTACCGCCTACACGGCTGAAGGAAAAAACAACTATGGCGGAATTGCCCGCAACCCCCGCTGGGAGCGTCATTCTATTTCCCGAGAGCGTCTCACCGGCAACGACCGGGAAGCTGTCGCCAATTTTCAGGGGAACGGCAGCTGAACCCACCGCAAGAAGTGCGGATACCACCACGAACCAGCGCCACAGGCTCTTGATCTCGCCGATGATTCTCATCTAGCTGGCTCCTCTGAATGCGGGCTCGCTAATTCAAGAGCGCGATCTGATCGCCTGGACGGACGATTCCTTCGACCAAAACCGCTCCGTAGACCCCCGCCTTGCTCTCATGGTCTCGGGCGAGCCGCCGCATGATGTCCGGGTTGGCCTTGCCAGTATCGGGATCAAGCGTGATCATCTTGCAGCGTGTGTCGCGCTGAAGCACCATGATGATCGCCTTGGCTCCAATCCCCAGCCTTTGGCCAACGAACTCGTTTTCTCCGAAAGCGGTCCCGGAGCTGAGCTTGATAAAGACATTGGCGCGGAAACGCCGCTGGTCAAGCTCGAAGCCCGACTCCTGGCCAAGCTGCTGGATGGTCTGCAGCGAAATGAGCGAGATGGGCCGGCAATCGGTCATCGCGCGGTCAGACCGAAGCAAGGTCAGCTCATGCAGCGGGCTGATGCGCGTGCGCAGCAAGCCGATCAAGCGGGGATCGTCAATCTCGAGGGTCTCGCCGGCCGGCGTCTGGACATCCAACACGCGATCGGCGGAGTCCGCATAGACCGGCGTGAGTCCGGACCCAAGCGCCTCGGCCTCGGCGAGATTAGATGGTCTGGCCATACGCTCCGGATACCGGTAAGCCGGCCGGTACAGCAGCATTTCCTCCTGCTCCCGCGCCGTCAAATAGGGGAACCCCGGCGGTGAGGCCGCACTCCGAAAGGCGTAAAGACGATCACCATATACACCAGCGAAACCTGCGAAGGCCTCCTGCAATTTTTCGCCGCGCATGCTCTTCACCGGGTAGCGCCACAAGCTTTCGACGGATCCGACGATTTGCTGGGCTGTCCTGATGTTAGTACTCGAGGACAGCGGTGAAGAAGTCATTGCTATCCGAGATTGTGCCGTGGGTCGCCGCCCCGAGGAACAACTGGTGTGGGCCGATGCTGAGGGTGAGCGGGATATAAGTTGGAACCACCGCACGATGAGTGGACGGGGCATTGGAAAAGATGGAAGCCGAACCGATGGGCTTGCCATCGAGCGATACCTCCACGCCGATGCTCAAGTTCGGGGTCTGGGTCCATACCGAACCGGACACTACCAGCCAGCACGGACCATCGGTAGGCGCGTTGAACGATACCGTAACAGGAAGCGGACCATTTTTCTGATTCAAGATTACTTGGACAGGCACGGGAAATCCTCCATTCAGTGGAGTCTCAGACTCCACAGGCAGGCACAATAATAACATCCTAGGTCCGCTCCGAATAGGGCGGTGGATTTACTGGCCGCTGCCCGGTAAACGGCGGTTGGGTTGCGGCTGCGGGTTCTGCTGGAGCGGGTTTTGCATCTGCGGATTCTGAACGCCACCGCCCATGGTCTTGTCCTTGGTGAAGTCGTAGACGAACTCCCACTCCTTAAACTTCTGGCGATCGTTGATCACCTTGATTCCAGAGCCGGTGGCGGTACTGGCGACGCCCGCAATACCGCCCGCGCCTCCACTGAGGTTGTTGGACGGCGTGCTGCTGGAGATTCCGGCATTGCCGCCGGCATTGTTATTGAACGCGAAGCCGCTATTGGGACCGGCGGGCTGGCCTGGTTGGCCAGACTGCTGCGGAAAGCCCGGCTGGCCGGGCTGCTGCGGAAATCCGCCGGGCGCCGGATAGCCGATGCCCGCGGGTGGCTGGCGCGGCGTCGTCAGGATCTGCGAGATGAGTCCCGCAGCGGTGTTGGGCTGGCCGGGTTGGCCGGGATTAAAGGGCTGGCCTGGAGTGCCTGGCTGGTTGGGCTGCAGCGGATTATAGGGCTGATTTGGGTAGGGCTGCGGGGCAAAGCCGGGCTGCTGGCCCACGGGAATTTGAGGATACTGCGGAATCCCTGGCTGGCCGGGCTGCTGCGGATAGCCCGGCTGGCCGGCGTAGACGGGCTGCGGCGGCTGCGCGGGTTGGAACGGGGCGTTGGGATCTTCCGGAGCCGGAGGCGGACCGCCGGCGCCGCTGAGAACTTTATCGCTGGGACGCCCGCGTGCCCATATCGGCTGGCCGGTCTGCGGATCGACGGCCGAGTTGGGATCGCCGGTGGTGTTGCCGGCGGTGAGTCCTTTGTCTTTTTCCTTGTCCTTCAGCGGATCGAACTTCTGGATGAGCGAATCTGTCAGCTGTCCGGTAGGGCCGATATGGATCAGCCTCCATTCGTCCTTGCCGGTCAGTGGATCCTTGTAGCGATGGCGCAGGAAGCGCATGTTGTTGGTGCTTTCCAGGTCATCGATCTTGGTAGGGTACTTGGCCACGCGGCTGTGGATCATGTTGTAGCGGACATAGAGCTGGATGGCGCGCTTGTACTGCGTGCCGCGGTCCACCAGGATCTGTTCCTTGGCGCGCTCGGATTCAAACACCACGCGCGGCATCTCCATGTAGAGCGTGATCGCGATAGCGGCCGCCAGCACGAACACCATGAGCATGGCGAAGCCGGATTCGGGCTTGCGGCGGGTCATCCGGTTTGCTCCTCGGTGAGCGGCAGCGTCTGGCGGGCGTT
>JALYHQ010000075.1 GCA_030776455.1 Acidobacteriota bacterium | reverse complement strand
CCCCCGGGACGCCCGCCTTGTGCCGCGGCCAGAAACATCACGGGTTGATTCCGATAGATTGCGGGCTGCATGCTCGCCACCGAAGAGGCGCCGCTGTCGTCCGCCAGGTCCGGTCTGGAGGGCGCGGGCGCCAGCGCGCCGCGCGGGCCCATGGGAACCAGCGGCGTTGCGACAAGGCCCCGCACGTCGATGGGATAAATAGCCACATTGGACCGGTTGCACATGTCTATGGTGGCAGTGAGCTCCGCCATACTCTCGGAGTTGAGCGGGAATCCGGAACTGAACAAGACCAGCGTCTTGCGGCCCGGCACGGAGCTCAGGCTCTTGGCCATGCTGCGCAAGGCCAGTATCAAGCTGCGGGTACCAAAGTCGGCCGCGGCACTGCCCAAGGACGGCATGCCGGTGGGCATCCCAACAGACGCCACTTCCACGGGAGCGTTCGGCGAGACCGCCGAGAATTTCACGGTGGTTACGGCTTTCTTCAGCCGCTCCGCGTCATCCGTGAAATTCTGCGCGATCCGCAGCCGGCCGCCGAAATCGACGATTGCGACCATCCGGTTAGGTCCGGTGTTCTTCTCGATAAACTTCGCCGCATCCTGCCGGGCGCGGGCCTGGTCGGCCAGCTCCATGGTGGAATTGTCGAAGAACAGAACAAGGTAACGCCGCTGCGAAGGCGATTGCGAGCTGGCGTCGGCTTCGAAGGAGAAGCCCTTTATGGGCTGTTCCTTGTTATCCTCCCAGACCTTGAAATCCTTAGCGGTGAGATCGCGAATGTAGTTTCCTTTTTTGTCCGTCACCACGGTATCCACCAGCACCAGGCGCGTCTCCGTCTTGATCACGGGACCGGACTGGGTGGCGGGCGGCGTCTGCGCTAGGGCGGCCGCGGCACACAGGAAGCAACCATACTTCAAGCCAGAAAATTTCACGATTGTACCTCTCTTACGGAATCTCGACAGCGCCGTTGGTGGCCGCCATCATCTGTCCTTCGGCATCTCTTACCACCAGCCGGATGATATAGCTTCCCGGCTTCACATCGAAACTCGATTTTACGGTAATCCCGGAGCGCAGTTTGGTTTCCAGCGTCGCGTCCAGCAGACGCATCTCTACTACGCTCTCACGGGCCTCCAGGTAGTTTCCATTGCGGTCAAACAAGCCTGAGACGACGCGGAGCTCATCGCGGTTCCGGCCATCCGCCTTCCGGAAATGAAGCTGGCGGACATCCAGGCGGGCCAGGACGGAAAGTTTCGCGGCCTCGTCCGTGGTCTTAAAAAATTGGGTGTGTAGTTCCATGGGAAAATCGTGCAGTTCTTCCCTTGAGAAGAGAGCAGCTTCAATCTCTTGCTTGATTCCCTCTTTCGGATCTTCGGTGTGCTTGGGCGCCATGTAACTGCGGCGCGCCTGCACGGTAAGGCCTTTCCCTTCCCTCAGCGTCACCTTCAGGCTATGGATACTGCCGTCCAGCTTCAAATTCTGGGGCGAAAACTCCAGCAAGTAAACGTATTCCGGGGCGGTGGCCACGCGCCTGAAGCCCTCCACCAGATCGTTGTTGTTCTGAAAGAAAGAACCTCCGGTGCCGTGCGCCAGTTCGGCCAGGACGTCCGCTTCGGCGAAAGCGCTATCGCGGATGTAGCCGAACTTCATCGGCAGCGTGGCGGAGTTGGTCATCGGCTGGCTGATGTCGGGCTGCACGGTATAAAGACCGCGCGCATCCAGAGCGCTGATGATCACGTTGGATCGGATCGCGTTGTCCATTACCGTGGTCTCGTCGCTTCGGCTTCCGAACGGAAGCAAGAAGCCGGGGGAAACCAGAACAATGGTGCGCTGCCCGGGCATAATCGAGATCCGGCGAACAACGTTCTTCAAGACGCTCAGCGCCAGAAAGGTGTCGTGCTCACCGATTGAAAGCACGTTCCGGGCAGTAGATTCCGCCAGCGACCGCGCTACCGCGGCATCCTGGGGCAATGTCAAATGGGAGCAAATCACCGCGTCCTGCATGGCGACGTCCAGCGCCTGCGCGTCGTTCTTGTTGGAGATCAAGTCCGCCATGTAATAGCTGATATCCGGACACGGCATGACTCCTTGCCGGGACCTGGGGCGCAAACGCATTAGCGTCTCGCGCAGCTTCGCGCGATCGTCCGTGAAATCGAGCACGGTCTGCCCGGAGGTGGAATAGATGGCGGCGCGCTCCGTTGTGGCCAGCGTATCCAGCTGCTTTGCCGCCGCATCCCGCGCTTGTGCGAGATCTCCAAACTTCAAGTGCACATCGTCGAACAGATAGGCGGTATAGCGGTCCGGCAGATCGGGCGGAGCGCCCTCGGACGCCTTTTCCGCGGTTGCATCCGTACCCGCAATCACCGGCTTGATCTTGAAACCCGCCTTTTCCACCGTGAATCGGGAGATGATTTGCGGCTTACCCTTGTCGAAGAGTTGAAAGTCTTCCTTGGTCAGGTTTCCGATGGCGCGGCCCTTGTTATCGCGCACCACGGCGGGCACAACCACCAGATTCACCTTGGACTTGAAGGTGGCGGGCGCGTCATGGGTAGCGATTTCAGGCGAGGTCTTCGCGGCCACCGGCGCGGGATCGGCCGGAGGCGGAGTCTGGGCGGCCGCAGCGAGGCAGAACAGCACCAGCGGAAATCGGATGTGTCTCATTTGGCCCCAGGTCTGGTCAAATTCTACTCCTTAATGTGGGGGAGAGCAAACCCGGCCGCTCAGGTTGTGGGGCAGGCGGTTTCGCCTGCCGGAGGCCGATTGCTAATCGTTATGGACACCGCTTCCTGCGGGCGCGGCTCAGAAAGAGCGATCGCCGGGCTTCCTAGCGCTGGTTGAATTTCAGAATTTTCTTGCGCAGGCGGATGGAACGCGGCGTCACTTCGACATACTCGTCGTCCCGGATGAACTCGATGGCTTGCTCGAGGTTCAGAATGCGCGGAGGCACCAGACGAATGGCCTCATCGGCTGTGGAGGCGCGCATGTTGGTGAGCTTCTTTTCCTTGACGATGTTGACGTTCAAGTCGGCATCCCGGGCGTTTTCGCCGACAATCATACCTTCATAGACCTCCAGGCCGGGCGTAATGAAAATCTCGCCGCGCTCCTGCAGGTTGAAAATGGCGTAGCCGGTGCACTTGCCGGCGCGGTCCGCCACCAGCGAGCCGGTGGGGCGGCTCGAAATCTCGCCCTGCCATTCGATGTAGCCCTGGAACAGCGAATTCATGATCGCGGTGCCCTTGGTATCGGTCAGCATTTCGCTGCGCAACCCGATCAGCCCGCGCGACGGGATGTGAAACTCCAGGCGCACGCGTCCCGAGCCGTGGTTCACCATCTTGGCCATCTTGCCTTTGCGGCTGCCCAGTTTTTCAATGACGACGCCGATAAAACCCTCAGGGCAATCGATCACCAGCAGCTCGAGCGGCTCATGCAGCTTGCCGTCAATGGTCTTGGTGAGGATCTCGGGCTTGCCCACCATCAGCTCATAGCCTTCCCGGCGCATCATTTCGATCAGGATGGCGAGCTGCAATTCCCCGCGCCCTTGCACTTTGAATGCATCCGGACCGCCGGCCTCTTCCACCTTGATGGAGACGTTGGTGAGCAGTTCCTTATCCAGGCGATCGCGCAGGTTGCGCGATGTCACATAGGTGCCCTCACGGCCGGCGAACGGCGACGTGTTGATGGTGAACGTCATCGCGATGGTCGGCTCGTCGATCTGGATGTTCGGCAGAGCGATCGGCGTCTCGGCGCTGGTGACCGTCTCGCCAATGGTGATGCCTTCGACGCCGGCGATGGCCAGAATGTCGCCCGGGCGGCCAATGGTCTCGTCGACGCGCTTCAGCCCCTCAAAGGAATACATTTTGGTGATGCGCGTGGTGTGCGACGTACCATCCAGTTTTACAATCGCCACTTCGTCGCCGTAACGCAGCACTCCGGAGAACACGCGACCGATAGCCAGGCGACCCAGGTAGTCGCTGTAGTCGAGATTGGCTACCAGTAATTGCAGCACCGCTTCGGGATCGCCGGACGGCGGGGGGATGGTGCTGAGAATCGCTTCGAACAGCGGACGCAGATCGGTGGAATCGCCGGTGGGATCCAGTTTAGCGACGCCGGTGCGGGCATTGGTGTAAATCACCGGAAAATCGAGCTGGTCCTCGGCGGCGTCCAAGTCGATGAAAAGGTCATAGATTTCGTCCAGGACTTCGGGGATGCGGGCGTCGGCGCGGTCAATCTTATTGATCACCACGATGGGCGGCAGCTTGGCCTCCAGCGCCTTCATTAGCACATAGCGGGTTTGCGGCAGCGGGCCTTCGCTGGCGTCCACCAGCAGCATGACGCCGTCCACTATCTTGAGGGCGCGCTCCACCTCGCCGCCGAAGTCGCTGTGGCCGGGCGTGTCGACGATATTGATCTTGACGCCGTGGTAGCGGATGCCGGTATTCTTCGCCAGGATGGTGATGCCGCGCTCGCGCTCCAAGTCATTGGAATCCATGACGCGGTCGGCTACCTGCTCATTGTCGCGGAAGATGCCGCTCTGCTTGAGCATGGCGTCCACCAGCGTGGTCTTGCCGTGGTCGACGTGGGCGATGATGGCGATGTTGCGCGTGGCTACGTTTTTCCGAGCCGCATCGCCGGCCAGAAGCTCCTGGTTTTGAAGTTCAGTTGACATCCGTAACTCTATGTTCGCACGGTGGGGCAGGCAGTTTTGCCTGCCTGCTATCATGACGATGCATGGCTGACCAGCGGAACCTCCCCACGGTAGTTATCGTGGGGCGTCCCAATGTCGGCAAGTCCACCCTTTTCAACGCGATACTGGGTCAGCGGCGATCCATTGTCGGGGACGAGCCGGGGATTACGCGGGATCGCATCCAAGGCGAAGCGGTATGGTGCGGGCGGCGTTTCGAGCTGATCGATACCGGCGGCATCATTCCCAACGACGCCGAGATGATTCCCACCGAGATTCTGAAGCAGGCCCGCGTGGCGCTGGATCAGGCGGCGCAGATCATATTTCTGATCGACGGGCGCAGCGAAATCACCAGCATTGACCGGGATCTCGCCCGCATCCTGCGCCAACTGGGAAAGCCGGTCTCGCTGGCGGTGAACAAGATCGACACGCTGTCCAACGAAAAGCTGGCGCACGAATTTCATGAGCTGGGGTTCAAGAATCTGTTTCCGGTTTCGGCCGAGCATCGCCAGGGTCTGGACGATCTGCTGGAGCACATCACCGCGGATCTGCCGGTGGAAGAGCCCATAACCGAGGAGCCGGCGGCGCGCAAGATCAAAGTCGCTATCATTGGGCGCCCGAACGTAGGGAAATCCACGCTGCTGAACGCGCTGGTGGGATCCGAGCGATCCATAGTTTCGGAGGTGGCGGGCACCACCCGCGATGCGGTGGACGAAACGGTGGAGCGGGACGGCGCGGAGTTTGTGTTCGTGGATACGGCGGGCATCCGGCGCAAGGGCAAGACCCATCTGATGGCCGAGAAGCTCAGCGTGGTGATGGCGCGGCGGCATATCCGCATGGCTAACATCGCCCTGCTGGTCATCGATGCCGCGGAAGGTCCGGTGGCGGCCGATGCAACTATCGCCGGTTACGCCCATGAAGAAGGCCGCGGCGTGGTGGTCTGCGTCAATAAGTGGGACACGGCTCCGGACAAGAATCGCCAGAAGTTCACCCAGCGGGTCCGGGATGAGCTGAAGTTTCTGGAGTACGCGCCGGTGGTCTTCATGTCGGCCAAGACCGGCGCGGGCGTCGAGCCGCTGTTTGGGTTGGTGCGGGACATCTACGAATCGGCATCGAAGCGCGTGACTACCGGCGAGTTGAACCGGTTTGTCGAGATGCTGAAGTTCGAATCGGACATGAAGGTGTTCTACATCACGCAAGCTTCGGTTCGGCCGCCCACGTTCGTGATGTTCACGGACAAGGCGAACAAGGTGCATTTCTCGCAGGAGCGGTTCTTGGTGAATCAGTTGCGGAAGAGGTTCGGGTTTCAGGGGACGCCGATTGTGTTGAAGGCGAAAAGAAGGTAGCCCTGTTTGTGGCGGACCCCCTGGTCCGCAGCCGGACCCCTGTCCGGCTTGGTGGGAGTGCGACGTTGTCTGAGCAGCGTGGCCAGGGGGCCACGCGCGGGGCAGGGGCCCCGCCCCACAACTGTGAGTGCTTCTACTTCACTACGACTTTATCCACTGTCTGGTTGTCGTATTCGTCGCTGACGCGGACTGCGATCACGTGCTCGCCCGCGGGCGCATTCTCGATTAGCAGGCGATATTCTTCGAGTGGGGCATCCGACAGCTTGGTGACCGGCTCGATGATCAGCCAGTCGCCGCCGTCCAGCGAGTATTCTGCTTTTTCGATGTTGCTGCGGGCGTCGCGGGCGGTCCAGCGGACTTCAATGCGTGCGGTCTGCCGCGTCGCTGTCAACGCCGCGATCACCGGGGGCGTATTGTCGATGGTGAATGAATCACTCACCAAGCTGGCGTCCAGCGCCTGGCCGGGTGGATTGCTAGGGGCATCCGATGCGGTGACGCGGAGCACGTACTCGCCGTCGGGGAATGCGGTGCTGTCCCAGCTTAGGAAGCGATCGCGCAGTTTGTCCTTGAGCGGCTTCCAGCCCGATTCATTCACGCCGCGAATTTCCACTTTGTAGGTGAGCGTGTCGCCATTTTCGTCCGATGCGGACCAGCGAGCGCCCAGCGAGCCCTTGGCGTAGGTGAGCGTTTGCGATCCCAGGTCGGCGCCGGAAACGGATGAAGTCCTGCGATGCTGCCCGATTGGCGGCAACGTGATGCTGGTGGACGGCGCGCTGGCAAATGTATTCGCGGGGAACTTGTAATTGGGCGGCGCGACCTCGATCTCTTCAATCGCCGGCGGCACGTTCTTGGCGAGCCAGGCCACTTCGACGCTGGTTACTTCAGCCGTCCCGGACAACTCGAGCTTATATTGCAGGAATCGAGCCGGGGGCGAGGGCACGCGGCCGTCCGTACCAAGAGGGGACCAAGTGCTCCAATTATTTTGCGGGCGATTCAGGTTGCCGCTGCGCGTCGAAACCAAGACTCCCGCGGGCGCGCCGTGGAAGGCCAGCCTGCCCCACCACGCGAAAGATCCTGCGTCGAAGACTTCGCTCTCGAATGAGCCGGCTTTTGCCAGGTCCGGACCGATGCGATACAAGCGGCCGATGTTGCCGGTGACGGCGTACAAGGAACCCTGCGGCCCCGGCGCGAATCCGGTGATCTGCGTGGGCGATGCGTCCACCAGCAGCGTGTGCATCACGTCGGAATCCAGACGATAGATACGGCCATGGTTGCCGGTGCCAAGCAGGGGATGGCCGGCGGCGTCAAACGCGAGTGCGTAAACGATGTCCTGGGGATGGGACCAGAGCTTGCGCGGCGCGCCGTCGCGGTCAATCCGATACACCTCGGAGCCTCCGGTGATCGCGTTGGCAGCCCCGAACGGTGTAAAGCTGGGCGGCGGCGTTACGGCCACCAGACTGGTTGCGGCTGAATTTCCGGCAGCCGGCGGAGGCGCGATCACGGCCGGCGCGGGTGCATTGAGCACCGGAAGGACGGCGGTTTTGTTGCCCGACGCAGCGGCGTAGATGTCTCCGCCAGCGCCGACGGTGACGGCGGTGACTTCGCGTTTGGAGGTTTGATACAGTACAAACCCCTGGCCGGCGGGCGAGACGCGAATCACCAGGCCGCTGGGCTCAGTGCCCACGATCAAGTTGCCGTTCAGATCCACCGCTAGCGATCGTGCGTGCGCCTCCTCGGTCTTGAACATCACCGAGCCTTTGCCATCCGGCGTGACGCGATGAATATCCCCGGGGTCGCCGGTGGCCACGAACAGATCGCCCTGGCGGTTGAAGGCCAGCGCCCAGATGTACTTGGCATGCGGATCGTAAAAAAGCTCGGGCTTGCCTCCGGCGCCGATTCGGTATACTTTGCCGTCCGGATCAGTGGCGGCGTAGACTCGATTCGAGCGGTCTACCGCGAGTGCATGAATTTCCAGGCCTTGCAATTCGGCCACGGTTCGCGATTTGCCATCCGGGCCAATGGCGAAGAGCTTGGCGAGGCCGCTGCCGGAACCGGCGCCGGCCGTATAGACCGTGCCACTAAAATCCACCACGGCGGCCCAGAGATACGGCGAGGGAGAATCGAAGATTTCCGTCAGGGTGGGGGCCAGCATCAACCGGCCGTCACTGCGCAAGGACAGCTTTCGGGAAATTCCTTTTTCGAAATCGGCGTGGTCGCCCTGCTGCCAGAATCTGGTTTCGACGCCGAAGGAAAGCGCCAGGGTAAAGGCGCTTGCACAAAGCCAGCGCGCGGCGGACACGCCGGGAAAAGATATTTGCATGCTCGAGTTATTTCACCGTGATTTTGAGAGAGTAACTGCCGCTCACCACCAGGTCAAAGGGAAGGCTGGCTTGTTGGACCGCCGTTTCCGGAGAGCTGGCGAAATGGCGGCTGGCGCTGCGTCCGGTCTGCATTACGTTCATCACCGACGCAGGCAGGCTGGGCAGGGTCTTATCTTCGTAATAGACCGTGGGGCGAGGTTCCACCAGTGAGACGTACAACTGATTGTTGCTGCGCTCCTGGTTGATGAGCGAAACGGTCTGCGGGATGTCCATGAAGCGATTTTGCACGCTGGCCAGCGACTGCATCCGGTTGAGCGTATCGGCGTCGCTGAGCAGCAGCTTGTGGTCGCCCTTGGCGAGACCCGCGGGAATTTTCAGCGTGAGATCGCGCTCGATACGGCCGCCCCGGTAGGGACGCAGGAAGATCTTGATGGGCAGATCGGCGCCCGCTTCCACTTCGCTCGACGGAATCCAGGCATTCTCAATGCTGGCGGTGCGGCGCTCCGGAAGCAAGTCCACGGTGACGTTCACCCGGCGCAGTTTCGGGGGCTGCACTGAATTCAAGTACAGGCGATTGAACTTGTCACCCCACCAACCGGCCAGCAGCATGGGCGTGGGGACGGGCATTTCGCTGGTGGCGAACATGCCAGAAAGCGAGATCGGCGCCTGGCCGTCCAGTTCCACTTGACCGCTGACGCGGTAGGTGGTTTCCTCGGCGAAATCGTTCAAGCCCGAGACAGCGTTGTACAGCGTGAGCATCATCAGATACGGCGTCCACTTCTGCTGCACGAAAACGTTGAATTGCAGGTCGCGCTCCTTGCGCACGGAATTGTTTTCGCCGTGGGAACGCACTTTGACGTTTACGGGAACCATCTCGGCGGTGGCGCCCAGTTCGCCCATGATGGCGCTATGGCGATCCTGATGCAGCGCGCCGACGATCTCGGTGGCGTTGCCAAATTTATTCGGCTGGAACTGCGAGGCCAGCGTGGTGAGCACTTCGCCCTTGGCCATGGGCATGTCCACGGGACCCAGATTGAAGATCGGGTGGCCGCAAGCCAGCACGTGCTTGCCGTCATTAAAACTCACGGTGCACATTCCGCTGACGCTCATGTCGCCGGATACCAGTACGGCAGTCACGGCGTCGCCCGGCTGCAGGGAACTCTGCCAGCCCGGCGCGGGCTTGGCATCGCGCAAGGTGCTGCTGGCGCCGCCGGCGGCCACGGTCATTCCGGCCTGCTGGAAGAACGGCGCGAAATCATGCAAAACATCGCTGCTGAAGCCTGCAAAGCTCAGCGGCGTCTCGATGGGAACCATGGTGGGTATTTGCCCGGAAAACGCTCCCGCCGCGCCCGCTGAAACCACTTGCGACAGCATGCCTTCGGGAATGGTCACCGAAGGGCGTACCGCGGCGCGATCCGGCGTATGCGCATCGGAGGGCTGCGAGGCATCGAACTCATTCACCTCGAGCATCAGCTCAATGGGCGTGATTCCGCAGATCGCGTCCGGTGAAAACACGCTGAATCGCAGCGCCACGGCGCCTACCAGTTTTCCGTCGATATAGACCGGGCTGCCGCTCATGCCGCCGGCTACGTTGGTGCGAATCGCCTTGCCGCCCATCTTGCCCAGAATGATGTCCTGCTTGGGGCCCCACTGGTTTTTCAGAATGCCGAGAATTTCTACGGGAACCGCTTCCACCTCGGTGCCCGCGAAGACCGTCCAGGCGTAGCCCTTCATGCCGGGCTTCAGATCCGACTCCTTGAAGATTTCCACTTTGCCCGTTTTGGGGCGGACGGGAACCGGCTCTTGTGCGCGGACAGAAGAGCAAATCGAAAAAGACACGATCGCGGCGCTGAGTACGGCAAATCTCATGCGACTCCTTTTGGCGGCTATGCTTTCATTATCGTCCAGATTCGCGCGCAGCGGAAGATGGGCGCGCATGAAAGTGAAAACGGGCGCGGACATCTTGCCGCGCCCGCCTTTCTACTGCTGCGGGTACGTGCCGTCCGGATTGTAGCCGCCACCGGCATCCTGGTCCAGTTCGGCGGGGCGAGGCTTCGGCGCCTTCGGTCCACCTGACACGCCCCTTGCGGGAGGCCGGGCCACCGGCCGCGGTCCGCCTTTTTTATCTTTGTCTCTTGGCTTCATGAGAATCTCCTTTGGCTCGATTCTAGGATCGGCCTCGGTGAAAAAACGAAGCCACTATGGCTAATCCATTGAGAGCCGAAGGTTTATTCCGTCTCGCAGCCGGTGACCAGCTTTTCTCCCCGGCCCAACCCCCCACTTGACTAGCGATCCCCAAACGTAGTATTCCTACAGAGACTCGGTTTTAGGGTTTATACACGAGTCTCGTCATCATTGAACGCTTAAAGTTGATGAACATCACAAGGAGAGAACGAATGAAGTCCCTTAGGAATAGAATCGCCGTACTGTCGCTGGTGGTCCTGGCATTGCTCGCGAGTTCGGTCGCCGCCAATGCACAGATCGCACTGACCGGCCAGACCGTCAAGGCCCTGAGCATCGAACGGGTGCTGTCATTGAGCAACGTTTTGAGCAGCTTCACACCGACCGCGTCACCCGCCGTCCTGGCTGGGCTGGCTGCCGGAGCCCTGGAAATCCGTGAAATTATCACCTTTAACCCGAACGCCGCCGGGGGCGCGGTCACATCCGTGATTTTCATCGTGCCCACGGGCACTCCGTTTCCGACGCCCGCCTCGGTGGATACGCTCGACGGGCCTCCGGTGGGATCCAACATCGCCACCTTTATCCTGGTTCCGGACAAGACCTACGTGACGAAGAACAGCGTCATGTTCGTGGGCCAAGTCCTGGTCAGCTCGGTGACGCCATTTGGCGATTATACGGGCGCCCCGGCCGTCCTTTCGTTCGGCTTGAGCAATGACACGCCGCCGAAGATCACCAACATTGTGGAGCTCATCTCGGGATCGGTAGTCACCTATTCGGCCAGCGGCAGCGGCACCGTGACCCTCTCGGCTCCTCCGGCGCCTCCGGGACCGGGCGGCAGCCTGACCGTCGCCGTGACACCTTCGAGCCAGCAAGTAACTTCGCCTCTGGCGCATCTCTCGGCCGTTGGGACCGACCCCAACGACTCAGCCGCCACCTTCACGTATTTGTGGACCGTAAACGCGCCGCCCACCGCTAACATCGTGAGCCCGAACGCGGCCGCCACCGACGTGCAACTGGGCGCCGGGTTTAACACCTATTCGTTCACCGTGAAGGCCACCAACACGAAGACCGGTCAGAGCGCCACGGGCACCGCGACGGTCACGTGCGTCTGCGCCGATCACTTCTAAACACTGCCGTTTGACACGCGGGTGGCCGCCCGGCCACCCGCTTTCTTATCCTCGCCACCCTTCCAACCGTTTCGATACTACTCTTTTGTTCAGTGATTACCCCGCCCGCTGATGAGCGTGGACATAACAGGAGAGGAAAACGCTACGATTCTCTTCCGCGTGTGGGGCAGGATAGTATCCTGCGGCCGATTAGCAATCGGCCTCTGGCAGGCGAAACCGCCTGCCCCACAAGCTGGGCCAAATTGCGTTCCTCAAGAGCGGTCTTCGGGGCACGTGGGCAGTCGACCGCCTCAGGAGTATTCGCGTGCGTGATCTAATCGGGTTCCTGATTCAGCGCGGCGGCTTTCGGGCCGTCAAGATGCGCGATGGGTAGAAGCCCTGGCGGATCTTGCGATCGCCATCAATGCGCAGACCCGCGGCTTCCATTAATTCGGGAGCCCGGCGCTCCACTTGGCGTCCCCAAAAAGCCGGAGCGAGGCGCCCGCACACGCGATACGCGCGGTTAAACATTTCGGCATTTTCTCCGATTGTGACCAGCGTGAACGTGCCGCCCGGTTTCAGAACCCGGTGAAACTCGGCCAGGACTACCTGGATGTCATCGCACGAGAGCAGTTCCAGCAGATAGCAGCAGACCACGGCGTCGAAACTGTCATCGCGGAATGGCATCCAGCGGGCATCCACGGCCTGGCACATGGCGCTGGCTCCCGGAAACTCGTGGCGTGCGCGGCGCTGGGTGCGGGATGCCATGCGCGGTGAAAGATCCAGCCCCACGGTGTCCCCGCCGCGGTTCGCGCGCACCAGTCGGCGGAACATTTCTCCCGACCCGGTGGCTACCTCCAGCACGCGCAGCCCGTCGCGGATTCCGGCCATTTCGAGAGCGCGTTTGTGCGCCTTGGAATGGAAGAAAAAGGCGGATACGGGATATACGCCCGCCAGCAGATCGTAGATCCGGCGGGTTCTCTCCGGAACTGTTTGTCCGTTGAAAAGCTCTGGCCGAGACAGTAGCAGAGGGATATTGAGATTGCTCAAGGGCAGGGCTCCTTAGCTCGCGGTAGACAGCGCACGCGCCCCGGCAGCCGCGCTTCCGGAAACCGGAAGCTCGAATCCAGTGCGCGTACCTTCTCCGGGCTTGCTGTCGATCCACATACGGTAGTCGTTCCCAAACAGTACTTTCAGGCGCTCGTTGACGTTACTCACGCCGATACCGCGCTCAAAAAGCGTGGCCAGCCTGGATTCGGGGATGCCAATCCCGTCGTCTTCCACCAGCAGGTGCAAGCGCCCCTCCACCAGGCGGCTGCGTACTCGAATCATACCGCCATCCACCTTGCTGCTTAATCCATGCCGGATGCTGTTTTCAACAATCGGCTGCAGCAGCATGCTGGGAACCAGCTGGTCCAGCGTATCGCTTTCTATGTCCTTGAGGAAATGCAGTTTCTCGCCGAAGCGCACCATTTCGATAGCCATATAGTTGTCGATGAACAGCATCTCCTCGCGCAAAGGCGCGAAGTTATCCGTTTGACGCAAAAGGCGGCGCAATATGCTCGAAAGTTTATACACCACGTTCCGGGCCTGCTCGGGGTTGGTGCGGATGAGGGAGGAGACCGAGTTCAAGGTGTTGAACAGAAAGTGCGGATTGATCTGGCTGGTGAGCGCCTGGAGCCGCGCTTCATTCAGACGGAGCTGCTGGGCTTCGAGCTTGCGCTCATTCCGGATGCTGTTCCAGATGCGCAGAGGCAGCGCGACGGCGAACATGGTGCTGGCGCAGATGGCCAGAACCGGAAGGGTGCCGGGGCGGTTCCAGATTTGTTCCAGGGAGAACACCATCACGGGCCTGGATCCGAACAGGCGCGCCACGGCGAAACGCAGCAATTCGGCGAAAATCACCGCCGCCAGGCAAGCGATCTGGTATACACTGCGCCGCAGGTCCGGACGCTGCCGCAGCAAGTGGTACACGGCGCTGAGATCGAAGAAGGGAGAGAATCGCCAGACATCCTCCTTCTCGGGCGCCAGATCGCGCAGCACTCCGCCCAGCACCCCCACGGCGGCAAACACCGGCATGGACATTAACTCGCCGTTGATCATGGCCGGAATCGAGATCAGGATTCCGGACAGCAATCCGCTCACGTAGCCGCCCACCATGCCGGCCACCAGACTGCCTTCCAGCCCGAGATCCACCGCCTGATAATTCCGCGTCAGAACCCGGGTGGCGACCCCCGTGCCGTAGCCCGCCGAGAACCACAGGGCGAGCTTGACGCGTTGCACCAGGGTGCGTTCCTCGCGCATCAACATCCGCTGGAAACCGCTGAACCGGACCAGGATACTGGCGAATGACGCGGCCACGGCCACCCGCAGCAGCAGTATGAAGAGCTGTTGTTGTTCCAGCATCCGCGTCCTGGGGATCATTATAATGAAAAGAAAACCAAGGATTTGATGCTCACCAAGGTAGCTGAAGCAAACTTCCCGAGCCGGTTCGGCCATTTTCGGATTTACGGATTCGAAGGCCGCCAAGGCGACTCCGTTGAGGAATCGGTGGTGCTGCGCATGGGGGACCTGAACGCGCCGGGAGAACCTCCGTTGGTGCGGATTCACTCCCAATGCCTGACCGGCGACGTATTCCACAGTCTGCGGTGCGACTGCCGCTCGCAGCTGGAGTTATCGCTCAACCTGATCGCGGAGGCGGGGCGAGGCCTGCTGATTTATGAGCACCAGGAAGGCCGAGGCATCGGCTTGCTGAACAAGCTGCGGGCCTATGAGCTGCAGGATGAGGGCTTCGACACGGTGGAGGCCAACGAGCGACTAGGGTTCGATGCCGACCTGCGCGATTATGCGATGCCGGGTGAGATCCTGCGCTACTTCGGGGTGAAACAGGTGCGCCTGCTCTCGAACAATCCCGAAAAGATCGCGGCGCTGGAGAACGCCGGCATCGAGGTGACGGAGCGCATCCCATGCATCGTGGCGCCGCACGAATCGAGCGAAGGATACCTGCGCACGAAAAAGCAAAAGCTAGGCCACCTGCTGGATTAGCGCTTCAAAATATCGATCAAAACCGGATACGGATTCACCGCCGTGCCACCCCACCAATGCTTCTCGGGCCCGATCTTGAAGATCGCCAGATGCAAGTGGGGTGTCCCCGCCGGAGCATTGCCAGTGGTTCCCACATAGCCGATGACGTCGCCGGCCTTAACGCGCTGGCCTTCATGCAAATCGTCCGCGTAGCGGTCCAGGTGGGCGTAGTAATAGCACCAGACTTCCTCGGGATCGAACTGATAGATGGTGATGCCGCCCTGCTGGCTCGTGAAGAGCTTGCGAATGTCGCCGGGACCCATGGCGTGAATGGGCGTGCCGTGCGGAGCCAGTATGTCCGACGCCTCATGCCGCCTTCCGCCGGAGCGCGCGGCGGCGAACGTATCGAGGATATCGGACGCTTTCAGCCCGTCTAGCGGCAGCACCAATCGCCGCCCGGCCAGTTCGTCCAAGTCAGCTTGCGAGATGCCCGTGACGGTTGTCGGCCGCTCTATCCGCGGCCTCTGAGCCGGTGCCGGGGCAGGAGCCGGAGCGCCGGCCGGCGCTGCGGCTTGAACGCGAGGTGAAGCCGTGGAACGCCAGTCGATGTAATACAGAATTAGCGCCACCACCGCCACAGCCGTCAATAAGATGAAGGGGCGGTAGCGCATGCGGATCAGTTCTCCCGGAGGCTCGCCGTCATGCCCGGCGTCACCATCCCGGCCAGTTCCAGCGCATCCCAGTTCGTAAGGCGAATGCAACCGTGGGACTGGGTCTTGCCGATGGATGCGGGTTCCGGCGTGCCGTGAATGCCGTAATGTTCTTTCGAGAGGCCAATCCAAACTGGACCCACCGGATTGTTGGGCCCGGGCGCGATCCGCGCTTTGGAGTGCGCCTCCGTGGCATCCCAAAAAAGATCCGAGTTGTAGAAGAACGGTGGATCCTTAATGGGCTTGTGCAGTTTCCATTCACCCACGGGTAGCGGATCGTGATCGCTCCCCATGGTGGCCGGATAATGCGCGATTACACGCTTATCGGAATCCACTACCTCGACGGAACGTTCTTCCCGTAGCACGACGACCAGGGTGCCTTTGCCGGCGCCTGAAGCGCGCTGCACGTCAGGCGCGAGAATCTCCTGGCCGGCCTCATCGAACTTCTTGCCGGGATTCAGACGCTGCAACAGACGCGGGCTGGCATGAAATTTCTCGCTCAGACCTTCCAGCGGAGATTCGTAGCCGAGCACCTTCAACCTGGCTTTCTCCAGCATGTCGGCGGGGATTTTTTCAAACGGCCCGGCAACATCCTGAGGGGAAATCGTATATGTCACCAGCACCGGCGCCGTGTCTTGGTTGAGCAATTTCCAGGTGGCGGCATCTACCAAACCGGTCTCCGGCAAGTCGTGAGCCTTCTGGTACGCCTTCACGGTGTTGCGCATGTTTTCGCCAAACGAGCCATCGATCTCGCCGGAAGAGAAATGCGCCCGGTCCAGCAGAATCTCGGCTCGCAGAACGGCGGAGCCCGACGAGCGCGGTCGCACGACAGTCGACCGGCTGGGGTCATTGGCGATAGCTGGGTCGAAGGCCCGGGTCTGGCGGTGGTGGGCTGGGGGCCGGCGCTCGGCAGAATTTACAAGCAAAACCAGCGATAGTGCTAGCGTTATGAGTCTCGTCATTCGGCCTCAGGCAGACAGCAGCAATCGAAAGGCCGTTGCAGACGGCGTTACAGAGAGCGGGCCAGGGTCGGTCCGGCGGGACTACCCGCCGAAGAGAGTATACTTGCACTCTGAGGAGAATGGTGTTCAGGTGGCGGCGCTTCCTGGCGGGCGCGGCGCTGTTGATTCTCGGCCGCGCTTGGGGGCAGGTCTGCGCTCCGGGGGAACTGCGGGTTTTTGTAGTGGACTCGCAGGAAGGCCCGGTCTTCAGCGCCCAGGTTCGGGTAGGCCCCGATAGTCGGCTCACGGGTACGTCCGGGCTCGCGGATTTCAAAGAGGTTCCATGCGGGTCACTCACCGTGACTGCATCCAAGGAAGGCTTCCAGCCGGAAGCCAAGACCGTGCAAATCACCAGCGGAGCCAACGCCGAGGTGACCCTCATTCTGAGTCCCAAGATGCAACGCATCAGCGTGGACGTTACTGAGTCGGCGCCGCCGGTGGAACAGAGTTCATCGGAAAACAATGAACTGCATCCCGCCGAAGTGAAGACGCTGCCCACCAATCCGGCCACGGTGAGCGACACGCTTCCGCTGGTGCCGGGCGTGGTGCGGTCGCCCGACGGCGAGTTGAAGATCGACGGCACGGGCGAACAGCGCAGCGCGCTGGTAGTGAACCAGACGGACGTCACGGATCCAGCCACGGGCAAGTTCTCGCAGACTATCCCGGTGGACAGCATAGAGAGCGTCAACGTGCTGCATACGCCGTTCCTTGCGCAGTACGGGCGCTTCACGGCCGGCGTGGTGGCGGTGGAAACACGGCGCGGGGGCGAGAAGTGGCACGCCGAGCTGAACGATCCGTTCCCGGACTTTCGTATCCGCAGTTATCATTTGCGCGGGATTCGCAATGAAACTCCGCGTGGCGTAGTGGGCGGCCCGATGATCCGCGAGCGCGTGTACATCAACACGGCACTGCAGTTCTTCTTTCAAAAGGAACCCAGCCGGACGCTGCCGTTTCCGCGCAATGAATCGAAAATTCAATCGCTGAACGGATTCACCCAGCTGGACTTCATTCTTTCGCCGAAGCAGATTGTCACGGCGACTGTCCACGTCAGTCCTCAGCACAAGAATTTCGTCAATCCGGACTATTTCACCCCGCAGTCCGTTGCGCCGAGCTACGCGCAGCATAACTACGCGGGAACCGCGGCCCACCATTTCGGTTTCCTTGGCGGCATCCTGGATAGCAGCCTGTCATTCCAGCGTTTTGATGCCACCATCGGTGCGCAAGGCGGCGCGGACATGATCCTGACGCCGGCCGGCAATCGCGGCAATTACTTCGGGACGCAAAACCGGTCCGCGCGGCGCTCGGAATGGCTTGAGAACTGGTCGCCGGTCCCGCTGCGCTTTTTCGGAACGCACCAGATCAAAATTGGTACGTCCGTCACGGGATCGGGTGATGAGGGCCGGTTCAGTTACCGGCCGGTGGACATTCAGGACGCTGCGGGGCGCTTGCTGCAGCGCATTGACTTCACCAATCAGAATCCTTTCACCCGCACGGATCGCGAGGTCACGGGATTCGCGCAGGACCACTGGTCGCTCACCCCTAAGGTGGCTTTGGATTACGGGGCTCGCGTGGAGTATCAGCGGCTTTCCACCAGCATTCGCATCGCGCCGCGCGGCGGATTCGCGTGGACGCCGTTCGCCGATCAGCGCACCGTATTTCGCGCCGGTTACGGGCAGTTCTACGATCACGTCCCGCTGGATGTTTACAGCTTCAGCCGCTATCCGGAGAGAATCATCACCACCTATGCGCTGGACGGCAGCATCCTGGGCGGTCCCGTGCAATATACGAACGTGATCGGCAGCATCACGGGACCGCGGTCGTTTTTCGTGAACGGAAAACGCGTCGCGGGAGGTTTCGCGCCGCGCGGTTCCACCTGGAACATACAGGTGGAGCATGGCTTTTCGCGATTGCTCCGGATTCGCGGAGTATATACCGATAACCGGTCAGTCGGCTTGATCGTGCTCGAAAACGACGTGCTGGGAAGCACGAATGAAGTCGTCTTGAACGGCGATGGATTCTCCCGGTACCGGCAAGCGGAGGTGACCGCGAGATTCGGCTGGAAAGACGGACAACAACTGGTGTTGTCCTACACGCGCAGCCGCGCGGAAGGAAACCTGAACGGGTTCGATACGTTCCTGGGCAATTTCCCCACGCCGCAGATCCGCCCGAATGTGTACTCCAACCTGCCGGCGGATTTGCCCAACCGCTTTCTGATGTGGGGGCGCGTGAAGGTTCCGTTCCGGGGCATCCAGGTGCTGCCGATTGTCGAATACCGCAACGGATTCCCTTATTCGCGATTCGACGAATTACAGAACTACGTGGGAACGCCGAACAGCGATGCAACACGCTTCCCACACTTCTTTTCCGCGGATGCCAGAATCTTGAAAGACTTTCACGTCAGCCCGAAGTATGCGCTGCGGCTTTCATTGACGGGCTTCAATTTGACCAACCACTTCAATGCGCTGGCGGTGCATGCGAACGTGGCCGATCCGCAGTTCGGGGTGTTCTTCGGCAATTACCATCGCCGGTATCGCGGCGATTTCGAAGTTATTTTCTAGAGATTCCGCTTAAGCGGCATTCCGGCCGGCGAGCTCGGCGGCGCGAGTACGGCACCATTGCGCGCGGGGATGTCCGGGAGATAGCCGCTCTTCCCATTGGGCGGCGGCGCGAGCGTAAGCTTCGCGCGCGGAATCCATATTGCCTAGTCCTTCTTCGGATTCGGCCAGCTTCTCCCAGCCCGGCATATGCTCGGGATCGAGGTATTGCTTCTCGCGTTCCTCAAACTCGATCTTGGCTCGGAACCCACGCGCGGCCGCCTCAAAGTCACCCTGGTAAAGCAGCCATTCGTCATTGCCCACCGCTTCGAGCGTCAGTTCCTGATCCGGCGGCTGGTTATTGCCACCGATGGTCACGTGATTGAGTTGCGGGTTCAGCGTGGCCATCTGCTGAAGCGCTACGCATCGAGCCATGGTGGTTTTCGCTTCGGCCTTCTCGCCGTTGCGCCACAGCGCGCGCGCCAGTAGATTGAAGTCCGGTATGAGTTCGTAACCATCGGTGCCGGCGCGCTCCTGCTTCGTCTGGATCGCTTTTCGAAACAGGCTAATGGCCTCCGCATACTTTTCCTGGGCCATGCAGATGCACCCCAGGCTTCCGTAATGCTCGCCCACGGCGAGAGGATCGGCAGGTCAAGTTGTGCCGTGCGAATGTTCCAGAAGATCGAAGACCAGAGCCGCGCTGCGTTCCAATTGGCCAGTCCTGAATAACACGCGCGCCAATGGCGCTTTGGTGAGCGCCAGCCTGCGGCGCCACAGAACGCCCGATTGCCGGGCCGCCAAAGCATCCGCGTCATTCAAAGCGTTCCCCGCGGCTTCGAGATCGCCACGCTTTTCGGCTTCCGCCCCAGCTGCGATCAGCTTTTCCCACTTGCGCGGGGCGCCGCTGTGTTTCCGAATCCAGCGATAGACCATTAACGCGAAAATCAGGAACCCGGCCAGCCGCATCATACCAGGGCCTCGCGAATGGCGGCGGCCTTTTGCTTGAAGAGTTCACACTCAGTGTTCCGGTTCAGGTTACCGAGCACCGACGCATACTTCTCCATCTGTTTCGCTACCTCGACGCTTCCGTTACCCAGCGCGCGCTTCAGTGCGCCCAGCGCGCGGGCACGCATCTGTTCAGCCTGCGAAAACTCTTCCCGCTCTTCCAGCAGCCGGGCGAACGTGTCATATGCCTGGCCCAATTCATGCGAGGGAAGGGGTTGCAGTATCGAGATTGCCGCTTGAATGTGGCGCTCCGCGGGAGGCCATTGCCGCAGGCTGGTAAAAGCCTCGGCCAGATTGATGTGCACTCGCGCGACTTCGCGGGACTTCTCTCCGTACAGCTTTGTACGGACGCAAAGCCTCTTCGTAAATGGGAATCGACTCCTGCGCGCGGCCGGTCTCTTCCAGGGCCACTCCGACATTGCTCAGCGCCTGGGCGAGTTGTTCAGTGTCCGGCCCATTGAGTTTCCGCTGGAGGTCCGCGGCGCGGCGGGAAGTTTCCAAAGCAAGGTCCAGCCGCTCTATGGCTCGCTGTGCCACACCCAGGTTCAGAAGATGAACCCAATAGACCTGATCTTGGGGACCCGCGTAGCTGGCAAAGAAAGCGGCCGACTGCTCCACCAGGAGGCGGCCCTCCTCGGGATGGCCATGCTGATATTGGATCTGGCCCAGGGAGTACGTTGGCACCGCCGTATCGATGTGGTTCTCGCCCTTGGTACGGCGCAGACGTTCCAGCTGACGGCGGAGGAGGGGAAGCGCCCGATCATAACGGGCGTTCGCCATGTGCCACTGAATCTTAAAGGAGATCCAGGCGTCGCGAAAGAAGACCCGGAAGACCAGCCATGCGATGGCCGGGAGGAGCAGCCAGAGCCATCGGTAGCTGGCAATCCTGATGGGAGTTTATCGGGCGTATGGCCGGACCTCTTTATGAGCAGGGCCGATTACTAATCGGCCCGCAGGTTGCTAACTATTGCTCACCTGCCCCGCAACAGGAGCGAAGTGGGCCAAGCGGCGGCGCAGCGTCTCATAGGCGCGGAACAGCAGCGACTTCAGGGCGCCTACCGAGCAGTTCAACACGCAGGCGATCTGGGCGTAGTCCATGCCCTCGTACTTGTGCATCAGCACCGCGGCGAGCTGTTTGGGCGGGAGCGTTTCGACAGCGGCGCGGATCTCCTGGGCGCGTGTGTCACGAATCATACACTCATCGATCGGTTCCGTGCCGTCGCGGATCTCTGCCATGCGGCCGGCGTCGGGATCGTCGAGACGGAACTGGCCCGCCTCCCGGCGCGTATCCCGCCGCCAGTTGAGCGCCACATTGGTGGTGATTCGAAATAGCCACGTCGTGAACTTCGCCTCGGGCTGATAACGCGCGCGGGAGCGGTAAATACGCACGAAAACGTCCTGCGCGAGCTCTTCCGCCACACTGCGGTCCCGGGTGAGGCGGTAGAGGTGGTTCACCACGGAAGTGCGATGGCGGTGCAGCAGCAACTCGAAGCTGGCCGAGTCGCCCTCGCGAACGTTCACCATCAGGACGGCATCGGGATCCATCATGTGAGCTGCGCTCATGCTAAGAATAGGAACGCCGCTACGGCGATGGCCGTTACCCTGCAATATTAAGGATTCGTAAAGTTAGCGGAAAAGAAGTTACCGGGAAAGGTGTTCGGGGAACACTGCCGCGCCCGAGGGTGGCGGATACAGGGATTCGAGCTGCAGCAGCCGCTTGCGCAGATAGCGGCTAGCCAGCTGGCGTGGGCCGGTTTCCACGTCGATATCGCAGCAGATGCCGTGCAGGTAAAGAGTCAGCGTGTCAATGAACGACTGGCGCGCGTAATCCTTGAAAAGCCGGGTTTCCTTGCGGACATTGGTCTGGCGGCGCAACAGGGTCTGCTTGAGACGCCAGCTTTCCTCGTCCACTTCGCCATGGATGCCGGCGCTGAGCTCTTCGCGGAGTAACTGGAAATACTGCTTTTGCGCGTCTTCGGTCCAGCGGTCCGCCATCAGGGCCGCCAGCACGTTGTAGAAGCGGTAGTGGTATTCGGCCACTTCCTGGTCCTTCAACGCGAAAACCAGGACTTCCTCGGAGCCGAACTGGACCTGCGAAGCCCAGGACAAGCGATTCTCGGGCGGTTTCTCCGTGCAGACGAACTGATTGGGATTCCCGCCCTCGCCCGCCTTATCGGCGCGCTCCAGGTACGGAACCAGCATCAGCGAGATCTTGGGCAACACGGCGGCGATGGATGGCGGAAGCGCCGCAATAGGCTCTTCCAGGTATTCGCGCAGATCCTCTTCGCTCAGCGGTACGGAGGCGCAATAGTAGGAAAAGGTGGTGCTGAGCGGAATCATGTCGCCGCGAAACCGCTCGGCGAATTGGCCCACGCTCAGTTTGGAAGAATCAGGTTGGGCCGACATCTAGTGAGAACTTCATTTTAGCATGTTGAAGTAGCGAAACTTTGGTTAAGGAACACAATGGACCCAGCTGGTGGGGCAGGCGTTTTCGCCTGCCACAGACACCGCTGGCCGAAGGGTTGCGGTGGCCGCGGTATAGACTGAATATCAGTGGCGTCGCGTCTTTTGATCTCAGCGGGAGAGGCTTCGGGGGATCTCTACGCCGCCGGTCTGGTTGAGGCGCTGAGAAAACGCAACCCGGATCTGGATTTTTTCGGCTGTACCGGACCGCGCATGCGTGCGGCGGGTGTGCGCACCGCGGTGGACGCCTCGCGCCTCGCGGTGGTGGGCTTGGTGGAAGTGATCCGGCACATTCCAAGAATCTATGGCGAGTACCGGCGCCTGCTAAACGCGGTCAGGCGAGAGCGTCCCGATGCGGCCATCCTGACCGACAGTCCCGACTTCCATCTGCGCATCGCCAAGCAATTGAAAAAAATGGGGATTCCTGTGATTTACCTGGTGGCTCCACAAGTCTGGGCGTGGCGCCGGGGCCGTCTGAAAGGGATGCGCGGCATCGTCCACCGCCTGCTCTGCATTTTTCCTTTCGAAGAGCGGTTCTTTAACGATCATGGCGTCCCGGCGCTGTATATCGGACATCCGCTGACCCGCCTGATCCGGCCCTCGGCGTCCCCCGTGGAACTGCGTGAGCGATTCGGCGTCCCGCCCGGTACGAAATTAGTGGCGCTGCTTCCCGGCAGCCGGAAAGGCGAGATTTCGCGGCACTGGCCCGTACTCCGGGCAGCCGTGGACCGCATACTGGCGGCGTCAAAACCGCAGCCTGTGCGGTTCATTCTGGCGCTGCCGGCGGGCGCAAATTTTCGGGAACGCTTTTCCCACTCGTCCATCCAAGTACTTGAGGGACAGACCTGGGATGTACTCGCTTGCGCGGACCTGGCACTTGCGGCCAGTGGCACGGTGACCATTGAAGCCGCTCTGCTGGGTACGCCCCTGGTAGCCTTCTACCGAGTGAACCCGCTCAGTTGGATATCTGGCAAACTGCTATTGCGGGTACCGTTCTATTCCATGGTGAATCTGGTGGCCGAGAAGCAAGTGATTCCGGAACTGATCCAGGACCGGATGACGCCGGAAAATCTGGCGTCGGAGTGCTTGCGGCTGCTCGAAGATGAAGCCGCGCGAGAGCGCATGCGGCAGGATTTGCGCGAGGTGGCGGGCAGGCTGGCCTGCTCACTCGATCCGATGGAAGCGGCCGCTTCCGTGGTCGAGGAGTGCTTAAAAGAGGAATTAACTCATGTTTCATAAGACGTTGTGCAAAACAACGCTGCTCGCGCTGGCGGCGGCTTCCTTCCTTTCCGCCCAGGATAAAGGAGCCGGTCCGCGCATCGACGTGGAGCACTACATCATCGAAGCCGACGTCAATCCGCGCACGCAGGTGCTCACTGCCAGCGTGCAGGTTCGCTTCACACCGCTGGACGACAACGTCTCCGCCGCGGCGTTCGAGCTGAACAACGCGCTGGCCGTCTCGCGGGTGACTGATGAGAACGGCCGCCAGGTGCAGGCCTCGCGCAGCGGCCAGGATCCGTCGTCGTTGCGGGTCAGTTTTCCCACGCCCCTGGCCAAGGGCAAGCAAGGCACGTTAACGTTCAACTACGATGGCCGGCTCTCCGGCACGGAAGAATCGCCGGTGTTCGGCATCCGCTTCGCCGCCATCCATAACGACAGCGCTTACCTGCTTTACCCCGCGCGCTGGTTTCCGGTGCACGATTATTCCGCGGACCGCTACTCCGCCGAGCTGAAAATATCGGTTCCGGCCGGGTTCCGTGTCGTCTCCAGCGGCCAGAGCGGATCCGATCTGGCGGCGGGCGACAAGGTGACGTACTCGTTCAAATATGCCAAGCCCTCTTTTCCCGGCAGCATCGCGGTAGTACAGGGCGATCCCGTGAAGGTGAATTCGCAAGGCGTAACCAGTAACTTTTATTTCCGCACCAAGAAGAACATGGCGAACGCGTATGGCGAGGAGATCGGCAAGGCCATGACGTTCTTCGCCGGCGTCTACGGGTTGCCGCCGCAGCGGGATCTGGCCGTAGTAGAAACCGAGGATGGCGCACCCAATGGCTATTCGGCGCCCGGCGTGTTGTTCCTGTCGCCCAAGGGCATTGGCGATCAAGTGAGCCCGCGCCTGGTGGCAAATCAGGTTGCGCGCCAGTGGTGGGGCGCGCTGCTGTCGCCGGTGAATCGCAATCACATCTGGCTGCAGAACGGAAACGCGCGCTATGCCGAGCTGCTTTACATGGAACATCTCAATGGACCGGGTGCAATGGAAACCGAGGTCCACGATACGTATGTGGAAGCGCTCACGGTGGACAATCCACCCTTGATCCAGGCCGGTCGCATGGAAGACTATTCGCCGGAATACTGGGCCGAGACCGCGAGTAAGGGCGCGGCAGTGCTGATCATGCTGCGCCGCGTAATGGGCGACGATGGGTTCTTCAAACTCCTCAAAGCCTTCCCGGACCGCTACGGCTGGCAATCGGTGAGCACCGTCGAGTTTCGTAAGATGGCCGAGGAGATCTCAGGCCAGAACCTGCAGTACTTCTTCCTCCAATGGATAGAATCGAGCGGCGCTCCTGAGTTCAAGCTGGAATACACTGTGTTTCGAACCCAAAAAGGTTTCCGGGTAATGGGCAAGATCAGCCAGGACCTGGACACCTTCCGCATGCCCGTGGATTTGAAGATCGAAACCGAGGGCAATCCCGAGGAGAAGAAAGTGGACGTGGTGGGAACCTCCACGGAATTCACGATCGACACGTTCGGAAAGCCGAAGTCGGTGACCATTGACCCCAATGGCAACGTGCTGCGCTTTACTAATCCGACGCGCGTGGCGGTGGCTATTCGCCGCGGCGAGCAGTTCGCGGAGGTGAGCGAATTCGCCGAGGCGTTGAAGGAATACCAGAAGGCGCTGGACGTCAGCCGCAACAGCTCACTGGCGCACTACCGCGTGGGTGAGATGTTCTTCCTGCAGAATAACTACCAGTCCGCCGCCAATGAGTTTCGCGAATCGCTGAATGGCGATCTGGATCCGAAGTGGACCGAAGTCTGGGCGCACATCCACCTGGGCATGATCTTCGACGTCACCGGCCAGCGCGACCGCGCGGTGAATGAGTACAACCACGCCATCCGCACCCGGGACAACACGCAGGGCGCGCAGGAAGAGGCGGCGAAGTACTTGAAAAAGCCGTACGAGCGCAAGCGCAGCAGCGTTTAGGCGCCGCCTTTAGCGGCGCGGCGATTCACTGCACCCATACTTTCGGAACAGCGGACATGCCGGGCCGCAGACGATGCTCCGGGTCCGCTCCCTGCTTGAAACGTAGCCGCACGGGCAGGCGCTGGACCACCTTCACGTAATTGCCGCTGGCGTTCTCCGGGGGCAGCACGCTGAACTTCGCCGCCGTCGCAGGAGGCATGCTTTCGACGTAGCCCTCGTAGTCTTTATCCGCGCCGTCCACGTGAATGGTGGCGCGCAGCCCGGGGTGCAGACGCCGCAGTTGATTTTCCTTGAAGTTGGCCGTCACCCAGATGTCTTCCAGATTCACGATCGCGATCAGCTGCTGGCCCGGCTGGACCCGCTGCCCCACTTCGACGGATTTTCTGCCAATCACGCCGCTTACGGGAGCGAAGATCTTGGTATAGCTGCGGTTGAGCCGCGCCTCTTCCACAGCGGCCTGCGCCGATGCCGCGCCCGCCCGGCGCAACTCGCTGGTGGCCTGCTGGGCGGCCACTTGCCGCGGGGCGTTTTCCGTCGCTTCGTTGAGCTGGCTCTTGGCCTGCGAGAGCGCAGCCTGTCTTTGTTCGATCACTTGCCGCAGCCCGGCCGCGACGGACTTTTCCGACTCCACCTGGGAAGCCGCGGCTTTAGCGGCTGCTACCCGCTGGTCATACTCTTCATGTGAAACCTCGTCTTTCTTGACCAGGATGCTGTACCGCTGCAGGTCGGCCTGAGCCTTGGCATTATTCGCTTCTGCTTGCGTGGCGCGCGAAAGCTGCGCCTCATAATCCCTCCTGGCGGCCGCGATACCCGCTTCGGCGCTGGCGATACTGAACCGCGACACCGAGATCTGGGTTTGGGTGTTGGTCTGCGTGATGGGCACCGAGGGCGCTTCGGCGCGAGTCTGCGCTTCCGCCTGGGCCAGATTCGCCTCCGCGCGCTGCTGGCTCACCTGGTAATCGCGGTCGTCCAGCTCCACTAGCAAATCGCCTTGTTTCACGTTCTGATTCTCGCTGGCGTATACCGCCTTCACCACGCCGGTGACACGCGTGCTGATGTCGTTCACGTGTCCATCGATCTGGGCATCGTCGGTGGATTCGTAGGTTCCCAGGTACTGCCAGAAAAGGTATCCGGCCACCAGCATCGCCACCAGAATGATCAGGCCAACCAGGCTCTTAACGGGATGGGTTCGAAAAAATCCGCGCTTGGATCCCTCTGGCGCCGCGGCAGGCGGATCCGCTTCCGGCTGAGGTCGCTGCTGCTGCTCCTGGAGGCGCCGGACCTCTTCGCGTAGCTGTTCGATCTCTTCGGTCTCTCGCTGTGGCACCTACTTGACCCTCCTGATGAAGTCTGTGATGGATTGCTCGGCGTCCCCGCGCGCCCGGGCCAGGGAGGCTTTGGCGACGTTGAAGGTGTACAAAGCCGCGATAGAGTTCTCATTCGCGAGTGCTACGGCCTGCTGCGCTTGCACCACTTCCAGATTATTGGTAACGCCGGCGGCGAAGCGATCCTGCGCCTGTACCAGCTGCAGTTTCGCGAGATCGACGTTCTGCACCGCGACGTCCACCTGGCGCGACGACGCCAGAATATCGATGAACGAGGTCCGCACTTCCGAATCGATACGGCCGCGCAGATCTTCCAGTTCCGCCCGCCGCCGCCGCAGCAGCGCATCGGCGCTTTCCACATCCGCCTGCACGCGGCCCCCCTGAAAAATCGGGATGTCCACGGCGCCCGCAACCGCAAAAGTTCCATGCAGGCTGGTAAGCGAGGGGCCAATCACGCCGTAGTTCGCGTCCAGGCTGACGGAAGGATACCGCCCCGCGCGCGCCGCGGATTTTGCGATCTCGGCCGCGTGCACCAGCGCCTCGGCCGCCCGATAATCGGGGCGGTTCTGGTAGGCCTGCTGTAGCGTCGCCTCAATGGTTATCCCCGCGGACTGCCGTTCGTATTTCATGCCTTCGGCGATTCGGAATGGCTGGCCGGGTGGCAATCCAATCGCTCGAGCAAGGGAAAGTTTCTGTTTCTCGAACTCGCCCTCGTAGTAGATCATGCGCTGCTGTTCGGCCTGAAACTCCACTTGTGCGCGCAGCACGTCGATACCCGGCACGGTGCCGGCGGCGCGGCGGTCCGACGCCTGGCGATACGCCGCATCCGCGGTGGCTACCTGAGCTTGCTGCGCTTCCAGGCGCACGCGACCGGAGATGGCCTGCAGGTAGAGCCCCGTAGACACCAGCGTTACTAGCTCGCGCGCGTCGTGGGTCATAAACTCCGCCGCCGTGACTTCGGCTTGCGCGGCGCGGTGATTGCGCAGATCCCGCAGGCTGAATGACTGGGACAGCGACGCGCGGGCATCGTAGACCGTAAACGGCCCCACCACGCTGGGAACGCCGGGAAATCCGGAGAATCCGAACGCCGCCAGGTTGACTTGCTGTTCGGAGATGGAGGGGCGGACATTCACTTGCGGAAGCAGTTGGCTCAAGGCGCGCAGCCGCTGGGCCCGTTGTTCGCGAACGTTCTCGTCGCCTTCGGCTAGCGCCAGGTTATATTTCAGCGCGCGCGACAGCGCCTCTTCCAGGGTCAAGTCCAGCACGTCGGATGTGGCGGCGCCGCTGGGCGTGCTGCCCTGGACGGGATTCGATTGCATGCCCAGAGAGGTGGAGCCGGGACGGCGGACGGAGTTGTCCTGGCTGCGGCGCGGCGGATTCGCGCCGGTGCTGAAAGGGGTCTGTCCCCGGCAACAGCCGAAGGCAAGCAAGACAAGCAGGACGAAATTGAGTTTAGTTCGCATTAGTGGCCCATTTCGGCGCGGGCGCTCTTAGGCGGGCGCTTCATGATAAAGATCAGCGGAATAATCGCCAGGAACATGATGGCGAGGACGATGAACATTTCGATAAAGGCCAGCATGGCGCCCTGACGCTGCACCATCCCGAAGATGCCGATCACGGGATCAATTCCTCCAGCGGCGCTCATTCTGTCCATAAGGCGCGCCGCGGGCGGATCGTAATGCGTCACGTGCTCGCCCAGCCGGTTAGTGAATTTCTGCGTGAACCGGAAGTTCATCGTAGTTACCATTGCGATTCCGATACTGCCCCCGATATTGCGCAGCAGGTTGAAGAGACTGGTGGCGTTGCCCATTGCCTGCTGCGAAATGCGGCCCATAGTGATGGTGGTAAGCGGCACGAACAGCATTCCCAGTCCGATTCCTTGAATGAACTGGGGCCAAAAAAAGTCCCAATACCCGGCTTCGATATTGAGCCGGGAGAACTTGAAGAGCGTAAACGCCCCCACCAGCAGGCCCGCGCCCAGCATCTTCCGCGGATCGACTTTCGAGAGCAGCGCGCCCACCAGCGGCATGCCGACCATGGACCCCAGTCCGCGCGGCGCCAGGGCGATGCCCGCCTGCAGCGACGGGTATCCGAGCAGCGTCTGGAGCCAGATCGGCAGCAGAACCAGACTGCCGTACAGCACGAAACCCACCACGGTCATCAGAAAAACACCCGCGCTGAAAGTGCGGTCGCGGAACACACGCAAGTTCACCACCGGTTTGCTGGTGGTGAATTCCCGAATGAGAAACGCGAGCAGCCCAAAGCCCGCGAACGCGACGGACCAGCGGATGAATGTGGATGAGAACCAGTCATCCTGCTGGCCTTTATCCAATAGCACCTGCAGCGCGCCGATCCACACCGCCAGCATGCCGATACCCCAATAGTCCACGCCGCCTTTCGAACGCTTCAAATAAGGCGGGTCGAAGATAAACATCTTCGTCATGATGATGGTGAGGATGCCGATGGGAACGTTGATGTAAAACACCCAGCGCCAGCTGTAGTTGTCGGTGAGCCAGCCTCCCAGCACTGGACCCAGCACCGGCGCCGTAACAATACCCAGCCCCCAGAATCCCATCGCCTTGCCGCGCTGATCAGGCGGGAATGCTTCCAGCAGAACGGATTGCGACAGAGGCTGCAGGCAACCTCCCGAAGCGCCCTGAAGAATACGGAAGACGATCAGCGACACCATGTTCGGGGCCAGCCCGCAGAGGAAGGAAGATACGGTGAAACCTACGACCGACGCCATCAGAAGATTCTTTCTTCCGAATCGCGACGACAGCCATCCGGTGATGGGAAGAATAATGGCGTTCGCCACCAGGTAGGACGTCAGCACCCAGGTGGCTTCGTCCACCGACGCGGACATGCTGCCGGCGACATGCGGCAGAGACACGTTGACTACGGTGGTATCCAGCACTTCCATGAAGGTGCCGAACATGACTGTGATCGCGATGATCCACGGATTGATCGCGGGCCTGCCGGTTTCCGCCGCCGGGTTCATATGGCGCCGGCCTTATTCAGGCCGCTCCAGAAGAGCTCCACCAGCGCCTGGATGTCGGTTTCCACGGCCTCATCGGACCAGCCTAGAAGCCGTTTCTCGAGAAGCCCTTTGGTGGCATCGCCCAGTGCATAGGCGGCGGTGTGGGCCGGGATACTCCGGATCTCGCCGGCTGCGATTCCTTCGCTGATGACGGACGCCAGCAGATCCGCCTGCTTGCGATACAGCTTGCGCAGTTCTTTGTGAACCGGCGCCGGATGCGTGGTGTTTCCAAACTGGCTGAAATAGATGCGGCAGAAGTCGCGCTGCCTTTCTCCATACTCCAGCCTGATCCGGATGTATTGTTCGATTTTCTGCCGGCAGGTGGAGACCAGGCCGAGCCGCTTTTCGGTTTCGGCCTGCAGTTTTTCCGCCTCATGCATGATGGCGGCGAGATAGATCTCCGCTTTCGATTCGAAATAAAGATAGACGGTTCCCTTGGCGATGGAAGCTTCCGCGGCGATCTCGTCGACGGACGTGCCCTCATAACCGGACCGCGCAAAAGCCCGCCTGGCAGCGTCCAGTATCGTTTCACGCCGGAACTCGACGATGACATCTTTCTTATTCCGGGAAACCTTGTTCCGTGAAACCTGTTTTCCGGATTTGGCAGCCCGCATGACTCTTCAGTCAGTCTACCAGACTTATGGGTCAACAGGGAGCCGTCCCGCTCTTGGCCCCAGCTGGTGGGGCAGGCAGTTTTGCCTGTCAGAGGCCGCTGGACAATCAGCGGGTCGGTCGCTTCCTTGGGCGCGGTTCTGATCAGCGGAACATCAGCGCATGGCGACGGCTGAGCTGCCGCCTGATTTCGGTCTTGGCCGACCGCATGACGCTACGGTCCAGCCTGAGGGTTCCTCTCACAGCTGGCTAGAAATCCAGCCTGACTCCAATCTGGCCCGTGCGATTGCCCGAATTTTCAGCGTTTTGCACAAAGGTGAGTTTGCCGAAACTCGGATTGCCCAGGACAGTATTGGGCGGCGAGAAGTTCGGATGGTTCGGGAGGTTAGTAAACGTCCCCTCCAGCCGCATGCGGAGCTTTTCGGTAATGCGAAATGTTTTCGCCAGACCGGCGGCGACGGCAATCGTACCCGGTCCTTCCAGAATTCCAGCGCCGGCATTGCCGAACCGCCCCGCGCCTTTGGGCACGAACGTAAATGCAGAGGCAGCATAATACCGGTCGGGCGTTGGATTCGGCAGGTTGCCGTCGCCGATACGGTCTGGGCGCGCGTTAACGCCACGACCGGAAACGTCGGTATTGGATTGATCGCGGAAGGCCGGCACCGTAGGTGTCTGGAACTGCCCGGTCTGTATGAGAGTGACGGTACTGAGCTCCCATCCACCGAAGATTGCTTCGGCCAAACCATGGCTAGAACTTCCGAAAGTACGACCTTTACCGAACGGGAGTGGAAATAGACCTGTCAGGAGGAACCGGTTGCGGCGTGCGCCGCTTAGATTACCGCGGTCGTAGCCGGTGTTGAAGCGGTCGGTAACCGGGATCGTCACCAGTTCTTGTGGAAAGAACGTTCGGCCGGAGGACCCGACATCACCAATGTTCTTTGACAGGACATAAGTGGCCTGGAACTCGATACCGTTGCGCATGCGCCGCACGGCCTCCACCTGAAGCCCCTGGTAATGGGCGAAGCTGACATTCTCGACGGAGAGCAATTGCGACCACTGCGGAAATGGCCGGAGGCTGGGGGAAAAAGGCTTAGAACTCGCCGGAACTTGGTTGAAGTCTACCAGCAGAGGCATTCCAGCAGTCTGTACTCCGATGTAGCTCGCGCGAAGTGAAATGCTCCCAGTCAGCGCGCGTTCCACGGTGAAGTTCCACTGCCAGGACCGAGGATCATGGAGCGTCGGATCAGTGCCGTAGTAGAAACCCTCGGTTCCGATGCCTCCGAGGTAGGAGTGAGCGGGCAAAATATTGGGAAGCGAGAAGAGGGGGACGCCCCCCGGCGCGGAATTCTGAACGATGCGGACATCGGAGGAATGAATTCCGGTCATAGCGTGTGCTACCTGCCCCAGCAGCGTCTCGGTGTAAGATCCGATGCCGCCGCGAATCACCGTCTTACCTTGCGGCCGCGGCTGCCAGGCGAAACCGAAGCGCGGATTCCAGTCTCCAAAATACGTCTTTCGAAGGCTTTCGGGCAAACCCGCCTGAGAAGCGGTTAAGATCTTTGTGCAGGGGCTGACATTTGACGGGCAAGCGTTGACTGCCGCCAGAAAACGGGGCGCCGGTGGTATGGTTTGGTCGGGGATTATTACGTTTCCGGTGGCGTGGTCGAAATTGGTGATGTTGCCGGAAGCCTCCCGCATCGGGGGATGCACTTCCCACCGCAAACCGAAGTCGAGCGTAAGGCCGGACCGGATGCGCCAGATATCTTGCGCGAAAAACGCGGCATGTGTAGCCAACTCGTTCAGATTCGGCCCGAGCGCGGCGTAATTGGTCTGGGCAGGCAGCCCCAGCAGCAAGTCGGCAAATGCATTCCCACTGAAAGTGTCGCTCCTGAAAGTGAACGCGCCGAAGTCGTCATTGGGTCCCGCATAGGGTGGGACTCGGTATCCGATCCGGCGCATGTCCGTGCCAAACTTAAAGGTGTGGCCAGCGCGAATCCAGCTGAGGGTGTCCGTAAACTGGAGACTCCTGGATTGAGTTAACGCCAATCGGCTATGCCCGATGGGCGTGAAATTGGTGCCGTCGCTAAAATCAAAACGCGGAAAACCACCCGAATTCCCAACCCCTCCCAGATCCAGCCCGATCAGGCCGAGTTTCGCAACAACGTCGCTTCCGCGCAGAGGAAAATGCTCTGCATAATCGGACAGGCTGAACCCGAAGCGAAACTCATTCGACAGGCTCGCGCGCGGCGTGAACGTCTGGGCCAGCACAAGGTTTTTACCGGTAGTTACCTGAGTGGTGGCGGGAAGAGGTGCAAGGGAAGGATCGAGCGAAATGGTCGACTTGTGGCTCCAGCGGACAAAAACGCTTTGTCTTGCGCTGATCCACCGGTCAAGGCGGATATCTTGGCCATTCGTGTTGGTGTCCGCTCGATCATTTGAGAGCAGGTTGTAAGTAGCGTTTGGATCGGAGACGTTGGGCTGAGGGTAGTAGTTGAACAACTTTGCAGCGACGGCGTTGATGCGGTTGGCGGGGATACCGTTGCCTTGGAAAGGAGCGCCGGTGTCGGGATCCACGGGAGGACCGCCGGGCACATTGTTCAGGTTGCCTTGCCGCATCGCCTGCGTCGGGACACTCAGCTGATTGAACAAGGTCTGCGGCTGGCGGTTACCTTCGTAATCAACGAAAAAGAATGTCCGATTGCTCCCGTTGTACAGGTGCGGAATGTAGACGGGGCCGCTCAGGCTTACGCCGAAGGTATTAAACACCTTATGCGGTTTTTGAGGGTCTCCGTAGGTGGCAGCGTCAAGCGCCTGGTTCTGGTGATACCAAAGGGCGCTGCCGTGAGGCTGATTGGTTCCGCTCTTGGTGATAACCGTCACGTCCCCCATTGGTCCAAACTGCGAATTGCTGTTAACGGAAGTGACGAGGAACTCAGCCGCTATTTCGGAAGATGGAGCCAGGGCGACATCAGGAGAGTGGGATTGGATGTTGATGGTGGAAACGCCATCAACACTGTATTCGATATGCGACGGCAGTCCGCCCCCGAGCGACGTGCGCCCGCCTTGATCCTGCTGGACACCCGGCACCATAATAAGGGCGGCGAACGGACTGTTGTGATAGCCCGCGCGCGTATTCAACGGAAGGCTGTTAAACTGCTCGAAATCCCTGGAGTCATAAATGGTTCCACCAGCCGTATCAACGGGCGATACGCGGGCTCCGACTACCGCTGCTTCCACTCGCGGTGCGATTTCGAGGGTAAAATCGGCGCGTCGCGTATCGCGCGCTTCCACCGCCATTACCGGCGTACGACCCGTACTGAAGCCTGTCCGTTTCACAGTCAACTCATAACGGCCGGGCTTGAGGTTCAGAAATTCGTAACGCCCCTCTGTGCTTGACTCGCCGGGTGTAGTAGTGCCCTCATCCAGATTGCGCAGGATGAGTTCCGCTTCTGGGACCACCGCGCCTGAAGCATCCTTCACGGTCCCCAGGATCGTTCCCAGCGTGGACTGCGATTGTAGACTCATCCCCGCCAGCAAACCACAACAGGACAGACGAACAAGCAGCGTCAGCACGGTTATCTCCTTGCCTCCTGCACCGGTACACCCTGCGACAAAAAGTTTTCCAGAGCCCAGATCTCAACGGCGCCCTGCGCACTCGTGAAAATGAACTGGTGTCCGTTCGGATTCAGATGCAGCTGGCGGATTTCTCCGGCCATGGAGAGCAGGGCGGATGGCTGCGGGCCGTCATCAACTGGCACTCTCCAGATCTCGGAATGATTCTTGAGCAGGCGGGTAGCAAAAATGTAGCGCAAATCCTTACTCCAAGTGAACGAGTTGGCGCCGAATCGCTCCGGCTGCGGGATTGTCAGGATGATTCGTGGTTCGCCGCCGGTTACCGGCATTATTGCCAGCGAGTTGTGGCCTCGCGGCACGCCCTGTAGCTGAAGCGCGAGCATCTTCCCGTTGGGTGAGAGGCTGAGGTTTGGATTCTGAATTTCGAAAACGGCCTCTCGCGTGTACAGTGATTTTTGCTTCCCCGTACGGAGGCTTGTGGAAACAATGTGTTTCGCCAGCGCTGGACCGCCCCACGTATAAATGGTGCGAGAATCCCGCGAGAACGCCTCACGATCAACAATCCCAGGCAATATGACGCGGACGGCGCCGGTCTTGAGATCCACTCGAAACGTGCCGCCTTTCCCATCGCCGCTGAAGCCCTGCACGAATATGGAGCGGCCATCCGGGCTCCATTCGAGAACTCGCACCAGCCGTGACATCTTCGGAGATATGTCGCGTTCGGCCCCCGTCAACATGCTGTGGAGCCTCAACATGTTCTTAGCCACGTAGACGACGCTGGAACCATCGGGAGACCAGGCCGGAGAGGTCTTGGTCCCGACAAACCGCTCGCTGAGGACTTTCGAAGGCAGGAGTTTCCCCGACGAAGAATCGAACTCCGCGAAGAACACATCGGATGCGCCGCTGTCGGTGGCATAGAACAGCGAACCTTTGCGTGTGAGACCTAGGGAAGCCGAGAATGAATCGACATTCGAGGGCAGCCGCTGGGGAACGCCCTGCGCATGGCCATTGACTACTAGAACATCCCAGATCTCATACGCTCCCGAACGCATGCTGCGGAAAATGAGCCTTTCGCCATCGGGAGCCCAGCCCACTACAGATTCGTTGCCCGGGTGTGCCAAGAGAGGCGCATCCCCGCCGTTTACCAGGGAAATCACGCGCACTTCGGAGCCGGCGCCATCACCCTGCCGGCCATCGTACACAGCGTATTGGCCGTCGGGAGAGAGCTTCGCGGTCCCTCCATAGCGGTCTTCCGCAACTGGGAGGTCGCGGGATGTTCCATCGGCCGCCGACACTAGCACAAGTCTCGTGCCGGAGGCTTGCTGCGCCGTAACCAACAGATACTTTCGGTCCTGGGACCAGTCTTCAATCGAAAGCCAGGTTTGGTCTTTGGGCTGGTAAATGGTCCGCTGACCCGAACCATCTCGACGGATCAAACGCACTCCCATCGGCGTTCCATCGCCTGGTGGCTGCCAGGAGTAGGCGAGCCACTGCCCGTCACGCGAGAAAATCGATGATGCCGCAAACTGGAACTCCGGCCGCGACGTACGCTTGTTATTGGTGAAGCGGCGATTTTCGCCAGTTTTGAAATCGTGTACCAAAAGGTCGCCTGTTTCCCAATCGGTAAATGACAAGAGATTTCCGTCGGGCGAAACACTGCCCGACTTGTCCACGGCATTGCCGCTCCAGACCCTGCGGTTGACCACCTCTCGAGGACCAGGCGGCGACGGATGGGTGACCCAGAACAGGACGAGCAGTCCTGCCAGGGCTGAGGCTAGCAGCGCCTTGAGACTGTGAGACCAACGCAGTGAGGATCGCCGGAGAGCGACCGCGACCTTGGCCGGCCGCTGATAGCGTCTCGCCGGATCTGGCTCCAAGCAACGTTCTATGACGCCTTTCCAGAGGCGAGAATTGGTCGGTACTTGAGTCGCGTCGGACAGTTCGCCGGGCTTGAGGGTTCGTGGCTTGCGCGCCCTCGAGCTGCCAATCATTCGTCCGATCACTACTCCCAGGGCATAAACATCTGTAGCTGGAGTCGCCGGACCGCCCCGGATTTGTTCCGGTGCAACGTAGCCGGGCGTCCCGCCATGGGCACGCTGAGGTTCCGGACCTGACCCGGCCGGAAGGGCCAGCCCAAAATCCGTGATCACGGGCCTCCAGCCATCCCCATGCTGTGTCAGAATCACGTTACTCGACTTAAAATCACGATGGACCACGCCGGCGTCATGTGCGGCTTGTAGCCCTGCGCAGATTTGTTGTATCAGCGGCAGCGCTATGTTTCGGGAGAACGGTCCGTGATCCTTCAAGTGGCGGGATAACGTGGGCCCTTCCAGCAATTCCATCGTCAACAGCGTTACCGGACTGTCGCCGTGCTCGCCGGTATGTTCGGCAATATCGTAAATCCGGCAGACGTTTGGATGCGTCACCCGTCGCGCGGAGAGAATCTCTTGCTTAAAAAGTCCTAGCGCGGTTTCACCGGTAATGCGCGGATGGATGGCTTTAAGCGCCACTTTCGTGCCTAACGTCAAGTCCTCGGCCTCGTACACCTCGCCCATTCCGCCGCGCGCGATAAATCGCACGATGCGGAACCGGCCGACAACCAGCTGTCCGGTCGCGAATTGAGGGTGCGGCTCATCATTCGCCGATAATGTGATGGCTGGATCGGAGAGAAAATCGCCTGCGCGGTCATGGCCGGCGATCAGACGGAGCGCCTGCGCGAGCAATTCCGAATTTCCTTGACATGCGTTGGAAAGGAAACGCTCGCGTTCCGGAGCTGGTTTGTCCACAGCCTCGCCGAAGACCTCCTTGAGGCGCTCCCAGCGATCAGGCGTCACACTGCCCTCTAATTTCGGCATACAGCCAGGCCTTGGCCATTTGCCATTCCCTCTTTACAGTACGGTCAGAAATGTCCAAAACGGCAGCCACCTCTTTGATGCTCAGGCCGCCGTAATAGCGGAGTTCGACGATACGACTCTGTCGCGGATCGATCTTAACGAGGCCCTCGAGAGCTTCATCAATGGCGAGAAGGTCGGGGTTCTCAACGACGGCCAGTGTGATTGCATCGTCCAGGCAAATATCACAGCCCCCGCCGCGCTTGTCGCGGCGCCGCGCACGCGCGTGATCGATCAGGAGATTCCGCATCACTTGCGCGGCCGCGGCAAAGAAGTGCGCACGGTCCTGCCAGTCCTGCTTCTCGCCGCCCGCGAGCCGGAGGTACGCTTCGTGTACCAGCGCTGTGGCTTGAAGCGTGTGCTCAGGCCTCTCTCGCTGCATATAGTAGGATGCCAGGCGCCGCAATTCCTGATAAACGATGGGGACCAAAGTCTCTATAGCCCTTTGATCGCCTTTGCGCACATCGGCGAGAAGTTCGGTGATTTCGCCAGTTTCCGCCATCGATGAAGATTGTAACTCGATTTGGCACTTTTTTCGATGACAAATCGCTATCTGGTCAAGAAGAATTTAAACAGGGAACCGCTGTCGCTCTGCTGCAATTGTCTTCCGAGGCATTGCCGGTTCCATTCCGCTAGTGTTCGGGTCAAGAAACTTCAGTACGCCTGGATTTTTCAAACAACAGGAGAGAAACAATGCGAACGCGATGGATACAAATTTTGGTCTGGGCTAGTGTTGCGCTTGCACAACCGGGAGGCAACGGGCACAATCCAGTTATTAACAGTGCGGCGGCCAACCTTACGGTAACACCCGCGCTAGTCACCATTACGGGAATAAACTTCGGCGCGACGGAGCACCCGGTGGTCATGTTGGGTGCGACAACGTTGACAGTGGTGAGTTCTTCGGCGACATCAGTGGTGGCAGCGCTGCCGCCTTCGCTGGTTCTGGGGACTTCTTACTCCCTGTCGCTGACGAACCAACAAAATCAGTCGACGTCGCTGGATATCACGCTGGGGTCGACCGGACCAATGGGGCCGAGTGGACCTCAAGGGCCAGCAGGTCCCATAGGCCTAACCGGTGCCGCAGGCGCACCTGGGCCAACAGGGCCAACGGGAGTTCAGGGGCCGATTGGACTCACGGGAGCCACGGGACCCGCCGGACCGAGCCCACTGGCGGTTGCCCTGCTGCGCTGGTACCCGGCCAACACCGCCGGTATCACCTATGCCGTGGGCAACAGCCCGTACGGCATGGCGTTCGACGGGACCAGTATGTGGGTTGCGAACAGTAGCGACAACACTGTGAGGAAGCTGCGGGCCAGCGATGGCGCCTGCGTGGGTACATGCACCTTTCCCACGGGTACGAACCCGTTGGGCGTGGCGTTCGATGGAGCCAACATCTGGGTAGCGAATTTCAACGGTTTTGCCGGGACCAAGCTGCGGGCTAGCGATGGGGCGAGCCTGGGCTCCTTTCAACAGGGTAACGCGGTCGGCATTGCGTTCGATGGGGCCAATATCTGGGTGACGAATGCACCGCAGGCCAACGTGACCAAGGTGCGCGCTAGCGACAAGGCTGTCCTGGGCACCTTCACCGTGGGTGGTTGGCCCGTCAGCGCCGCATTCGACGGGGCCAACGTCTGGATCGTGAATCAATCCGGCGCCAGCGTAACCGAGTTGCGGGCCAGCGATGGAGCTACCCTGGGTACATTTCCGGTGGGAGCCGCACCAGTCGCAGTGAGTTTCGATGGCGCCAACATATGGGTGGCGGATAATTACCTCAGCGTCGTGACCAAACTGCGGGTCAGCGATGGGGCTACCCTGGGTACCTTCCCGGTGGGCGCCGGTCCGGAGGGCCTTGCATTTGACGGAGCCAACATCTGGGTGGCTAATAGCGCAAGCAACAGCGTGACCAGGCTTCGCACTAGCGACGGAGCTTGCGTAGGGACGTGTACCTTCCCGGTGGGCTCCAGGCCGCGAACGGTGGCGTTCGACGGCGTCAACATTTGGGTGACGAATTGGAACGACGGCACCGTGACTAAGCTGTAGAGCTCTTGCAACGCGGTCAGGGCCTTTGGCCCGTTTGACAATCGCAAATCGCTATCTGGGTTAAGGAGTTTTAAAATGTTCAGGACAATAATTGCGAGTCTCGTTGTATCTCTAGCTGCATTGGCTGGTCCGGCAAACCAGTGCAGCGAGCTGCCGGCCCAGTGGACCATTAACAATACCCAATTAGACGGAGTTACTCCGTCGTTGATTACCAATGATGGTTCCGCTTATGTCAACGGCCAGTCCGGCGTGACGGCCACGATATCCACATGCGGTTCAAATGACGCTATCGTCGCCTTGAGCGGATCGCAGCGTTCTATTGCTTTCCACTTCACAGCGCCACTGTACACCGACCAATATACGCTGTCTGGACTCACCGGCAGCACGGTTCCGGTTGCCTCTGTCAATATCAGGAATATCCTGTACCAACACAACGCAGCCGTTGAATACACATTTACGACGAGGATAGGATCAAATTCCTTCCAATTTGGCCCCTTCCGGATGGTGAACCTCGGCTCGCAAGCCGTCGCGCCTGGGCAGGGCGGCGACAATGTGGCCAACAGTCCGTATGCCGATGCGCTGGTATACGTGCACCATTGTCCGAAGAGCACGGTGGCGACCGGCGGCTGCCAGGCTCTCGCCCATGAGACTTGGTACGTTTATCCAGATCCGGCGGTGTATGGAACATCATCGTACACGGGGTTGCCGGTTTCGCAGGTCGGCACGTTACTTCCGACGGTGGGGAGCGGGAAAAACGCGAACGTCGTGAACGCCGGGGAGTTCAGCATGCCCTTCTACTTCGCTATCTCGCTGCTTAACTGAGAGGGTTTGCCGAACAGAGAGATGCTTGGCGTTACCCCTTCTCAGTAACAGTCACGTATCGATCCACCGCCAGATCCGTCAACCGCTCTGTCTTCCCACTGGGGGCCGGCCAGCGAATCTCCACCCAGTCCACCTTCGCGGCCGCCCCCAAACCCAGCACCTCCCTGGGATCGTGCGCTGACAGGTAACTGCCGCCGCTATTCTTTGCGCGCGACCGCACTACGCCACCCGCCGACCACGTAATTCGGGCGCCGATCGCGTCGCGGTTGCATTTCGTGCCTTGCAATTTCAACCCGATCCAGTGGTTGTCCGCGCCCGCGCGATTGCGCAGCAATACCGGTGCGCCGCCGTTAGTGCCCACCAGCACATCCAGGCGGCCGTCATTGTTGAAATCGCCGATCGCCAGACCGCGAGCTGCGAAGGATTTTGTAAACACCGGACCCGCGTCCGCGCTCACATTGCGCAGTCTTCCGTTTTCCTGATGAAAGAGCAGCAGCGGTTCCTTATACTTCACCTGCTGCGAATAATTCTCAATCATGTCGTCGGGATGGCCATTAGCGAGGATCAGATCCAGCGCGCCGTCGTTGTCGTAATCGAGAAATTTCAGCCCCCAGCCGCTGAGCAGGCGCGTAGCCTGGGCCACCGAATTCTTATGCGCTACGTCGGTAAAGGTCTCGTTCTGGTTGTTCTTGTAAAGCGAGAACATCTCCTGATCGACATTAGCGACAAACAGATCCTGCCAGCCGTCGCCGTCGAAATCGGCCGCATCCACGCCCATGCCGGAACGCGCCTGCCCGTTGTCGCTGAATCCCACTTCGGCCGCCAGCGCCATCTCCTCCCAGCGCGTTTTGCCCTTGGCGTCGGGCCCGCGATTGACGAACAGGAAATTCTGAACCGTGTCATTGGCAACGAACAGGTCCATGCGGCCGTCGTTATTAATATCCACCGCCACCACGCCGAGTCCCTTGCCCAGCGCCTTTTCGATATCCGTACCCGCGCCCACTTCCGTAAACGTGCCGTCGCCGTTGTTGTGAAACAGCAGGCTGCGCGTGGGCTTGAACACGCGCGGAATGCAGTAGAACTTGTGTCCCAGCTTGTTGTCGCCGCATGAAAGATGGCTGGAGTCGCCATAGTCGACGAAGCTGCACACGAACAGGTCTAGACGGCCATCGTTATCGTAGTCAAACCAGACCGCGCTGGTGGTCCAGTGTCCGGCGAACGCCGCCGCGCCCAGTCCGGCCTTCTCGCTAACGTCCGTGAAGGTGCCGTCGCGATTGTTGCGATACAGAATGGGGCGGCCGTACGCCGTGACGAACATATCGGGGAACCCGTCGTTGTCGTAATCGCCCACCGCCACACCCATGCCGAAGGTGCCGTCGCGGCCCGCGACTCCAGCTTTGAGGGTGACATCGGAAAAGGTGCCATCGCGGTTGTTCTTGTAGAGCGCATTCCGCACCGGCTTGCGCGGCGTGTAGAAATCCGACTTACCGCTGTTGACCAGATAAATGTCCATCCAGCCGTCGTTGTCGAAATCCAGAAACGCGCAGCCCGGGCCCATGGTCTCGGGCAGGTAGCGCTGATCCGACATGGCGTTGTCGTGAACCCAGGCGATCCCGCTGGCCTCCGGCGCCACCTCTTCAAACAGGGGCCCCCCGGCCGTTGAAGCGGCGATAGCGGTGGCGCGAGACGCCCAGAGGGCGGCGCCGGCGGAAGCCAGGAATTGCCTGCGGGTACGATGCATCCTTATTCGATGATAAAGAACCCCGCCGCCTCGCCGGAAGGCGGTTGGGGACCGTTGCCCCAGCCCGCTGAAAGTGGGATCATAGCCGGGAAATGAGATTTATCACACTGATGGCCGCGTTCGCCATTTCGGCGCTCCCCAGCTTCGCCCAGGCCGACCGGGCCGCGGCTCCCGCGTCGCAAACCATCATCCGCAGCACCTCCCAGGAAGTTCTGCTGGACGTGGTGGTTCGCGACAAGAAAGGCCATCTGGTAAAGGATCTTTCCGTCAAGGATTTTGAGGTCACCGACGACGGCGAGCCTCAGAAACTGCGCTCCTTCCGGCTGGTCACTGCATCGGAAGGCGCCTTTGAAACCACGGCTGCCGGATCGTCCGCCACCGCGGGCGCCGCCGGGAAACCCTCGGGCGCCATCGACCCCCTGCGCCAGATCCGGATCATCACGCTGGTCTTTGACCGTTTAGGCACCGAGGCCAGAACTACGGCCCGCACTGCCGTCAATGACCTGCTGAAATCGGAGACCGGACCGAATCTATTCTTCGCCGTTTTCTCCATCGACCAGCGTCTCAGCATCCTGCAGCAGTACACCACCGATAAGGACCTTGTTCGTAAGGCTGTCGCCAAGGTCACTTCCTCGGCGTCGTCGCTGTATAAGAGCGAATCGGACCAGATCGAGCAGGAGCTCAAAACGGTGGCCGTCCAGAATGCGGCGAATGCATCCGTGGCCACTCCCGCGGCGGCGCCTCCCAACGCCGGCGCGCTTGCGTCCGCCGCGCTTGCCCAGTTGACGCTCAACATGCTCCAGTTCTCGCAAACGCTGGACCGCACCCTGCAGGGCCGCAGCACGCTGTACGCTCTGAAGGCGCTCATCAACCAGCAGTATCAGCTGCCCGGCCGCAAGACGCTGCTGTTCTTCTGCGAAGGCATGAACATCCCGCCCGAATACACCGAGGAGTTCGAGGGCCTCATCAGCAACGCCAACCGCGCGAACGTCAGCGTGTACGCAATCGATGCGCGGGGCCTGCTTACTTCCCGCGATACTACTCAAAGTTCCCAGATGCTCGCTCAGGCGGTGGCTCAAAGCCAGATCAGTACAACCGCCTTCGGCACCGCGACCACACCGCAGCAGGTCAAGGCCATGGACAAGGCAAGCGATAGCATCCGGGCCAATGCGCAAAATTCTCTGGCCGAACTGGCTGACAGCACCGGTGGGTTTTTGGTGGCGAAC
>JALYHQ010000074.1 GCA_030776455.1 Acidobacteriota bacterium | reverse complement strand
TGATGCTGGACGATCTGGTGGCCGGACAAAACGGCGAGGTGGCGGTATTGGCCTTCGATCACCGCGTGCGGGTGATGCAGGAATTTACCAGCGAAGGCGCGCGAGTTTCCGACGCCATGAAAAAGATCACGCCGGGCTCAACCAATCACCGCATGATCGACGCGGTGACTGAGGGCGTGCGCATGCTGCGCAATCGGCGGGATCGCCGCAAGGTGCTTCTGCTGATCAGCGAGAAGCGCGACCAGTCCAGCTCGGGGCGGCTCCGCGAGGCCCTTATGGAAGCGCAGCTGGCCAACGTGGCGATCTATTCGCTGGACATCTCAAGTGTGATGGCGGGTCTGACTTCGAAGGCGATACCGGCGCGGCCCTCGGCAATCCCGCCCGAAGCGCAGCACATGCCCGCGGGAGGCGCCGCCACGCCCACTACCATGGACCAGCAATATAACAACGGAAACGCGATTCCCCTGTTTGTAGACATTTTCAGGAGCGTTAAGAGCATTTTTATCGACGATGCCTTGGACATCTTCACGCGGTATACCGGCGGCAAGCAATACTCCTTCATCAAGAGGGAAGGGCTGGAGCGGGCGGTTATCGCGCTGGGCGAGGAACTCCACAGCCAGTATTTGCTGAGCTACACGCCCAACAATCTCAGCGAAGGCGGATTCCACGAGATCAAGGTAGTGGTGAACCGTCCCAGTCTCGAAGTGCGAACGCGGCCCGGGTATTGGGTCGCCGGGCGACCGGAATAGCTACTGTGTGCAAATGGCCGTCCTGGAGCCGAACCTCTAGCCCTTAGTTCCATTCGCCGGATAGTACGCTTATCCCTTCAAGGTCGCCATCGCCACTCTTGATAACCCAGAAATCCTTTTTAAATGTGTAACTTGCGTCTCTTGTGTTGGCTTTTTTTCCAGGCAGGCCCCTTACCCACTTCAGTACCATACTGGAACTCTTTCCAGTTCCTCCCCAGGCCGAAAGATGTGAACATTTGTACTAGCAGATTGCTCGCTTGGGCAACTGGTTGATGAATAGTACTCTTAGTACCGCCTGTGGGTCCAGAGAGGCTTAAGAGCGTTACAAGATTTCGGAGGAGAAGAACAAATGATGCAATATTTCAAGAATCTGCCTGCGCGGGGTCTGGCGCGGCAAGTGGCGGGCTTAGCGTTACTGGTCCTCGGTTTGGTGGTCTTGTCGTCCAAGGCGAACGCCGCCATACTTACCGGGTGCCCCGCCGGCCCGGGCGATACGGTTATCATGGCAGGTTGTGACGCCACGGGCGTAGCCCCTGGAACCCAGATCGCGTACAAGAAAATCCCATTCGTGTCAACACTCGGAACCACCAGTGGCTTCGTCGTTTCCGCTGTTTACAGGGAAACTGGCACCAACACATTGGATTTCTACTATCAGGTTCTGACCAACGTGAGCAGCCCTAACTGCGGCCCGGGATCTACCGCGCCGGGTACGCCCTGCGACCCGCTCTCGCGCGAGACGGACACCAACTTCGCAACTTGGCTCACTAACCTGGGTTTCCGAACTGATGGCGGAACCCTGGCCGGGTTTGTTAACGGGACAGTCCAGCCGCAAACTGGAGACCGCAATACTGCGCCGGCGGATGTGATCGGCTTCCAATTCAACGGAGCTCCGAATCCTTCGCCAATTCCCCCCGGGCAAAATTCGATGGTGCTGATCATCAGCACGAACGCATTTAATTTTGCAGCTGGCAACGCATCGGTGATCGATGGCGGTACCACTACGGTGGCCTCCTACCAACCGAGTTCCGCAACTCCCGAACCGGCTTCTATCGCGTTGCTTGGACTTGGATTGGTGGCGCTCGGTGGCCTGAGCCGCCGCATCAAGCATCGTCGCGTTTGACCACGGCCGGATAGCAACGCCTCAAGGCGGGAAATACTTTAGAGGGGACCTTCGCAGGTCCCCTTTTTCAATTGCCGAGATAGTGATCGCCGGGTTATGCGCGGCAACTCCCAAGTGTTGCGCCTTCCCAGCATTTCGAAACTACTCCGCGGAAGCGTTCGGGGTGCCTCGCTATCCCAGAGGGCCGACAGCATGCCACCTAATGCCGATCCGCGACGCTACAGGGCGTGGCGCACGCTAAGACGAGCTGCGGCTCGCCAGATAGCTTAATCCGTAGCGTCTCCTGATAATTGGTTTGATAGAAGGCATCGAGAGATTGAAACTCCAATCTGGCGATGTTGATATGTGGCCAGTTATCCGTCCAGAGACTCGGCGGAAACTGCGCCCAAAGCATCCAATGGGGTGGGTGGGCACGCAACTCCGCCACGACGGAGGCTTCTTCTCGATCCGTCATCATCCCGGGCTGGAGAAATGAGAGCCGCGAGGGGTTTCGTCCGCCAGTGACGAAATAGAGGATCGGCAGGTACGGAAAGACAAACAAGCCATCGCCTGGTCGGATGGTGCTTTCGAGTGCCGAAACCAACTGCGCGAGATCCGGCGTGCACCGGACTCGCCCTGCGTTCGTCTCGACCATCTCCGTGAAGCGCCGGTCTTGTCGGATGCTGGAGATCAACATTAGAAGGGACACTAGAACCAATGTTGCGTTGAGGTGCCAGCGCCAGCGGGAGCCCAGGGCCTCGAAGAAAACATAGCCGCACAAGATCCAAAATACCGGGCTGAGAAACAATAGTTGATGTACGTCTAGACGAGGAAGGGACGCGAGTATGACACCGGCGGAGAATGCGACGAGCAGTATGATGACCTCTTTTTTTCGATCCGGATACTTTCGCCGCCGACACAGCAACATCACCAAACCCACATAAGCCATGACAGGCAGGACCGCCGGCATCAGAACCTCTATCAGCCACCCCGTCCGCAGAAGCGCATGGAGAATGTTTACTCCCTGAAAGTTTGCCAGCGGATTTCCGGGCACGTAGCCGTAGGGGACCCTGTTTGACGCTCCGTAATGAGCCACCCCCCACAGCAGCTGTTGGATCATCGCCGTGAACGCCCGCTGATACAGCAAAACGGAGACTGCTGCGATTGATGGCGCCGCAACTCCGACACCGTAGTCTCCCAGGGTTCGCCACCAGCGTCTCCATGCAATCCATGCGAAGATTATAGCCACCACAATGACGAAAGGGGGCGTCATCCAGGCTGCAATGGCGGCACAGGCTCCGGAGGCGATCCAGTACGCGCGTCTGGCCTTCGCCAACCCGTTGCACGCCAGAACCAACGCGACCAGCGCCCAAGTGTTACTGTCCCATCGATGACAGATGTACAAGGACCCCGGAGAGTCCAGACAGAACGCGACGAATAAGACGCCCAAGCTGGCCGCAAGGCCCGTGCCCGCCAGAACGGCAGTAAGCCAGTAGACTGCCCCACCCATGGCCGCGATCTCGACCGCGAGCAGCAACCGGGCACTCGACAAGGTCGGACCGAAAAGGTGCAGCATCGCGCCATACGACCAGAACGCGCCGGGTCCGGTGAAGGTAAAGAAATCCCGATAAGGCGCTTGGCCTTGGGAGACGCGCAACGCGCCTTCTAAGTAAATGCCTTCATCCATCGACAGCAGCAACCGGTCGCCAATTTGCCATTGCACCAGGAACAAGCTGAGGAGGAAGAGAGCGGCGGCGATGCGCCAGTCGGGTCCGTCAGGAGCGACGGGCCGCGTGAACGTCGTACCGATGGCATGCAAGAATCGTGAGAGCCGGGCAGGTGCATGCATATGAATAGCTAAGTGTAGCGGCAAACGCCGGCAAGTTCACTTCCGGCCGGCGATTCGTATGGAGTAGACACATGCAAATCGGCGCAGGCGAACGAAAAAAACCCGGGGCTTGCGCCCCGGGTTTCAGAGTCTCAAAAGGCTCGAGATCAGAAGATCTCAAGTGCGTTGAGTTTGACGGTTCCCGTGACGGGCACCAGCTGAATCGTGATCTGGCCGTTATTGACTACCACGGGAATGACCACGTCGTAAGCGGTGTTGGGACCAGCCACGGCGTAAATGTCGAAGTTGGCATTGTTCGTGACCCCGTTCACCACGATGTTAAACACGCGTTTACCCGCTTGCATCAGGTAGAACTCCGCGAAGTGAAGCTTCACAGTGAACGACCCGTTGGGGACGGTGTACTGGTATTGCAAAGTACCCGTGGACCACGCGTCGGTTTGATACAGCGCGGGGCTGGTGGTATTGCCGATAGCGTTATTCGTGACGCTGTAGTTCATGGCGTTATCAGCCGCGAATGTATGACCGTTCGAATCGACGACCTGCGGACCACCGCAATGGAACCGGATCGGCACAAAGGACTGGCCAGCCTGGGTAACGGCGAAGTTTTGTCCGCCGATGGTGAGATTACCCGTGCGGGAGCTTGTACCTGGGTTGTTGCTCACCGAGAAACTTACGGTACCGTTTCCGCTGCCGGAGAAGCCCGCGGTGATGGTGAGCCATGCCGAGTCTGACGTGGCGTTCCAGCCACATCCGCCGGCGCTGGTGACATTCACGGATCCACTGGTGCCCGCGCCGCTCAACGACACGGAGTTCGATGAGAGGACATACGCGCAGACCTGGCCAGCTTCGGTAATGGTAAAGGTCTGCCCGGCAATGGTCAAGGTTCCCGTCAGCCCGCTAGCGCCGGTGTTCGCGTTTACCGAGTACGTGACAGTTCCGTTACCGCTGCCGCTGGTCCCGCCCGTGATCTGCGACCAGCTCTGATTGCTGACTGCGGTCCAACCGCAGCCGGGAGTGGCAGTGACATTCACGCTTCCGGCGCCCCCGGAGGAGCCAAACGAATTGGAGCTCGAAGAGAGCGAGAAGCTGCACGCCGCACCGGCTTCGGTAAGGGTGAACGTGTTTCCCGCGATGGTAAGCGAACCGTTCAGGCTGCCTGCGCCTTGGTTGGCGCTTACCGAATAATTAACGGTTCCATTGCCGCTACCGCTGGCGCCACCGGTGATCTGTGACCAGCCCTGGTTGCTGCCTGCGGTCCAGCCGCAGCCGGAGGGCGCGGTGACATTGACGCTTCCGGCGCCACCGGCGGCTGTGAACGAATTGGAACTGGAAGAGAGCGAATAGCTGCACGCTACGCCTGCCACATTGATAGTGAAGGTCTGTCCGGCGATAGTCAGAGAGCCACTCAGACCTGCGCTGCTGCCATTGGAGCTGACCGAAAACGAAACGGTGCCGCTTCCCGAACCGCTGGAACCGCCGGTAATCTGGGCCCAGGCGACGTTGCTGTTTGCAGTCCATGGTCCGCAGCTCGAAGTCGGCGTGACAGTCACGCTGCCCGTTCCACCACCAGATCCGTAAGAAGCGCTGTTCTGCGAAAGTGAGAAAGTACAGGGCGGCGGAGGCGGGGGGCCGCCACCGGATGGCTGCACCGCCACCGCATAAGGATACGCGCCGACGTTAGCCAGCGTATTCATCACGGTATTGCTGGCGATGTCAATTTGTGAGAGCGTAAACGAGAACTCATTGGTTACATAAGCACGGGTGCCATCCGCGCTCACGGCCACGGACGTCGGAATGGTTCCCACCGTGAGCGTGGAGATCAGCGTATTCGAGCCCGTGTCAATCGTAGCCAAAGATTTCGAATTGCCGTTCGTAACAAAAACACGGGTCCCATTGGGACTGGCGGCAACGCAGTTTGGAGATGCAAATCCGCCGATCGTAGCCAACAGATTCCCGGAAGGATCATGCACCGTCACAACGTTCGCGGTTTGGTTTGAGACGTACACATTGCCGTTCGGTAACACCGCTACTCCACTGGGCCCCGTCGAGGCGGCAAAAGTGTTTATCACGCTTCGGGATGCCGTGTTGATTACCGAAACGTTCGAGCCGTAGATATTCGCCACATAGGCGTGGCTGCCATCGGCATTGAACGCCACGGCGCTTGGACTGCTGCCAACCGGGATAGTAGCTATAACGGACTGGGATGCAACATCGATCACCATGACGTCATTCGAGCCTTTGTCAACAACATATACCTGGGACCCGTTTGGTGTAATAGCCAGTTGAACCGGTGTGGTTCCCACAGCGATGTTGTTGATCACGGTATTACTGGCCGTGCTTATGACGGCCACGTTGCCCACACGCTGGCAGGCCACAAAGACCAATGATCCGTTCGGCGTCATCGCCAAACCGCTGGGTCCACCCGCCACGCTCACGGTGGCGACTTTCGTGTGACTGTTGTTGTCCACCACGGAAACGTTGTTTCCGGAGACGTTCGACACGTAGGCGTAGGGTTGACCATTCACCGCTGCCATAGGCAGGGCCGCCAAAAGTGTCCCGAGCATCCAATTCTTCATGTTCCATTTACCCGTGTGCATGTTTTCCTCTTAAGGCTCTTCCGACAAATCTCCGCGTGTTCCAGCACGCTCAGCATCAGGATGCTTCAGCCTGGACCTCGCCAGCATTTTGGTTAATGCTACATAGTGCCGCGAGGGTGCCAAATATCGCTATGCTTATTACTGATATCGTCGAACTGCCTGGAATGAAGTAGGTTTTCGCCTCCGGAATTATGCCTTAGCGGGTTGTCTGGGCCAAGTGCTTTAGTCAAGATGGACTCGACGGGGTAGGGCTCTAAGGCTGCAACTGCTATGGCTCGCCCAAGTTCACATCAGATCTCAAAATTCAATTCTTGCCGTTAACAATCCATCCGCGCGCAACTCTTCCGCGGGAGCCGCGCAGCGACACCGCGCCTCCGCCTTCGCCGCCTCAAACAGCGGACGACGGCATCACATTACACAACGACAGCGCGCAAACGCTCCGTTGAGCAGATGGATTCCAACACTAGTACTAAAACAGCTTAATGGCCATCATAAGCCAAGCGGGCGCTCACCGTCAACCAGAATCTGCGATATTTATGCTCTTGACAAACCCACCCTTTGAGCGCCTACTGGAGACTTGTCAGTCGATCTGTCCGCCCCCGAATTTGCCAGCCATGACGTCGCCCGGGAACTCCTTGAGGCCGAACGCTGGCCGGATGGCCCCGTTTGTCCCTGCTGCGGCAGCCGGGGCGCGGCGTATCACCTGAAACCCAGACCGGGGGCGAGGACGCATGTCCGGCAGGGCGTCTGGAAATGCCGCGTATGCCGCAAACAGTTCACCGTTACGGTTGGAACCATCTTGGCGGATAGCCACATCCCCCTGAACAAGTGGCTGCTGGCGATTCACAGGATGTGCGCGGATGAAAATGGCGTCAGCGCTCGCGAGCTTCAGCAGATGCTTGGGATTGGGTATCGGGCGGCGTGGTTCCTGGCGCGGCGCATCCGCACAGGGATAAGGGCGGAGCCTCTCATGCTGTTTCGTGAGGCGGTCCGGGATCTCTTGCAAGCGAAGCCGGAGAAGGATGCGTCAAAGACACGAAAGCCAAAGACCGGGAAGCCCCATCAGACTCAAGTTTCGGCAACGAAGACGGTCAATTCGTAATCTTGAAATTTCGATACGGACTGGTGCTCTCGCTGCCGGGAGGTCAGTTGCCTCAGTGGCGTCCCGGTTTCCTTGGGCGTACCCGACCCCGGTTGGGCCACCAGCTTGGTGACGTAGGAGCTGCCAGTCAAGACTTGCCGGAGCGCTTTTACCAGTTCCGAAACCGTGCATCGTTTCAAGACATATCCTGCGGCGCCCGATCCGAGCGCTTCCTCCCCTTTTGCTTTTCTGCTTGGCCTAATCGACGATAACCGCGTGAATAGCGCCGGGTCCGTGAACCCCCCGCACCAGGATCTGTTCGATGTCCGCGGTACGGCTAGGGCCGGTGATCAACACCATGGAACTAGTCTGTTCCGCGGGATTTGGCAGCACCGCGAACAGCTCATCCAGACTGGTCAGGATCGCCGAGCGAGGGAATACGGCCACGTGGACCGGAGGAAGCAAGGACACGAGGCGAGGCTGGCTCGCGGAGGCCAGCAGAACCAGCGTGCCGGTATCGGCTAGAGCGTAGTCGGCGCTGGTGATGCCGATATCGGCTTGGTCCAGCGACGCTTCCGGAAATCCCGTAATTCCACACTCGATCAGGAACGGCGCTGGCGCCGCTATCGCACGCTTGCCTTGAACCAGAGCGCGGACGTAATCGCCGGCGGCCGCGGGTGTGGGCGCAAAGAAGCAGTGGCCGGCCAGCTTTTCCAGGCGCTGGGCAAAGAGCGCCGCCCGATCGGCAGGCGTCTGCACCGGAAGACACGGAGCAACCGCCGGCGGCGGCCCGGGATTCTGCCCGGCACGGCGATTGAGCGCAGTGCGGATGCTGCCCAGGATGGATTCGCGCGCAGTCATCTCTTGCGCCACAAACTGCGAAAGCTTTCGAGTGCGGGCGGCGGTAGATCGCGCTCAGCCGTCCACTTCTTCAGCGGACCGACGCGCATCCAGAAGGGCAGCCGGCGAATCCAGGCGCCGTCCTTGGGGCGAGGCGACAGCCGGGCGGCCAGCCACGACAATTTTTCATATGTCCGGGGATGCGACATCACCCACGCAAATGCGGAGAACGCTACCCGTTCGGATATGCCGCCCTGTCCGGCCTTGGCCTCCACCACATCGGCGCGCAGGCGCAGCAGCAGTTTCGGAATCTCGATCTTTACCGGGCAGACTTCCGCGCACGCCCCGCACAGGCTGGAGGCGAAGGGCAGCCACGGATCGTGATTCACGCCGTGGAACTGGGGAGTCAGTATAGCGCCGATGGGTCCGGAGTAGACCCACGGATAGTTGTGACCGCCGATCTTGCGGTAAACCGGGCAGTGATTGAGGCACGCTCCGCAGCGTATGCAATAGAGCGACTGCCGTTTCTCGGCGTCGGGCAGGAGTTTGGTTCGCCCATTGTCCAGCAACACGACGTAGAACTCTTCGGGGCCGTCGGTCTCGCCGCCGCGGCGCGGGCCGCTCAGTATCGAAGTGTACACGCTCAATAGCTGTCCGGTGGCGCTCCGGGCCAGCAGCTTTAAGAACACGGCCAGGTCCTGCGCGCGCGGAATTACTTTTTCGATTCCCGCAATCGCGATGTGGATGCGCGGCGCGGAAGTGGTGAGCCGCGCGTTGCCTTCATTCTCAACCAGTACGATGGCGCCCGAATCCGCTACCAGAAAATTCGCGCCGGTGATGCCGATGTCCGCGGCCAGAAACTTGTCGCGCAGCACGCCGCGCGCGATCATGGTCTGCTTTTCGATCACTTCCTCGCGTTCGATACCCAGCGCTTTGGTGAAAATATCGGCCACATTCTGGCGCGTCATGTGCAGAACCGGGGCGATGATGTGGAATGGGCGCTGGTGCGCCAGCTGCAGGATGTATTCGCCGAGATCGGTCTCCACCGCCTCGAGGCCATGCTCTTCCAGGCGATCGTTCAAGTGAATCTCTTCAGTGGTCATTGACTTCGATTTCACGATGAGATGAGCGCCGCGGTCCCGCGCCAGCCCCAGCACGAAATCGGACGCTTCGGCGGCGTCGCGGCAATAGATCACCTGGCCGCCGCGCGCGCCGAGGCTGGCTTCGAACTGCTCCAGATAAAAATCCAGATTGTCGATGGTGTGCCGCTTAAGGGCATTCGCCTGGGTGCGCAAGTCCTGATAATCCGGCAGCAGCGCGGGGTCAATGGCGTCCGTGCGGCCCTGCATCAAGCGTCCGGTGGCGGTGTAGATGGCCAACTGGAGCTTGGGATCGGCGATGGTTTGCGGGATCGTGCTGGGCGGATCGGGCGGCATGCTTAGCGCTGGGCCAGAATCTCCGCCAGATGCATGGTTCGCACCGGCGCGCCGGCGCGCAGCAACGCTCCCTGCAGTTGCATCAGACAGCTGGAATCTATGGACGACACCGTATGGGCCCCCGTGCGCAGGATGGAATCGATTTTGGTGCGCGCCATGCCTCCGGAGACCTCCGGGAATTTCACCGAGAACGTGCCGCCGAATCCGCAGCACTCGGCGGCGGCGTCCATCTCGCGCAGCTCCAGACCGCGGACTCGCGATAGCAGGCGGCGCGGGCCGTCGTGGATGCCCAGCTCGCGGAGCGCGTGGCAGCTGTCGTGGTAAGTAACGGGCCCGTCAAAACGCGCGCCCACATCGTCCACGCCGGCCACTTCCAGCAGGAATCGCGAGAATTCCCAGACGCGGCCGGCCAGCTGGTGAGCGTCCTCTCCCAGGAGCTCCTCATAGTGATGGGAGACCATGGTCGCGCACGAGCCGGACGGGATCACGATGTACTCGCTGTCGCGAAATACGTTCAGGAAATGCCGCGCCACCGAGCGGGCCTCTGGGACATAGCCGCTGTTGAAGGCGGGCTGCCCGCAGCAAGTCTGATCGGCGGGGAATTCTACTTGATAGCCCAGGCGCTCCAGGATGGATGCCATGGCCAGGCCGGTGCTGGGGAATGCCTGGTCGACGATGCAGGTGACGAAGAGGGAGACGCGGCCCGCGGGCATGAATCCAGATTGTACACAGCCGGGTGGGGCAGGCGTTTCGCCTGCCCGCCAACCCACGCGCTCAGTCGCCAGAAGCCGCGGCTCGCGCCGCTTTTCGCTGGGATCTGCGCGACGCCTTCATGGTGTCCAGCTTCTGCTGTTGATCGGGTGTCAGAATCGCGCGGAACTTTGCGGCGGCCGACGCCCGGATGGCCGCGAGCTTGCCCATATCGACTCCCTCGGCGGCGGCCAGGAACTGCAGTTCCTGATCGGACTTGCCCGCTTGAATCGCCGCCTGCAGCGCTTGCCGGTCTTGCCGGAGTTGATCGGCTACCGGCTTGGCGGTCTGATGCGAATTCTGGAAGATGGTCTTGGCTTGCGCCTTCTGTGCGTCGGTGAGGCCCAGTTCCGCGGCCATGTGTCCATGGCGGCCCATTCGATGTTGCGCCAGCAGCGCGCCTGTGCCAAGCGTGGCGGCGGCCGCAAATATTAACAAAGATTTCATTGTCGGACGATGCATTGTGGTAATTCTCCTGACTATCATGACGCGGCCAGCCTCTGCGGGTTGTCATGCGGCTAGTAAACAATGGTAACGATGGTTCTGAATGTTTAGTAAGCTTTTGATCGCGAACCGCGGCGAGATCGCGGTGCGCCTGATGCGTGGTCTTCGCGAGCTGGATATCCGCGGCGTGGCGGTCTATTCCGATGCCGACCGCGGGGCGCTGCATGTGCGCATGGCCGACGAAGCGGCGCATATCGGCGCCGCGCCATCGGCGGACAGCTACCTGAACACGGATCGCATTCTGGACGCCGCGCGCAAGCACGGCGTCGAGGCTATCCATCCCGGTTACGGCTTCTTGAGCGAGAACGCCGATTTCGCCGCGGCGTGCGAAGCGGCTGGATTCATATTCATAGGCCCGCCCGCGGATGCGATTCGAAAGCTGGGATCGAAAACCCGCGCGCGTGTGCTGGCGAAGAAAGCCGGAGCGCCCGTGGTTCCGGGAAGCGAGGAGCCGGCGGCCAATCTGGAGCGCGCTCGCGCCGTGGCGCATGAGCTGGGATATCCGGTGCTGCTCAAAGCGGCGGCCGGCGGAGGCGGAAAGGGCATGCGGCTGGTCAACGCCGAATCCGAGCTGGAAGCCGCCATCCGCGATGCCTCCAGCGAGGCGGAACGATCTTTTCGCAGCCGCGAAGTATACATTGAGAAGGCGCTGGTCCGCCCCCGGCATATCGAGATCCAGGTGCTGGGAGATAAACACGGCAATCTGATTCACCTGGGCGAGCGCGAGTGCTCCATTCAGCGGCGGCACCAGAAGGTGATTGAAGAGTGCCCCTCGCCGCTGGTGGCCTTGCATCCCGAGATGCGCGCGGCCATGGGCGAGGCGGCGCTCCGAGTGGCGCGCTCGGCGGGATATTTCAATGCGGGCACGGCCGAGTTCCTGGTGGACGCCGAACGCAATTTCTACTTTCTGGAGATGAACACACGCCTGCAGGTGGAGCATCCCGTGACCGAGCTGGTGACCGGTCTCGATCTGGTCCACTGGCAGCTTCGTATCGCTGCCGGCGAGCGGCTGCCCTTCGCGCAGGACGAAATTCAATGGCGCGGTTGGGCCATGGAGTGCCGCGTGTACGCGGAGGATCCCGATCACGGGTTCATGCCGTCGCCGGGTGAGATCGTGCATCTCTCGGAGCCGCGAGGGCCGGGTGTGCGTCTGGATTCGGGCGTCTATCCGGGCTGGACTGTGCCCATCGATTATGACCCGCTGCTGGCCAAGCTCGCCGTGTGGGCCGCCGACCGTCCGGCCGCCATCGCGCGCATGCAGCGCGCTCTCAGTGAATACGCCGTCACCGGGATTCGCACCAACCTGAAATTCTTCCGCGAGCTGCTGGCCGATCCGGAGTTCGTGGCCGCCCGCTTGTATACGACATTTCTGGACGACTATTTTCCGCGGCTTCCCGAGCAGCACCCGGCGAGCGCCGAGTTGCAGTTGGTGGCCGCGGCGGCCGCGCTGGAGCATTCGCGGAATCTGGCTGCCGCGAGCCCGCCCGCCGCATCCAGCGTGAGCCGGTGGTCCAGCGAGGGAAGGAGCCGTCTGCGCCGATGAAATTCGAGATCACCGTCGACGGCAAGCCGGTCGAGATTCCCTCCGGCGAAGGACCGGCCGTGGTTCAAGTGGAGCCCGGCGTCTATTCCGTGCTCCTGGGAGACCACAGCTTTGAAGCGCGGGTCACCGCCGCCGCGGACGGCCTTTCAGTTGAAGTGGGCGGCCGCCGTTTTCAGGTTGAGGTTCGCGATCCGCGCAACGCCCGCCGGCGAACGGACGCAGGCCTGGCCGGAGGCCGCCAGAGTATCCTGGCGCCGATGCCCGGCAAGGTGGTGCGCCTGCTGGTGCAGCCCGGCGACGCGGTGGAAGCCGGCCAGGGTCTGGTGGTGGTGGAAGCGATGAAAATGCAGAACGAGATGAAATGCGCGCATGCGGGCACGGTGCGTGAGGTGCGGGCGGCCGCCGGCGATACGGTAACGGCGGGGCAAGTGCTGGTGGTGATCGAATAGAATAAGCTCATGCCGGCCGATTCTGTTTCCGAAGCCGTCTGTTCCCTCTGCGCGGGTTCCGGATGGAAGATTGTCGAGCGCGACGGCATGTCGGGCGCCGAGCGCTGTGACTGCGCGCTCAAGGCGGGAACAGTGCGAATTGAGGAGCGCGCGGGCATCCCTCCCTTGTACGCCGACAAGTCTATTCACAACTTCGTGCTGCCCTCGGACAATCCGGTGGGCATGAGCGCCCTCACGGCGCCGCTGAACGACGTGCGCACCTTCATTCGAAAATATCCGGTCTTACCCAAACCGGGACTGCTGTTCATCGGCGCTCCGGGCACCGGCAAGACCCACCTCGCCGTGGCCGTACTGCGCGGCCTCATCGTCAAGGGCTTTGAAGGCGTGTTCTTCGACTTCCAGAATCTGCTGGACCGGATCCGCAGCGGATACGATTCCGCTTCGGGCACCATGGACAAGGAAGCCTACCGCACCGCGCTGGAAACCGATGTGCTGGTGCTGGACGATCTGGGCGCCCACCGCGTCACCGATTGGGTGGAGGACACCGTGACGTCCATCATCACGTACCGCTGCAACCACCGCAAGTCGACCATCGTCACCACCAACCTGCGCGATGAGCAGGCCGGGGACGAGCGCGGCTCAGGCATACGGTCGGATCTGGGGGCAAAATTCTTTCTGGAGGAGCGGATCGGCATGCGGGCCCGGTCGCGTCTCTTTGAGATGTGCACCTTGATCAAGATGCCGGCGGTGGAGGACTACCGCCTGCGCAAG
>JALYHQ010000073.1 GCA_030776455.1 Acidobacteriota bacterium | reverse complement strand
TGAAGGAGTGTTGCCGCGAGTACGACTATGTGGCGCGCATGGGGGGCGACGAATTTGTGCTGGTGCTGCCGGGCCTGCGGCCCGACCAATTGGCGGCGAAAATTCAGCGTTTGAAAGCCATCACGGCCGATGCCGGCCACACGATATTCACGCCGGACGTGCCCTCGTTGAGTATCGGCCACGCGATGTTTCCCGAAGATGGCGTGGACGCCGATCAACTGCTCAGCGAGGCGGACCGGCGGATGTATATCGCCAAGCAAAAGGACAAACTGGGCTTGGTGGGATCGCGCGGGTTGGCATTTGAGCCCACCGGCACCTGGTAGCGTCAGCATGCGCCAGTCCCCCTTGCTTCGCCAACTAGCGCGCCAAGCCCGGCGGATACTGCTGACCGCTCTATTGGGAGGAGTACTGGGGGCGACGCTGGTGCGGCTGGCACCGGGTTTTGGTGTGGATGAGCGGGAACTGGATAGCCACATTAGAGCCGAGAGCAAGAAGGCCATTCTCACTGAGCGCGCCCACGACAATAACATCGCAGCGTTCTATTTACGCTATCTAGCGGGCTTGGCGCGGGGCGACTTCGGATTTTCAAGATCGCTCAACCGTCCGGTAGCGGAGCTTCTGAAGGAGCGCCTGCCTCTTACTCTGTCCTCACTCGCATCGGGCGTAGTGGCCGGTGTTGCGAGCGGTATGGCGCTCGCGCTGCTCACGTTGTGGTGGCATACCCCGGCGGCTGAGATCATCCCCGCCGTCGTGAGCGGGCTCTGCCTGGCAACGCCGGCAGCGGTAATTGGCCTGCTGTTTCTCTGGATGGCGCCATGGACAGGCGCGGCCAGCCGCTGGGCCATAGCGCTGGTAGTGTTTCCGCATGTCTATCGCTACGCTAAAAATCAACTGATCGCCACTTCTCAATCGGCGCACGTGCTGGCTGCGGAGGCGAAGGGATTGAGCGGCTGGCGGGTGTTGTGGGCGCACATTTTCACCCCAGCGCTGCCACAGCTTGCGGCCTTGGCCGGCATCTCGGTGAGTCTGGGTTTTGGGGCGTCCATCCCCATCGAAGTGATTTGCGATACGCCCGGCGTGGGACAGCTGGCTTGGCGGGCGGCGCTGGACCGCGATCTGCCACTGCTGGTCACCATCACTGTTCTCGTCGCGCTAATGACCCTGGTGGCGAATAGCCTGGCCGATTTGGCGCTAACGGCATGGAAGCGGGCATGACGGGTAAACAGAAGCTGGCCTGCGGGGTGTTGGCAGTGGCAGTGGTGGCGTCGGTAGGGGCCGCATACATCGCGCCATCGTCCTATTCGGAACAGTTTCGCGAGGCCATCAGCGCGCCGCCGTCCGCCAGGTTCTGGCTGGGTACAGACGAGTTGGGCCGCGACCGTTTTGCGCGCCTGCTTTATGGCACGCGCGTTTCGCTGTTACTCGCGCCGGGGGCGGCGCTGCTTTCCACCCTGATGGCCGCGCTCATCGGGGCCGCGGCGGGATACCTGGGCGGCCGCTGGGAGCGCGTGATGACGGCCGGAATCGATTTGTTTCTCTCCTTGCCATGGCTGTTTCTGCTGCTCGCGGTGCGAGCCCTGCTGCCGCTGAACACCTCGCCCGTCACATCGGTGACCATCACGTTTCTGCTGCTCGGATGTTTAGGCTGGGCCGCCCCGGCAAGGATCATCCGCGCCGGCACCCGAACGCTGGTGAACTCCGACTACCTGGTGCAGGCCAGCGCCAGCGGCATTTCGAGATGGCATCTGTTTTGGCGGCACCTGCTGCCGAATTTGCGCCCAGTTCTTTTGGCGCAGTTCTGGATTTCGGTGCCCATGTTCATCCTGAGCGAGGCCAACCTGGGCCTGCTGGGGCTGGGCGTATCGGAGCCCCTGCCATCCTGGGGCGCGCTGCTGCGGGAGCTTGAGAACTACTCGGCCGTGCTGCGGAATCCCTGGATGCTCGCGCCCGCCGTGCTGCTGATCGTGGTGGTGAGTTGTCTGCAGTTGTTGCTGGGAACCGAGGAGAGCGTGCCATGTTGATACGGCTGGCGATTGCGCTGCTGCTGACGGCAGCCTGGGCGGCGAGCGCGGCGAACGAACTGCGCTTCTGCCTGCGCGCCGATCCGAAAACATTTAACCCGCTGCTGGTGGAAGACGAGCCTTCGGCGACGGTTCGTTTCCTCACCGGCGGCGTCCTGATTCGTCTGAATCGCTATACACAGGAGCTGGAAGGCGAGCTTGCCACCAAATGGAAGGTGACGGAAAACGGCCGCCGCATCGATTTCGACCTGCGGCGCGGCGTGCGCTTCTCCGACGGCACGCCCTTCACCTGCGAAGACGTGGCTTACACCATGCGCCAGTTGATGGATCCGGCCGTGCATTCGCCCGCCGGCGATGCGTTTCGATCCGGGCCCGGAGACGTCGGGATTCAGTGCGAGGGGCCGTACGCGGCGAGCGTGCGCTTCCCGGCTCCGGTGGCGGCGCTGGCCAGCCGGTTTGATGAGGTCGCCGTCCTGTCGGCGCACTCGCCTCGCAAGGAAGGCGCGGTGCTGGGTCCTTTTCAGCTCGGTGAGTACAAGCCCGGTACCTATGTTTTGCTGCGCCGCAACCCGAACTACTGGAAGCGGGACGCGAACGGACGGGCGCTTCCTTATCTGGATGCGATCCGGCTAGAGATCCAGCAGAATCGTGAGCTGGAGTTGCTGCGGTTCCGGCGCGGCGAGCTCGACATACTGAACAAGCTGGATCCGGAGATGTACGACCGGCTTTCGTCTGAGATGCCGCACGCGGTGGTTGACGCGGGACCCTCGCTCGATTGGGAGACGGTGTTCTTCAACCAGGTTGACGCTGCGCCGATGCCCGAGTACAAAAGGCGCTGGTTCCGCTCCGGCGATTTCCGGCGAGCGATTTCCGAAGGCATTCACCGGGACGACTTTGTGCGCATTGTTTATCACGGGCACGCGCGGGCGGCGGCCGGTCCAGTTTCGGTGGCGAATCGTTTCTGGTTGAACCCGGCGCTGAAGCCGCCGACGGGTTCGGAAGCCTCGGCGCTGGCGCTGCTGCAGCGGGCCGGATTCCGGCGCTCCGGCAGCGCGCTTATGGATAGCGCCGGCAACAAGGTGGAGTTCTCGATGATCACCAACGCGGGCAACAAACTTCACGAGCGCATGCTGGCGTT
>JALYHQ010000072.1 GCA_030776455.1 Acidobacteriota bacterium | reverse complement strand
GGGCTGCGGGGGAGCTGATCGCGGAGTTGAAGAAGCCGGCCGGGGGGCCGGCTGCGGGGCAGGGGCCCCGCCCTACAACGGTGTCAGGGTACTTTTGCCAGGACTTCCCGGACTTTTAGCGCCAGGGTTTCGGGGGCGAAAGGCTTTTGGAGGAACGCGGCGTCCAGGTCATTCCAGGTGTCGGCATAGCCGGAGACATACAGGACTGCCAGGCCTGGACACAGGGCGGTCAGCTTGGCCGCCAGATCGCGGCCGCCCATGCCCGGCATCACCACGTCGGTGATTAGTAAGCGGATGGCGGCGCCGTGGCGGGCCGCTAATTCCAGCGCGTGCTCGGGAGACGGGCAGGCCCAAACCTCGTAGCCATGGCGGCGCAGCATGGTCTCCAGCACATGGCGGACGGCCGCGTCGTCTTCCACCAGCAGGATGGTCTCATCGCCGTGCAGCACGGGACTCGGCGCCGCGGGTTCGATGGGTTCCGGAATTTCCCGAACCGCCGGCAGGTAAATCTCAAACGTAGTACCCGCTCCCGGCTCCGAGATCACCCAGATATCGCCGCCGTTTTGCTTCACGATCCCGTAGCTGGTGGAGAGCCCCAGTCCGGTTCCCTTGCCCGGCTCCTTGGTGGTGAAGAACGGCTCAAACATGCGCTCTTGAGTTGCCGCATCGATGCCGGCTCCCGTATCGCTCACCGACAGCCGCACGAATTCGCCGGTCTTGCCGGTGACATGCGTGCGCGCGTATTCTTCGTCCAGATACACGTTGCCGCTCTCAATCGTCAGCCTGCCCCCAGACGGCATGGCGTCGCGTGCATTCACCGCCAGATTGAGCAGAACCTGCTCCAGCTGCCCCGGATCCGCTCGCACCGGCTTCAAATCGCTCGCCAGCACGGTCACTACTTCCACATCCTCGCCCATCACGCGCCGCAGCATGCGATCCATGTCGGTAACCAGCGCGTTGAGATCCAGCACCTTGGCATTGACAATCTGGCGCCGGCTGAAGGCCAGCAGTTGCCGCGTCAGCTCGCTGGCGCGACTGGCCGCCTTCAGCACCTGCTCTACGTCGTTGCGTCCCGGATCGCCCTCGCGCATCCCGCTCATCAATATCTGCGAATAGCCCGTGACAATCATCAGCAGATTGTTGAAGTCATGCGCGATACCGCCGGCCAGACGGCCCACCGCCTCCAGCCGCTGCGAGTGATGCAACTGCTCTTCCAGCTTCTTGCGGCCCGTGACGTCGGCCACCACATCGACGATGCCCTTCTCCACGCCCGCGCCGTCGCGCAACAGCGCGCTCCAGATCTCGCAATCCAGCACCGAACCGTCTTTGCGGCGGCACTGCATCTCCATTGCGGCTTCCGGATCGGCCCGGCCCGCGTGCTCCAGCCGGCTGGCCAGCGCTTCTCCGTCGCCGGCCAACAGATGCGGCAGCGGCCGGTCGAAAAGCTCCCATTCAGCCCACCCGAAGATGCGCTCGGCCGCGCGATTCCAGTACTGTGTCTGGCCGCGCATATCGGTGGAATAGATCGCCAGCGGCGAGGTCTGAATCACGGCGCGCAGCGTCTGGTTGGCCTCACGCACCGCGTCTTCGACGGTCCGACGGTCCGTGGCATCGCGTGAATTGACCACAATGCCTTGTACCGCGGCCACGCTCGACAGATTACGCGCGAAAGAATCCAGCACGCGCCAGGAACCGTCCTTGTGCCGAAAGCGGTACTCAATGGAAAGCGTCTCGCCGCCCCGTTCGATTACCGCCGCCACGCGCGCCTGATCCTCGGGGTGTATGAAATCGAGCAGAGACTTGCCCGCCAGCTCATCGGACCGGTAGCCCAGCACGCGCTCGTGCGATGGGCTGGCATACCCAATCACGCCCTCCGAATCCAGCACGCTGATCAGGTCCAGCGCATTCTCGATCAGCGAACGGAAGTATTCCTCGCGCCGCGCCACCGCGTCCATGGCCCGCTTCCGCTCGGCCGCGTAACGCATCGCGCGCACCAGCAGGCTTCCGTCCACCTGTCCCTTGACCAGATAATCCTGCGCGCCTTCGCGCAGCGCGCGGATCGCCAGCGCCTCGTCGTCGAGTCCGGTGAGGACCACGATGGGCACTCCGCCGGCTCCCGCATGCGCTCGAACCAGCGTCTCGATCCCCTGAGCATCCGGCAAGGAGAGATCCAGCAGGATGACGTCAAACGATTCCGCGGCCAGCCGCTTCAGCGCCGGCTCCAGCCGCACCTCATGCACCAGGCGGATATTTCCCGCTCCCGCGTCCGCCACCGCGATGCGAAACAGATGGGCGTCGCCGGGGTTGTCCTCCACCAGCAAGACGCGTGTCTCTTCCATCTGCATGCCAGCTTCTATTATGCTTTCTTGGCTTCGATTTGATTGAACCCGCCTTTGCCCCTGTTGACAGGCTACAGGGAACTCCTGTAGGCTGCCTGAAGGAACCCGAATATGGCCAAGGACCGGACCGACGTCCTGCACGGCTCGCTCGCCTTGATGGTGCTGCGAACCTTGGACACCCTGGGACCCCAGCATGGCTGGGGAATCGCCAGGCGGATTGAGCAGATCAGCGGAGACGCGCTGGCGTTGAATCAGGGCACACTGTACCCCGCGCTGCTGCGTCTGGAGCAGATGGGCTGGATCGCGTCGAAATGGGGCGTCTCCGAGAACAACCGCCGCGCCAAATTTTACTCCATCACGCGCGCGGGAAAGAAACAGCTCGCCGCGGAATCGGAAAACTGGGAGCGTATCGCCGGCATCCTGGCCCGCTTCGCGAGGCCCGTATGACGCGCTTGCGCGTGCTCTGGTCGCGCTTCGCGGGCCTGTTTCACAAGCCCGGCCTGGAGCGCGATCTGGATGACGAAGTTCGGTTCCATCTGGAAATGGAGACCGCCGAAAACATCCGCCGCGGAATGACTCCCGCTGACGCCCAATCGTCCGCCCTGCGGCGCTTCGGCGGCGTCGCCCGGACCAAGGAGACGTATCGCGAGACTCGCTCTCTGCCGGTACTCCAGGTCCTGTTGCAGGATCTTCGCTTCGGCTTCCGCATGCTGCGGCGCAGTCCGGGCTTTTCTATCGTGGCGATCCTTTGCCTGACGCTGGGGATCGGCGCCAATGCGGCGGTCTTCAGTTGGATTGAAGGCATCCTGCTGCGCCCATTCCCGGCTGTCGCCCACCAGGAGAGATTGATGGCGATAGCCGGGACGAATCGCTCCGAGCGGGGCAATCCCGATGTCGCGTGGCCCGACTTCGTCGATTTCCAGAAGAACTGCACGCTGATCGACGCTTTCATCGCGGACCGGATCACCGGGACCACACTCAGCGTCGGCGACCGGGCGGAGACCGCCACAGCCAGCATTGTTTCGGCCAACTATTTCGACGCATTGGGTGTCCGGCCGATCCTGGGCCGCGGGTTCGAACCAGCCGAAGACTTCGGGCGCAACGCTCACCCGGTGACGGTGATCAGCTATCTGATGTGGAAGGAGCGCTTTCACGGCGACCCCGCAATTATCGGCAAGACGCAAATGCTCAACGCCATGCCGCATACGATTATCGGCGTCGCACCGGAAGGGTTTTATGGGACCTTCGTTGGGTGGGCGATGCGGTTCTGGGTACCCATTTCGATGCACGAAACGTTTTATCAGGCCGGGGAGAAGGTGGACGATCGAGGCGCGCGTTGGATCGAGGGATTCGTGCGGCTCAAGCCTGGCGTAACTCGCGAGCAGGCGCAGGCCGAGATTTCGGCGGTGGCGAAGCGATTGGAAGAGGCTTATCCCGCGACGAATCGCGGCCGCGGCGTCCGGCTGTATCCGCTATGGCAAACGCCTTTCAACAACGCACGCACTATGCTGCCAACGCTCTCCATCGCGCTCGGGGTGGTGGTGCTGGTGCTGCTGATCGCGTGTGCGAATGTCAGCAATCTGCTGCTGGTGCGAGCCTTTGGGAGGCGGCATGAAATGACTGTCCGGCTGGCGGTGGGCGCTGGACGCGGACGGCTGGTAAAGCAGCTTCTCACCGAAGGCTTGATCCTGACTACCATCTCGGCTGCCGGCGGACTCCTGGTTGCGAACTGGTGCCGGAACTTGCTGGTACTGTTGCTTCCAAAGCGCGGCGGCAACGCGATGAATCTGCCGGGCGAGATCGATTGGCGCGTGCTGGCGGTGAGCGCCGGCGTGTGCATGCTCTCGACGCTGCTGTTCGCGCTGATTCCCGCGATTCAGACCAGCAAGATCGATCTTTCTTCGGCGCTGAAGGCCGAATCGGGCGGCGTAGTGGGCGGACGGCGGCGAGCGCTGGTGCGGTCAGGCCTGGTGCTGGTGCAGGTAGCGCTGAGTTTCGTTCTGCTGGTGGGAGCGGGTCTGCTGCTTCAGAGCCTGCGTGGGATTCAGAATACGAGCCCCGGCTTTTCGCGGAGTGTGCTCGCAACCTATATCGATTTCAGGTCGGCCGGATACGATACGCAGCGCATCAAGAATTTTCAAGACGATTTGATGGATCGCCTGCGGGGAGTGAGCGGCGTGGAGTCGGCTGCATTCGTCCGGTACACGCCGTTCGGCTATCGCAATTCTGCTTCCGCGCCGATCGCAGTGGATGGTTATGAGTCGAGGCCGGACGAGCAGCCCACGGCCGATTACAACGAGGTTGGTCCCGCATATTTCGCAACGCTGGGCATTCCGCTGGTGTCAGGACGCGAGTTTACGCGCGCCGATAACGAAACTGCTCCGCTGGTGGCGGTGGTGAATGAGGCGATGGCGGCCCAATACTGGCGCGGGCGCGATCCGGTGGGCAGCCGGCTCCAGGTGAAAGGACGCTGGATGCAAGTGGTGGGCGTAGCGAAGATGTCCAAGATCGGGAGTTTGACGGAACCGCCGAAGCCGTTTTTCTACGTCGCGATGCGACAGAATATTGCGGGCATGAGTCTGTTGATCCGAAGTTCGCTGCGGCCGGAAACAATGACGAAGAGCCTGGCGCGCGAGGTGCGTGCGCTGGATGCGAATCTGGCGCCGGATGAATTGATCACGATGCAAGAACGAGTGGACCGCTCGACGTCCTTTCAGCAAGTAGCGGTCTCGTTCCTGGGCGTGTTTGGCGGCTTGGCGTTAGTGCTGGCAGCGATCGGGCTGTACGGCGTGATGTCGTACGCGGTATCGCAGAGCACGCGCGAATTGGGACTGCGGATGGCACTGGGTGCGGGATCGTCGAACCTGATTCGGCTGGTGATGTCGCAAGGACTCGCATTAACCGGCGGCGGGCTGGTGCTGGGGGCGGCGGCAGCGCTGGCAATGACACGGCTAATTGTGGGGATGCTGTATAAGGTGAGTCCGCGCGACCCGCTGGCGTTCGGGGCGGCATTCGTGGTGATGCTGATTGCGTCGATGGCGGCGTGTTTTCTGCCGGCGTGGCGGGCGACGAGGACTGATCCGGTGAGGGCGTTGCGGGATTGAGTCGACTGTCGCTCCGATAGCTGCTTCCGATATACCCACCCTAATAACCCACGCCCGAACGGAGCGACGATCATAGGGAGCGGTCGGGCCGCACCAGGAATGGAACATGCCGCTGTGTGAGGCAGGATAGTATCCTGCGCCCTCTGGCAGGCGAAACCGCCTGCCCCACAGAAGCTCGGTTTGCGCCTCGCACCGCGGATGCTGTAAGATAGAGCTTGTAGGTCGCGACGACACTACTTCTATGCCCTCCGGGCGAACCGGGGCGGCTCCCATCAAATTCACGAGGAACGCTATGTACGCAGTAATTGAAACCGGCGGTAAGCAGTATCGCGTGGCGCCGGGCGACGAGATCCGGGTTGAGACCATCGAGGGCGATCCTGGCGCTGAAGTGGAATTCGGCAAGGTGCTGGCGGTGATGCACGACTCCAGCGATCTGGTTACGGGAACGGCGCTGGCGGATGCCCGCGTGAAGGGGACCATCACCGGCCACGGGCGCGGCGACAAGCTGATCGTCTTCAAGTTCAAGCGCAAGAAGCAGTACAAGCGCACCATCGGGCACCGGCAGAACTTCACGCAGGTGCGGGTAAGCGAGATTCTGGCATAGGAAACGGCAATGGCGCATAAAAAAGGTTTAGGCAGTTCCAAAAACGGGCGCGATTCCAACGCGCAGAGGCTGGGCGTGAAGCGCTTCGGCGGCGAGATGGTTTCGGGCGGATCCATTCTGGTCCGGCAACGCGGCACGGTTTACAAGCCGGGCGAGAACGTCGGGCGCGGCAAGGACGACACGCTGTTCGCCAAGGTCAACGGGATCGTGGAATTCCGCGATCGCGGACGCCAGGGCAAGTTCATCAGCATCGTGACCGAGGCTTAGGCCCGGTCCTTTTTTCAGAAACGAAGGTACGGCCGCGGGTCCTCAGACTCGCGGCCTTTTTCATGTTCATCGACGAAGTAAAGATTCACGTCAAGGCGGGGGACGGGGGCAATGGGTGCCTCGCGTTCCGGCGGGAGAAGTTCGTTCCGCGCGGCGGGCCGAGCGGCGGCGATGGCGGCCGTGGCGGCGACATCACGCTGGTATCCAGCGATCACCACAATACTCTGCTGCATTTCCGCTTCAATCCAGAACACGAAGCCCAGCGCGGGCGGCACGGCGAGGGCAGCCAGCGCACCGGACGCGACGGCACTTCCATCGATCTGCCGGTTCCGGTAGGCACGCTGGTCTACGATTTCGCCACCGGCGAGCTGCTGCATGATTTCACCAAGGCAGGCGAGCGCGTCATCATCGCGCTCGGCGGACGCGGGGGGCGCGGGAACCAGCACTTCGCGACACCGACTCATCAGGCGCCCACCGAGCACGAGCCCGGGCATCCCGGCGACGACAGGATCCTCCGGCTGGAGCTGAAGCTGCTGGCCGACGTGGGCTTGGTCGGGTTCCCCAATGCGGGCAAGTCCACGCTGATCTCGCGCATTTCAGCGGCGCGGCCCAAGATCGCCGATTATCCGTTCACCACGCTCGAGCCGAACCTGGGAGTGGTGAGCGTGGACGATCGGACGTTCGTGGTGGCCGATATCCCCGGCCTGATCGAAGGCGCGCATGAGGGCCATGGCCTGGGGGATCGCTTCCTGAAACACGTGGAGCGCACGCGGCTGCTGGTCCACCTGGTGGACGTATCCGAGCTGACGGCGCGCGATCCGGCGAACGATTTTCGCGTGGTGATGCATGAGCTGGCCAGCTTCAACGAAGATCTCGCGAAGAAGCCGATGCTGCTGGTGGCTGCGAAGATCGACGTGGCGCAGGATAGCGAGAGGATCGATGCGCTGCGAGAGTTGGCGCGGGAGCAGGGGTTGCCGTTTTTTGAGCTGTCGAGTGTGACGGGGCAGGGCGTGGATGCGCTGAAGTATGCCATGGCGGAGGCGCTGTTTGGGTCGGCGGGGGGTGGGGGGTGAGCGGTGGGGGAGGGTGTGGGGGTTATGACGCCCCGTACAGGGCCGCTTGGAAAGCGTCCCGCAGGTTAATAACCTGCCCCACACGGACGTTACTTGAAGAGGTCGCTGGAGCTGCGGGCGTAGTTTAGCAGCAGGCCGGGGAAGATTCCGAGGAGCAGCGTGCCTAGCGCCGTTACCCACAACACCGTCTTTACGCCGGCGCTCAGGGGGGCAAGGCTCTCGGATGATTCGCCGGGCTCCTGGAAATACATCACGACGATGATGCGGAGGTAGTAATAAGCGGCTACGGCGCTGTTCAGCAGGCCCAGGACGGCCAGCCAGATCAAGTCGGCATCGAGGGCGGCTTTGAAGATGTAGAACTTGCCGAAGAAACCGGCCGTCAGCGGGATGCCGATCAGGCTCAGCAGAAAAACGGTAAACAGCGCGGCGGTCACCGGCTGTTTCCAGCCCAGGCCGGACAGATCTTCAATGGTGACGTACTTTTCTCCCCGGCGCGAGAAGTGCGTGACGATGGCGAATGCGCCGATGTTCATCAGCGCGTACGCGGCGAGATAGAACATCGCAGCCGCGATGCCAATCCGGCTATGCGCGGCGATCGCGACCATGATGTAGCCGGCGTGCGCGATGGAGCTGTATGCCAACATCCGCTTGATGTTGGTTTGCATCAATGCCGCGAAATTTCCCACCATCATGGTGAGCAGCGCAGACGACCATACAAAAGGCTCCCAGCGGCTGCTGATGGGATCAAACGCGGTCATGAAGACGCGCAGGAAAATGGCGAATGCAGCGGCCTTGGGTCCGGCGGACATGAACAGCGTTACGGGAGCGGGAGCGCCCTGATACACGTCCGGCGCCCAGACCTGGAAAGGCGCGGCCGAGACTTTGAACGCGAATCCAACGAACATAAGCGCCGCCGCGGTGCCGACTAAAACCAGGTTGTGCTCGATGCCCGGATTCGAAAGCCAAGCCCGGATGATGGAGAGATTCGTGGAGCCCGAGGTCCCGTAGATCCAGGCAATGCCGTAGAGCAGGAACGCCGTCGAGAAGCTGCCCAGCAGGAAGTACTTCAGCGCGGCTTCGTTGTTGCGCTTGTCGTCGCGCAGGTAGCCGGCCATCACATACGTGGCGATGGAGGAGATCTCCAGACCGATGAAGATCATGATCAGCTCATTGGCGGACGCCATCACGCACTGGCCCGCCACGGAAAACAGCAGCAGCGCGTTATATTCGGCCGATGCCGCCTGCTCCCGCTTCAGATACTGCGATGAACAGAGCACCGTCAGCAGGCCCACGGCGATCACCAGCACGCGGAAGAAAGTGGCGAAGCCGTCAATGACCAGCATCCCGGAAAACGCCGCGCCGCGGTGCGAATCGGCCAGCACGGACGCCGCCAGCGAAGCCGCCAGCGCAACGAACGCGAACCACCCGAACAGGTTGCGCACCTTGTCGCGCACGAACGGCTCCAGCACCATGATGAGCGTGCCGAAGGCCGTTAACAGGATCTCCGGCAGAAACCGGATGTAGTCCTCGCCCGAAGGCATGAAGTTAACGGGCATGCAGCAGCTCCTTCAGCGAAGCCAGCAAGGTGTTTCGAGGCGGCGCGGCATTGCGAACCTGTACCGATTCGATGGGTCCCAGAATGCGGGCGGTGGAGGATGAAATGGACGGCAGAAAACTCTGCGTGAAGCTGCCCATCCAGACCATCAGCACCAGCAGAGGCACAATCGCGGCCATTTCGCGAGGGCGCAATTCGAACATGTGGTGCGTGATGTCGTCCGATGCCTTTCCCAGAAACACCCGCTGGTACAGCCACAGCATGTAGCACGCGGACAAAATCACGCCGATGGAGGCGAACACGGTCCATTCAAAGCGAACCAGAGTGGCGCCCTGCAGGACGAGAAATTCGCCGATGAAGTTGTTCAGCGTGGGCAGCCCGATACTGGCCAGCATGGTGACGGCGAAGACTATCGCCAGCTTCGGCGCGGGGTTGGCCACGCCGCCATAGGATGCGATCTCGAGTGAATGCCGGCGCTCATAAAGATAGCCGACCAGGATGAAAAGCGCGCCGGTGGAGACGCCGTGATTCAGCATCTGGTAAACCGCGCCGTCGAAACCTTGCTGCGTGAATGAGAAGATGCCCAGCACCACGAATCCAAGATGGCTCACCGACGAGTACGCCACCAGCTTCTTCATATTCGGCTGTACCATGGCCACCAGCGCGCCGTAGACAATGCCGATAATCGCCAGCGCGACAATCCAGGCCGCGCACTCGCGCGCGGCCGTGGGAAACAGCGGAACGCAGAAGCGGAGCAAGCCGTAGGTGCCCATCTTCAGCATTACGGAAGCCAGCATTACGGACCCGGCGGTGGGCGCTTCCACATGGGCGTCGGGGAGCCAGGTATGCAGCGGAAACAACGGAACTTTGATGGCGAAGGCGACGAAGAATGCCAAGAACAGATAGAGCTGCTCGGCGGAGCTGAGGGGGATGCGGCCGCTCTGCAGGCCCGCGAGGATGGTGGGGTAATCAAACGTGTTGCCGGCGCGCGAGTACAAGTAGATAATCCCGCCCAGCATCAGTACCGAGCCGGCCATCGTGTAGACAAAGAATTTCAGCGCCGCATAAATCCGCCGGTCGTGTCCCCAAACGCCGATCAGGAAGTACATCGGAACCAGCGCCACTTCCCAGAACACATAGAACAGGAAGAAGTCGAGCGCGCAAAAGACTCCCACCAGTCCGAACTCCAGCAGCAGCAGGAACGCAAAGAACTCTTTCGCGCGTTTCTCGATGGAACGCCAGGAGATCAGCACGCAGATGGGCGTCAGCAGCGTGGACAAGATCACGAGCCACAGGCTGATGCCGTCGATGGCGACGTGGTAATGAATAGACGGGCTCGAAATCCAGAGCTTGTCGGTTTCAAAGACAAATTTACCGGGGTTGCCATACCAGAATGGACCGATCAGGCCGAGCGAGGCGACGAACGCCACCAGCGATGCGCCCAGCGCGAAGACGCGGATGAGCTGCGCGTTGCCCTTTGGCAGCAGCATCGCAATGAGAAAGCCCACGAGCGGAATTGCGATTACGACGTCCAGCAGGTTCATCGCACGCCTCCCGCGAGTCCGATCACAATCAACAGCAGCACCGATCCAAAGACCACCCAGGCCGCGTAGTTGCGGATGGATCCGGATTGCCAGCGCCGCAGGAGGCTGCCGACATTGCGGGACCAATGACCCACGCCGTTCACGATTCCGTCGATCACCCCCGCGTCCACGCCGCGCCAAAGCACCGTGCGCGAGCCTTTGATCACGGGGTCCACGATGGCCGCATCGTAAATTTCATCGACGAAGTATTTGTGGTAGATCAGCTTGTAAGGCCATGCCAGCGCGGCTGCCAGCTGCTCGGGGATGGCGGGCTTCCATACGTAGAACACCCACGCGATGAAAATTCCGATTGCGCCGGCGATGGCCGAGACCACCATCAGCCACTCATTGCCGCCCGTGCCTTTCTCGGGAAACATCGGCTCCAGCCATTTCGGCACGTTGATGAATCCGCCACCCAGCGACAGCAGGGCCAGCACGATCAACGGCAGATACATCACCGGCGGAGATTCGTGGGGATGCGCGTGGCCGCGGTAGCGTCCGAAGAATGCAAGAAACAGCGCGCGGAAAACGTAGAACGCGGTCATGCAAGCGGTGCCCACGCCGATCCAATACAACACTGGCGAGCGCGTGTATGCAGCCGCCAGAATTTCGTCCTTACTGAAGAATCCGGAGAACGGCGGGATCCCGGCGATGGCCACGCCCGCGCAAAGCAGAGTGGCGAAGGTGATGGGAATGTGTTTACGGAGCCCGCCCATGTTGCGAAGGTCCTGCTCGCCGCTGAGCGCGTGAATCACGCTGCCCGCGCCCATGAACAGCAACGCCTTGAAAAACGCGTGGGTCATCAAATGGAAGATGCCCGCTGAATAGGCGCCCACGCCGACACCCAGAAACATGTAGCCGAGCTGCGAGACGGTGGAGTACGCAAACACCTTCTTGATGTCGGTTTGCGCGAGGCCGATGGTGGCGGCCAATACCGCCGTCGCAAGCCCGATGGCGGCCACCGTGTCCATGGCGATCGGCGCGTGGCTGAACAGCACGTGCGAGCGGGCGGTCATGTACACGCCGGCCGTCACCATGGTGGCGGCGTGGATCAGCGCGGAAACGGGCGTGGGACCCGCCATTGCATCGGGAAGCCACACGTACAGCGGAATCTGGGCCGATTTGCCGCATGCGCCCACCAGCAGCAACAGGCAGATGCCGGTGAGGATGCCGAAACTGGATTCATCCGCCCTGCCGGAGGCGAGGGTGAAGACGCGTCCGAAGTCGAGCGTGCCGAATTCGCGGAAGATCAGGAACATCGCCAGCGAGAATCCGAAGTCCCCGATGCGATTCACGATGAAGGCCTTGTTTCCCGCGTCGGAGGCGAACTTCTCGTGGAAGTAGAAACCGATCAGCAAATAGCTGCACAGCCCGACACCTTCCCATCCGACGAACAGGAGCAAGAAGTTTGACGCGAGCACCAGGATCAGCATGAAGAACATGAACAGGTTCATGTATGCGAAGAAGCGGTAATAGCCGCCTTCATGCGACATGTAGCCGATGGCGTAGATATGGATCAGCAGACCGACGCCGGTAACCACCATCAGCATTACGGCGCTGAGACGGTCCACCGCGAAGTCCACGCCAATGTTCAGCGCTCCGCTTTGGATCCAGGTGTAGTAGTGCTCGACGACACCGCTCTCGAGCGGCCACAGCGCGAACAATGTCTTCACCACCCAGGCGAAAGACAAAAGCACCGAGCCGATGGCGAATGTGTTTACGACGGATTTCGAGAATCGGCGGCCGAGCAGGCCGTTGATCAGGAAACCCAACAGCGGGAAGACCGGGATGAGCCAGAGATTCTGCATCAATTTTTCAGCGAGCTGACGTCGTCCACTTCGAGGGTCTGACGGTTCTTGAATACCGTCAGGATAATCGCCAGGCCCACGGCTGCTTCCGCCGCCGCCACCACCATCACGAAGAACGTGAAGATGTGGCCGTCCACTTGTTTCAGCTTGTAAGAGAACGTTACGAAGCTCAGGTTCACGGCGTTGAGCATCAGCTCAATGGACATGAAGACGGTGATGATGTTGCGCCGGTAAAGAAAACCGGCCACGCCCAGGCCGAACAGGATGGCGCTGAGAATCAGAAACCACTCGAGCGGAACGCCGTTCTTTATCGCATCCGCCATGGGCTCAGACCTCCTTCCTGGCCAGCACAATGGCGCCGAGGATGGCGATGAGGATCAGCACCGAAGTGACTTCGAATGGCAGCAAATATTGGGTGAACAGCGCTCGGCCAATCTCGCGGGGTCCGCCGCCGGCGAATCCGCCGAAGGTTACGGCCTCGCTGCGGGGCAGCATGGCTTGAATAATGAAGCTGAGCAAACCCAGCAGAGCGGCCAGCAGGAAAATACCCAGATACTTGCCAACGCCCATGGCGCGGACACGGTGGCTCTCGGCCCCCGCATTCAGCAGCATGATGACGAAGATGAACAGCACCATAATGGCGCCGGCATAGACCAGGAGTTGCGCGGCGGCGATGAACTGAGCGCCCAGCAGCAGGTACAGCACGGCCAGCGATCCCATAACGCCGATCAGAGAGAGGGCGCTGGCGATGGGATGCGTCTGCACAACCAGGCTGATGCCGCAGAAGATTGCGATGGCCGCGAAGATGAGGAAGATGACCGCAAACATGATGGATCAGCTTAGAGCCACAACCAGGCCGGTGATGAGGAGATTGAGCATGGCCAGCGGGAACATCACGGTCCACGCGAACCGCATCAACTGGTCATACCGGAAGCGCGGCAGCGTGCCGCGAATCCAGATAAAGATGAAGAGCAGCCCGCCCACCTTGGCCGCAAACCAGAACAACGGCATCAGGATGGGCTGCACGGGCGGAAACAGAAACACGCCAGCGAGGCCGAGGAACACGATACCTGTGACGGGCAGCGAGAACCGGTCCATGCGCCGGGCAGGATTCAGCCCATGGAAGATCGCAATGATCCCCAGCGCCGCGAAGACGATGACCGGCACGAAGTTGGAGTAGGGTGCGGGAAATGCCGGCGTCCATCCGCCCAGGAACAGCAACGTGGCCACGCACGTCACCGTCAGCATGTTGGCGTATTCGGCCATGAAGAATGCCGCGAAGGTCATGCTGCTGTATTCGACGTGAAATCCGGCCACCAGCTCATTCTCGGCTTCCGGCAAATCGAACGGCACTCGATTCGTTTCGGCGAAGCCGGCGATCAAGAAGATCAGGAAGCCCAGGATTTCAGGCCAGAGGTTCCAGCGGGGGATAAAACCGAAATAGAAGCCGGTTTGGTGGTCCACCATTTCACGGAAGCTCAGAGTGTTGGCCAGCAGCAGCGGAGCGGCCACAGCCAGCGCTAGTGGAAGCTCGTAGCTGATCATCTGCGCGGAGCTGCGCAGCCCGCCGATCAAGGAATACTTGTTGTTGGATGCCCAGCCTGCCAGCGCGACGCCGTAGACGCCCACGGAGGAGAGGGCCAGCACGAACAGAACGCCGATATCCAGATCGCTGAGCTGCATCCAGGTGCGGACGCCGAAGACCGTGATCTCGGGGCCAAAGGGAATCACGGAAATGGAAATCAGCGCCAGCGTGACGGCCAGAAACGGCGCCAGCAAATAGAAGAGCTTGTTTACGTGGGAGGGAATCATGCCCTCCTTGGTTACCAGCTTAATGACATCGGCCAGAGGCTGCAGCAGGCCGTGCGGGCCCACGCGATAGGGACCCACGCGCAATTGGATGTGCGCGAGCATCTTGCGCTCAATCCACTGCAGGTAGGCCAGCGTGGTTAACAGCACGAAGGCCACCAGGCCGGCCTTGATGAGGCTCACGATAAAGAAGTTCATGCGTTAAGTGGCGCCGGTTTCGACGTTTCGCGCGAGTGCATCACTTTCCCTGGAACAAAGCGCCCGGCGCTTCCAGCACGGAGTTCAACGTTTTGGAATAGCGCCCCAGTGAACCCGAAGTGTACAGCGTATCCCGCGCGGACTGGACCAGATCCGGCCGCGATCCAGCCGTCACACGGCCATTCACGGGAGTAGTCTGGGCTGCTCCGCCCGTCGAGATCAAAGGCAAAGGGATATTATAACCACGCACGGTATTGCGAATCTCCTCAAAGATCTTGTCCGCGGACCAGATGCCGATGTTCTCTCCGATCTCCTTGGAGAGCAGGCCAAGGATCTCAAGATCCGGCTTGGTCCCCATGATCTTGAGCCCGGCTTTCAGGCGCTGCACTTGCCCGCAGACGTTGGTGACAGTGCCGTTCTTTTCATAAGCCGACGCAGCCGGGAAAATGACATCGGCGCGCTGTGCGGTCTCGGTCAGAAACATGTCGTGAACCACGACGAAAGCGCTGGAAGAAGCCAGAGGCGCCCGCTTCAGGGGATTGGCGCCCACTACCCACAGCGCGTCGAGATCCGGCGCGGACAGCATCTGGTCGTAAGAAAGACCAGCCGAATCGCCGGCGTGATAGCCCGGGCCCAGGTCGGGCAGCAGGCCCATGTCGGAGGCTCCGCGCGAGTTCGAGTAATCCAGCAGGCAGACGTACTTGACTGGGATACCGAGCGAATCGCCGAAAGCCACGAGACGCCGGACCGCATCGCCCTTGATGGAATCGCCGAAGAGAATCACCAGCTCGGGCTCGGCCTTCAGGGCGTCGCGCAGACCTTCGATGGCATCCAGTTCCTTGCCCGCTTCGGCGATGACGCTGCGCACCGCATAATCGCGCTCGCGCACGGGACCGGGCGTAACGGTATAGATATGCGCCCCATGATGCCGATGATTGGCGCGGAGCTGGAAAGCCAGGAACGGCTGCTGTTGCGCGAGGTCGGCGCCCGCGATGAGGATGGCCTTGCGATCATACAGGTCGCCGGCGGTAGCGAGGGCTTCGGTCTTGCCGCTGAGGGCATCCAGGAGCGCCGGGAGATCACCAGTACGGTGATGGTCAATATTATGGGTGCCAAATATCTGGCGCGCGAACTTCTGCAGGTAATAATTTTCTTCGTTGGTAGTGTGGTTCGATCCGATGACGCCGAACTTTCCACCGCGATTCTTGATTTCCTTGAACCGCCGCCCCACCAGCTCCAGCGCCTCGCTCCAGGACGCTTCTTCCAGCTTCCCGTTCTTGCGAATCAGCGGCGATTGCAGCCGCTCGGGATGATGCGTGAAATCGAAAGCATAGCGGCCCTTGATGCACAGGAACTCGCCGTTGATACCGGAGCGGTCGCGGTTGTTGCCGCGAATGATCTGATCGTTACGAACACCCAGCGTGGTCTTGCAGCCGTTCGAGCAGTGGGTGCAGATGGTACCCACGTGCTGCATCTCCCAGGGGCGCGTCTTGTAGCGATACATGCCGCTGGTGAGCGCGCCGACGGGACAGATGTCAATGCACATGCCGCACTCGTCGCAGTCCAGATGGTCGTGCTTATTGGGAATGATCAGCGAGTGCGCGCCGCGATGGTCCACGCCCAGCGCGCCCACGCCCATGCCCTCATTACAAACGCGTACGCAGCGGTAGCACAGAATGCAGCGCGGCCCATCGAAGAACACTACTGGCGACCATTGCTCTTCATCCACGTGGAGCTTCTGCTCTTCAAAGCGGCTCTCACCGGCGCCGTAGCGGAAAACCATGTCCTGAAGCTCGCACTCGCCGCCTTTGTCGCACACGGGGCAATCCAGCGGATGGTTGGTCAGCAGAAATTCGAGCGTCCCTTTGCGGGCTTCCTTTACGACAGGCGATTCGGTGTGGACCACCATGCCCTCGCCCACCGGCAGCGTGCAGGCTACCTGGAGTTTGGGAGTCTTTTCTACTTCGACGAGGCACATGCGGCAGGCGGCCTGCAGGGTGAGGCCGTCGTAATAGCAGAAGGCGGGGACTTCGATGCCGGCAAGCTTGGCCGCGTTGATGAGCAGCGTGCCTTTGGGGGCCTGGATAGGCTTGCCGTCGATTGTGAGGTTGATGAGATCTGGCATCTAAATTCCTGCTACGCAGATTCTCTTTGCAGCTTTGTGGGGCAGGTTAGTAACCTGCGGGCCGATTTCCAATCGGCCCAACGCCACTCCCGAGGTTTCCACAAAGCCCCAGCAAGGCCGATTACTAATCGGCCTGCAGGTCACTAACCTGCCCCACATGTACATCATGCGAGCACCATGTCGGTGGCGTAGGGGCAGGGCTTGCCTGCCAGGTGGGCTTCGAAATCTTCGGGCCATTTTTCGACGATTGACATGGTCGGCATGGCGGCCGCATCGCCAAGGGCGCAGAAAGTGCGGCCCAGCATGTTGTTTGAAAGTTCGTGGATCAAAGGGATATCGCTTTTCTGGCCCAGGCCGTCGTGGAAGCGCTGCAGCAGCTTCTTGAGCCAGGTTGTGCCTTCGCGGCAGGGGATGCACCAGCCGCAGCTTTCGTGCGCGTAGAATTTCATGATGCGCAGGGCGAACTTCACCATGCAGGTGTTCTCATCCAGAATCACCATGCCACCCGAGCCGAGCATGCTCTTCACTTTGGCGAGCGTGTCGTAATCGCCGGGGATGTCGCACTCTTCGGCCTTCAGCAGCGGGCATGACGATCCGCCGGGGACCACGGCCTTGAGTTTTTTTCCGTTGAGCATTCCGCCGCCGACTTCGGTCACCATGCGCAGAAGATTGAATCCCAGGGGCAGCTCATAGACGCCGGGCTTGTTGATATGGCCGGACAGGCACACCAGGCGCGTTCCGCCGTTCTTGGGCGTGCCTAGAGCCGCGAACGCCGCTCCGCCGTCGCGAATGATGGGGGGAATCGCACTGAGGGTCTCCACGTTATTCAACAGCGTGGGACTCTGCCACGCGCCCGCAACCGCCGGGAAGGGAGGCTTCAAGCGGGGAATGCCGCGCTTGCCTTCGAGCGAATCGAGCAGCGCAGTCTCCTCGCCGCATTCGTAAGCGCCGGCGCCCGAGTGGGTGTATATGTCGAAGTCGAAACCCGTGCCCTGAATGTTCTTTCCGAGATATCCGCGCGAATACGCTTCGGCGATGGCTCGATCCATATGCTCGATCAGGTAGCGGTATTCGCCGCGGATGTAGATGTAGCCCTTTTTCGAGTCGATAGCTCGCCCGGCGATGAGGATGCCTTCGAGGAGCTGATGCGGGTCATACTCCATCAGGAGCCGGTCCTTGCAGGTGCCCGGTTCGCTCTCGTCGGCGTTCACCACTACGTAGCGCGGCTTCTCGGAATTGCGCGGCACAAAGCCCCACTTCATACCAGTGGGAAAGCCCGCGCCACCGCGCCCGCGCAAGGCCGACACCTTCACTTCCTCAATAATCTGCTCGGGCGTCATCTCCAGCGCTTTGAAAAACGCCTTGAAGCCGTCATTCGCCAGATAAGTATCCAGCGACGCGGAGTTCGGGAGTCCGAAGCGTTTCGAGACTACCCTGACTTCGAGCGGGCTCGGTTCGTTGTACAGCATTCCTATTGAGCCCTCGCCTGTTTCAGATCGTCGATCAGCTTGTTGAGTTGTTGCGGCGTGACGAAATGGTGGAAGTCATAGTTGATCTGGACGGCGGGCGCCCAGGAACATGCTCCTATGCATTCCACTTCTTCCAGTGAGAACTGACCGTCTTCCGTGGTTTCCTTGTGGCCGATACCCAGCTTCTTGCTCGCGCTCTCATACAACTCTTCACCGCCGAGCAGCAGGCAGCTGATGTTGGTGCACACCTGCACGTGATACTTGCCCTGGGGCTTGCGGTGGAGCATCGAGTAGTAGCCCACTACCTCGTCCACCTGTATGAACGGCACCTTGCAGCGCTTCGCCACTTCCTCCACCAGTTCCTGCGTGATGGCGCCGGTTTCATCCTGCGCGTAGATCAGCATGGGCACCACGGCCGAGCGCTCGCGCCCCGGCGGATAGCTCTGGAGCATCTTCGCGAATCGCTCTTCCAGTTGAGGCGAGAACGTCATGTTCAGCGGTCCACGTCTCCCAGCACGAAATCCAGGCTGCCCAGCGATGCGATGGAATCGGCGATCAGATGGCCCTCCAGCAGCGCGGGCAAGGCCTGCAGGTTGCCGAAGCTGGGGGTGCGCATGAAAATCCGATGCGGCTTCGAAGTTCCATTGCTCACGATATAGTAGCCGATCTCGCCGCGCGGCGATTCCACACACACGTACGATTCTCCGGCGGGCACGCGGAAGCCTTCGGTGACGATTTTGAAATGATAAATGAGCGCTTCCATCTGGGTCTTCATCTTCTCGCGCTCGGGCAGCACGATCTTGGGCGCATCGGCCTGCCACAGGCCTTCGGGCATGCCTTCCAGCGCCTGGGTGATGATGCGAGCGCTCTGCCGCATCTCTTCCATACGCACCCGGTAGCGCGCAAACACATCGTTTTCGGTATGCACCGGGATGTCGAAATTGAACTGGTCGTAACTCGAGTAGGGTTCGGACTTGCGAATGTCCCAGGCGATGCCGGCGGCTCGAATCATGGGCCCGGTGACGCCCATGTCGAGCAGATCTTGCACCGGCACGAAGCCCACGCCCTGGGTGCGCCGGGTCCAGATGGGGTTGGCGTTCAGCAGATCTTCGTACTCATCCACTTTGCTGGGGAACCCGCGGATGAACTTGCCTACGGCCTGCTCCCAGCCGCGCGGCGGCTCCAGCGCGACGCCGCCGATGCGGATGTAGCTGGTCATCATGCGCTGGCCGGAGAACATTTCGAGGATGCGCAGAATGTCCTCGCGCTCGCGGAAGCAGTAGAAGAACACGCTCATCGCGCCGATGTCCAGCGCGTGCGTTCCCAGCCACACCAGATGGCTGTTCAAACGCGAAAACTCGGCCATCATTACCCGCAGCCACTGCGCCTTGGGCGGAATCACCAGATCCGGAAGCAACTTCTCCACGGAGAGCGCATAGACCAGGTTGTTCGACAGGTTCGCCAGGTAATCGACGCGATCGGTCAGCGTCACCACCTGCTGCCACGTCTTCACCTCGCACTCTTTCTCGATGCCGGTGTGCAGGAAGCCGATGTCGGGGGTGGCTTTGACGATGGTCTCGCCATCCAGTTCAATCACGATCCGCAGCACGCCGTGAGTGGACGGGTGCTGGGGACCCATATTGAGGGTCATGACGCGGTGGCTGGCGCCTCCGCGATCGGTTTCAGGCTGGGCCAGGATGGTGTCGGTATGTGTTTTGAGCTCTTCCATCGCGTGACTCTATTCGTTCTGGTAGCTGTACTTGTGGCCGTGCACCGGATAATCCTTGCGCAGCGGGTGGCCTTCCCAGTCCGTGGGCATCAGGATGCGCTGCAGGTTGGGATGATTTCGGAAGCGGATGCCGAACATGTCGAAGATTTCGCGCTCATACCAGTCAGCGGATCGCCAGACGCCAGTGACGGAATCGAGTTCGGCGGATGCCTCGGCGACGCGGCACTTCAGGCGCAGACGCTCGCCCTTCGCGGGCGCTTCCACGGGCAGGGCGTGCAGCAGGTACACCACCTCGAATCGCGGATCGGCCGGATGCCAGTCGACCGCGGTGATCCCGCTCAGACGGTTGAAGCCTCGCTGCTTGAGATGCCGGCACGTCTCGACGATGCGAGCCGGTTCAATAAACACAGTGGCAGCGCCATGCTCGGCATGGCCGCCAGTCACAGCGCCGGGCAGAGCTTCTTCGAGGGCCGTCACGACGGCATGGGAGTTCAGTTGATCGGGGATCATTATCGATTCACGGTCTCTAACACTTCGGGAATGGCGCCGGCCGGTTCAATTTCGATAGCAGGCTCCGCGGACCAATCGAGCGCGCCCTTCTTCCAGATATAGAAGAACCCGGCGAGCACCAGCGCGATGAACAGCAGCATTTCGACGAAGGCGAACATCTTCAGCTCGCGGTACACCACCACCCACGGATACAAGAACACGGCTTCGATATCGAACAGGATGAAGACAATGGCCACCAGATAGAATTTGACGCTGAAACGTTCGCGGGCGCTGCCGGTGGGGACGATGCCGCATTCATACGGAGAATCCTTGACCTTGTCGCGAACCTTCTTCCCGAGCAGAAACGAGGTGGATACCAGACCGGCGGCCACGGCTATCGCGATCGCAATCTGCACAAGAACGGGGAAGTAGGACTCGGCGTAGGTTGTCGGCACCTACCTTTGACTATAATGATGAGCGAAACAGAGTGTCAAACGCGATCCAGATCACGGTGAACGGCGAATCGCGCCAGGTTTCGTCCGGCACCACCATAGCAGGCCTGCTGCGCACGCTGGAAATCGATGGCGAGCGGGTCGCGGTGGAGTTGAACCGGCAGATTATCCGGCGTCCGGATTGGCCGTCCACGGAAGTGACGGCGGCCGCGGAGCTCGAGATTGTGCACTTTGTGGGGGGCGGTTGATTCAGATCCTTCCGGTCGCGGCGGCCCGGCGGCTCTGGCGGCGGGGGCATCGGGGTGTTCGGTGGTGATGTAAGTCTCGTGCTCGGAGAAACCGAGAGCGCCCAGATTATTTTCGAGCCCCGGAAGCGGTTTTAGCGCATCCTCCGCGGTAGCACGGTCCGGTGGCAGCGGCGCTCGCGCGATTGGCGAAATAAACAAGCGGCGCAGCGGGGGTAGCGTAGCCAGAGCCGAAAGTTATTGAAACTAAACAGTAAAATGTAGCGCATGGGCATCATCGGCCAAGCGCAAAGGCGAAACTGAGCGCGGTATCTGATACAATTTTGGCTGCCGGGCGCTGATAATGACTCTGAATTTCGCGGTTAGATTTCTGGCAGCGTGCAGTCTTGTGGCCGGAATTATGGGCCAAGAGGGAACGGCCCGTTATTCAGTTGCTGGTGTGGTAGTGAACTCCCAAAATGGAGAACCGATCCAGCGCGCGCAGGTAGTGCTGATACATTTCAGCGATGACCGGCACGCGCCGGTTTCCTGGTCCGCTTTCACCGACTCTAGCGGCGCGTTTCGATTCAGCACGGTACCCGCGGGGCATTACGTTCTATCGGCGGAGAAACCCGGTTTTCAGGCCGACGATTCGGAACTGTCCGACCGGCGTGCCCAACTGACCGCATCGCGCGAAGGGGTGCGGCTGAAACTGACGCGCCTGGGAGTGCTGACGGGGAAAGTCGTGGACCAGACGGGGCAACCGATCCGAGGCGTGAACATGATCGCTCTCAGCCAGCAGATAGTGGACGGGATGCGCCAGACCCAGGCGGTCCGCAGCGTTACTACGGACGATCGTGGGATGTATCGCATGTGGAATTTCACGCCCGAGAAATATTTTGTAAAAGCGGCGGGAAAAGGCGGAGCGACTCTCTTGTACGCGGGTGAGACGGCGCCAAGATACTTGGCGGACGAGGCTTTCGCGCTTACATATTTCGGCGGGGGAGAGACGCTGGACACCGCGCAGGCAATCCAGATGGAGGCCGGGACGGAGGCCAGGGCGGATCTGAATCTGACGCTAAAGCCCGCCCACAAAATTCGAGGCTTGCTGGGGAATTTCGTTCCGCGGCGAACCGTGAAATTCGAACTATTGAGTGGAGACGAAGACGTATCCGCGAGCAGGGTCAGCGTAAATGGCGACACGGGAGCGTTTGAGATCCAGGACGTGCTGGCCGGAACGTACACGGTGCGCGTCACGCAAGGCGAAGCCAGGGGCGAGCAGGCGATCATAGTGGGTGAAGCGGACGTGAACGGACTGGCGGTACAACTTTCGCCGGCTGTAGACATCCAGATTCACTGGAGACAGGCGAATCCGCCGAAGGAGTCTGAAGCCGACAGGCCTTTGGCGGGACGCATCAGGGGAGGAGCCTGCAATGTCACGCTGCATCCGCCTGGCAGGCGGATGGGTCCTAGTATCAGAGCCCAGCCAGCGTCGTCTCAGGGAGGGAACGGTGAGATGTTATTGCCCGGAGTCTTGCCAGGCGCGTACCGGGCTGCGATCCACTGTTATGGGAACTATGCACGGACTGTCACATACGGAACACAGGATTTGCTGGCGAATCCGGTACTGACAGTTCCACCCGGCACACCCCCGCCGCCCATTGAGATAGTGGCGGTGCGCGGAGGAGGTACGATACAGGGCACGCTGAAGCTGGAAGGCATCCAGCCTGCAGCGCCGATCGCCGTCCTGCTGGTACCGCAATTCGGCTCGTCCACTGGACCAGAAACAACATTTTCCGACGGTTCGGGCCAATTTCAAACCCGCAGCATGGCTCCAGGACCCTACGCGGTGTATGCATTTACGTCGCTTCGCGAAGTTGAATTTCGCAACCCAGCCTTCCTCGAAAGCCTGCCCGGCGGAGTGGACGTGCAGGTGGAGGATAACCAAGAGAAGAAGATTACGATCACGAGGCTGGTGCAATGAGGCGCGGAGTGGCGGTGTTTGCCGCCGCTTTTGTGGTCTGTCAGGCCGCCGATGTTTACCGGGTATCCGGCGTAGTGATCAACCAAGAAACCGGAGCGCCGGTGCCACATGCCGTTGTGCTGGTGTCGCGAAGCGGGACAACCCAGACGATATCCACGCAGAAAACGGGCGAGGATGGCCGATTCGCATTCGAACTTCCCGAGGGCAAATTCCATTTGGTGGGTGGGCCGCGCGATATGCTACAGCCATTTGGAATTCGGAGACCGGATGGCGGATTCGGAACGTCCATCATCACGGGGGCCGCGCAGAACACGTCCACTCTGATCTTCCGGTGGTTCCCGCTTGGAGCGATTTCTGGAAGGGTTGTGGATGAAGCCGGAGAGCCGGTGGAATCCGCGCTGGTGCAGTTAGTGCATTCGGGGGTAGCGGCCGGAAGCCGGGTAATTGGCACAGCCAAGTGGGTGAGGACCGACGACCGGGGGGAGTATCGATTCGGGTCGGTGCGCGGCGGCTCCTACTTTCTGGCGGTGACGGGAAAACCCTGGTACACACGGGACCGGGGAGACCCCGGCGGAACGCAGCCTCTGGCCTACGCGCCGGCATATTACCCCAGCACCTCCGACATGTCGAGGGCCGAGCCGATGGTGCTGAAACCGGGCCAGGAAGCGCGAGCGGATTTTTCGCTGTCGGTGGTTAGCGGTGCAAGGGTGACCGTAAAACACGATGCGCCGGCGGACCTGAAGGGACTGATTGCTCTGCTTACGGATGGAATTGGAAGGGGTAACGGATTCCAGCGGCAGGAGAATCTCCTGGGAGCACAGAAGGAATTCACTTTCGATGCCGTGCCGCCCGGGCGTTATGTGGTGAGACTGACGGGAAGCCGGGGGACATCGGACTTTTCAGGGCGGCAGGTGGTGAACGTGAATGGCCTGGATGTATCGGTGGAGTTGCAGGTGCGGCCTTACCCCACCGTGGCGGGGAGAGTCCTATTGAAAGATCCTCGGGGCAAGCTCCCGCAAAACTTACTGGCCAGCCTGGTTCGCGAAGACACGGGCAGCGTGATCTCCACCGTGGTGCGGGCAGACGGCAGCTTCCTGTTTCCGAGCGTGTTCGTAACGAAATGGCGGCCTGCAATTCGGGGCGCGGAAGGATACTTTGCTTCCGATATTCGCGTGGAGGGATCGGACTTCCGGGATGGGGTAATCGACTTGCGGGAGGGTGAATCGGTAACGCTGCAGATGACAGCCAACGATGAGACTGGACGCGTGCAAGGGTTCGTGATGAGCGGGGCGACGGCGTTGGAAGGAGTCCTGGTGGTGCTGGCGCCGCCTTTGGGCGCCAAGGATCAAGTGAGGTATCGCGGTTTTCAAACTGATAGCGACGGGAGTTTCGATTTCAAGAACGTGCCGGCGGGGGAGTATCTGCTTTTCGCGGTGGAGGACACCGAGATGGAATATGCGAATCCGGTGGTGGTGAAGCGATATCTGGGGAATGCAAAGCCATTGCGGGTGGAAGCGCACGCAGCGTATTCGGAGAATATTGGCATAGAGAAGTGAACCGGGGAGCCGGGGGCCGGTATAATCACTCTTCCCGATGCTGCGACCCGATACGCCCGCCGAACTTGCCGTCGCGCTTGGATCCAGCCAGGGGACTGTTGCTCTGGCGGGCAATCAGACGAAGGCTCTGATGGCGGGGCCGCGGGTAGCGGCAGACGTCGAGATTTCGACCACGGGGCTGGATCGCTTGCTCAAGTATGAGCCGGCGGATCTTACAATCTCGGTGGAAGCGGGGATGCTCTACCGCGATCTGACCACTTTGCTGGCGCAGAACCGGCAGATGATTCCGCTGGATCCGCCGTTCGCCGACACGGCAACGGTGGGCGGGATTCTGAGTGCGAACACCAGCGGGCCGCGGCGGAGGCTTTACGGGAGCGCTCGCGACATGGTGATCGGGATGACGTTCGCCACTCTCGAAGGCAAGCTGGTGCAGACCGGGGGCATGGTGGTGAAGAACGTAGCCGGGCTGGACATGGCCAAGATGCTAATCGGATCATTCGGCACACTGGCGGCGATCGCGACGGTGAATTTCAAGCTGACGCCGATGCCGCAGGCCACGCGCACATTTGTGCGGCGATTCCGGCGCAGCGACGAATCCATGGCGGCGCGGGACGCCATTCTGAAGAGCGTGCTGCACCCGGCGGCGCTGGATCTGGTGAACACGGGCGACGGATTTCAATTGCTGGCGCAGGCGACGGGCAACGAAGCGGTTCTGGACCGGTGGTCGCGAGAACTACCCGCGGCACAAGTAATCCAGGGCGAAGACGAGGAGCGCTTGTGGTCCGGCATCCGCGAGACCGTGCCGACGTTTCTGGCTGCGAATCCGGAGGGCGCGGTGGTGCGGGTAGCGTGCGCGCTGACCGAAGTGGGGCGTGTGCTGGAAGCCATGCCGACGGGGTCAATCGCGCGCGCGGGGACGGGGGTTTGCTACGGACTTTTTCGGGACGTGCGTCACGCGCGAGGGCGGGGGCTAATCGAGTTCGCGCCGCATTTGTTTCGCGAGCAGAACGAGCTATGGCCCGCGCCAGGAAGCGACTTTGCCATGATGGAGAAGGTGAAGTGGATGTTCGATCCAGACCGCCGGCTCAATCGTGGAAGGCTTTATGGCCGCCTCTGATCTCGCCGCTTTCGACAAACCGCAGCAGCGCGATCTGGACAAGTGCGTGCATTGCGGACTGTGCCTGAACGCGTGCCCGACGTACCGCGAGCTGCGGCTGGAGATGGATTCGCCGCGCGGGCGGATCTATCAGATGGCGCAGGTGGCCAGCGGAAAATCGGAAATCAACGAGTCCTACATCGAACACATCGAGCTGTGCCTGGCGTGCCGGGGGTGCGAGACGGCGTGTCCTTCGGGCGTGCAATACGGGCGGCTGGTGGAGGCGGCGCGCGCGGAGATTGAGAATACCGTTTCGCGGCCTCTGGGCGAGCGGATGCTGCGCAATCTGGTGTTCCGGCAGCTGCTGCCGTCGCGGCGCAATCTGACGGCGGTTGCGCGTATGGTTCGGTGGGCGAACAAGCTTGGTTTGCCGGGTCTCGGCAGAAAACTGGGACTGCTGCGCGGGCGGCTGGCGGAGGTGGAGGCGCTGGCTCCAGGCATCGAGACGCCATTTTTCTTCGAGCAATACGGCAAGGTGTTTCCAGCTGAAGGTGAGCGGAGGTACCGAGTAGCGCTGCTGGGGGGATGCATCGCCAACGTCAGCTTTGCGCGACTGAATGAAGCCACTGTGCGAGTGCTTCAGAAAAACGGCTGCGAGGTGACGGTGCCGGAGGATCAGACCTGCTGCGGAGCATTGCACATGCATGCGGGGATCCGCAGCCAGGCGCGGATTCAGGCGCGGCGTAATATCGATGCGCTGGCGAGCGGCGGATTTGACGCGATCATCACGAACGCGGCGGGTTGCGGGAGCACCCTGAAGGAATACGGCGAGTTGCTGGAGCAGGATGCCGGGTACGCGGAGAAAGCGGCGTGCTTTTCATCGCAGGTGCGGGACGTGACCGAGTTTCTGGGCGGGATGGAGCTGAGGGCGGGACTGACGCCGCTGGCGATCGCGGTGACCTATCAAGATTCGTGCCATCTCGCGCACGGGCAAAAGATTCGAGCGCAGCCACGGAAGCTGCTGCAGGCTATTCCGGGGCTGACGTTTCGCGAGATGCCGGGCAGCGACCTGTGCTGTGGGAGCGCCGGGATCTACAACGTGCAGCACACGGAAATGTCGATGGCGCTGCTGGAGCAAAAGATGGGCGCGGTGAACGCGACAAAAGCGGCGGTGATTGCGACGGCGAATCCGGGGTGCATGCTGCAGCTGCAGGCAGGCGTGCGCCGGCATGGTCACGGGCAGCGCGTGGCGCACGTGGTGGAGCTGCTGGACGAATCGTATCGGGGCGCGTGAGCGATCAGGCTTTGGCGGCCTGCATCGCGGACATACGGGCGAGCATTTCGCGCGTGAGGTGCGGGACCAAGCCGACCAGGCGCTCCAGCAGCATGAGCTGGCCGCGGTGATGCATCTCGTGTTCCTTGACGCCGAGCAGCATTTCGAATCGCGTGCGGCTGGCGGGACTCATCCCGGCAGGCATGGTGACGCGCTGGGCCAGGAAGTCCTCCTGGAGGCCTTCCAGCCACTGACCGAAGCGGTCACCGTTTTCACTCAATAGTGCAACGATCTGGGCCTTGCTTCGAGGGGTCTGCTCTTCGGCGATGAGGCCGCTCATGAACCGGGGGAAATCAAAACCTTCGAGAGTGGTTCGTTTTTCCACTGCATGGATCTGCTCGGCCACGTTCGTGCCCATGGCGATATGGACCAGAGTCTGGGCGATGGTTCGAGTCTCGGAGGTTGCGCGGAAACCGTAATGCTCATCGCCGATTTCCCCGGCAATGACCACTGTGTTTTTTCTCACCGTGCGGAAAGCTGCCGCAAGGTCTTTTGCTCCATAGTAATTCATACTTTGAGTGTATCGCGTATATACTGTCAGGAACCGCCGCATGCTCCACATCACCAACGGAAACAGCGTCAGCCTGCCGCGGACGGGGCTCCCTGGGCGCTTCGTTTACTGGGTGGATATACTGCACGATGGTCCGGTTCCCGGCGGTCTGGCGCTGGAAGAGTTAAGCCGTGTTCGCCAGCGATTCCTTTCCGACTTCTTTGACATCCCGCACTCCGAGGCTTCGCTGGAGGCGCGGGATGAAGCGCTGCTGGCGTTTCGAGAGCATGAGGAAATCGTGCTGTGGTTCGAGCATGACCTCTACGATCAGCTGCAGCTGATTCAGATTCTCGATTTTCTCGCGATGCAGGAGCGCGGGGAGACCAAAGTGTCCTTGATTTGCGGCGATACCTATCTGGGGACGCTGGAGCCGGCGCAGCTCGCCGACTTGTTTGAGACGCGGCACGCGGTGACGCGGGGTGAATTCGAAACGGCGTCGGTGGCATGGGCGGCGTTTCGAGCAGCTGAGCCGGGGGCAGTGATGAAGCTTGTTCGTCAGGACATTTCGGCGCTTCCGTTTTTACGGGCCGCGCTGCGACGGCATCTGCAGCAGTTTCCATCGCGGCGGAACGGACTGTCTCGCAGCGAACTTCAAATCTTGTCGCTGGTGGAATCGGGGCCGCACGATTTCCGCTCGCTGTTTCGCGCTAATCAGGAGCTGGAGGATTGGATCTATCTGGGCGATTCAACCTTCCGGCGCTACGTGGAGACGCTGGCGGAGGCGAGGCATCCGCTGCTGGGAATGGAGGGTCATCGATACGTGTTGACCGAGGCGGGGCGGGCGGTACTGCACGCGCGGCAGGATCATGTGCGGCTAAACGGCATCAATCGCTGGCTGGGCGGCGTGCATCTTTGCGAAGGCGCGCCGATCTGGCGGTGGGATGAGCAGCGGGGGGATGTTTATCCATGACATGTAGTAGGCTGGAGGGCATTATGAAGACACGGACGTTCGTTCTTCTTGCGGCCTCGGCGACGCTGTGGGGGCAGGATCCGAGTTTTACGCCGCAGGAGCGGGCGAATGTGATTCAGCTATTGAAAGACTCGCGGAAAGAGATGATCGATGCCGTGAAAGACCTCACCGATGAGCAGTGGAAATGGAAGCCCGCGCCGAACCGCTGGTCGGTGGGCGAGGTAGCGGAACATATCGTACTTGCGGAGGGGTCGCTATTTGGAAGAATGCAAGCGGCGCTGGACGGCCCGCCGAATCCCGACTGGGCGACCAAGACCGCGGGGAAGACGGAGCTTATTTTGAAGGTGATGGCGCCGAGGCTGGGGAAGGCGCAGGCGCCGGAGGCTATTGTGCCACAAGGGAAGATGACGCGGGCGGAAGTCATGGCGCGCTTTGACGAAGGGCGGGCGAAGACGCTGCGGTTTGCTGAGGAGACTAAGATCGCGCTGAAGGAGCATACTTCGGAGCATCCGTTTGCGTTTTTCGGGACGCTGAATGCGTATCAGTGGCTGATTTATATTCCGCTGCACAATATGCGGCATGACAAGCAGATCGAGGAAGTGAAGGCGACGGCGGGATTTCCGAAGTAGGAACTTGGGGAGGGCCGCTTGGAAAGCGGCCCTGCAGGTTGCTAACCTGCCCCACCTGTTGTGCCCAGGGGGGTGATCTGCGCTAATACGGCGGCGGCTTCTTCCTCGGTGAAGTGCTCGGTTTTCGCGGAATGGTTCATGGAGCAGAACTTGGGGCCGCACATGGAACAGAAAGCGGCGTCCTTGAAGCCTTCGGCGGGGAGGGTTTCATCGTGCATGGCTTCGGCGGTTTCGGGGTCAAGCGCGAGCTCGAACTGGCGGCGCCAGTCGAAACGGTAGCGGGCGCGGGACAGTTCGTCGTCGCGATCCCGAGCGCCGGGGCGCTTGCGGGCGATGTCGGCGGCGTGCGCGGCGATGCGGTATGCGATGATCCCTTGCTTCACGTCCTCGCGATTGGGCAGGCCGAGGTGTTCTTTCGGCGTCACATAGCACAGCATGGATGCGCCGTACCAGCCGATCATGGCGGCGCCGATGGCGGAAGTGATGTGATCGTAACCCGGGGCGAAGTCGGTTACCAGTGGGCCCAGGGTGTAGAAGGGGGCTTCGTAACACATCTCAATTTCCTTCTCCACCTGCATCTGGATCTGGTCCATGGGGATGTGGCCGGGACCTTCTATCATCACTTGCACGTCGTATTTCCAGGCGATCTTGGTGAGCTCGCCCAGCGTTTTCAGCTCGGCGAACTGCGCTTCATCGCTGGCGTCGGCGAGGCAGCCGGGACGCAGGCCGTCGCCTAGCGAAAAGCTGACATCGTATTTCTGGAGGATCTTGCAGATGTCCTCGAAGTGCTCATACAGGAAATTTTGCTTGTGGTTCTTCACCATCCACTCGGCCAGAATCGCGCCGCCACGGCTCACGATGCCGGTGATTCGTTTGGTGGTCAGCGGGACATACTGCACCAGCACGCCGGCGTGAATGGTCATGTAGTCGACGCCCTGCTCGGCCTGCTCCTCGATTACCTCGAGCATCACGCCGATGTTGAGATCTTCGACGCGGCGCACACGGTTGAGAGCTTCATAGATGGGCACAGTGCCGATGGGCACTGGGGAATCGCCGATGATGGCCTTGCGGATCTCGGGGATGTCTCCGCCGGTGGAAAGATCCATCACGGTGTCGGCGCCGAACTTTACGGCATAGCGCAGTTTGTCGAGCTCGTCCTGGATATTTGACGTAGTTGCGGAGTTGCCTATATTGGCGTTGATCTTGCATTTCGACGCGATGCCGATGCACATGGGCTCCAGGTTGGTGTGACGGATATTGGCGGGGATGATCATGCGGCCGCGCGCTACTTCGTCGCGGATCAACTCGGGCGCGAGGTGCTCGCGGGTGGCTACGAATTGCATCTCCTCGGTGATGATGCCCTGGCGGGCGTAGTGGAGTTGAGTCGGGATGGGATGATCAATTCGTTTGGAAATCCAGTCGTTACGCATAATGGCCTCATTCTAGCGCGTGGGGCGACCGCCCGAGCAGGGCCGCTTGGAAAGCGGCCCGCAGGTTACTAACGTTACTAACCTGCCCCACAAAGGCTCAGGCTATACTTTGGACATGCGCGCGTGGAAACTCCTGCTGTTGTTGTGCCTCGCTGGTGGCGCTTTTGCTGAAGGTCGGATGACGCCGGAGGAGTTTCGGGCGCGGCGCGCCAGTTTACGCAAGTCGTTGGACGGCGTGCTGGTGTTGTTCAGCCACACTGAGGGCCCGGACGAAGTTTACGAGCTGGCCGAGGAAGCGAATTTTTATTACCTGACCGGCTGGGAACAACCGGGCGCGATTCTGCTGCTCACTGCATCCGAGGAGACGCTGTTTTTGCCGCACCACAACGAGCGGCGCGAGAGATTCGTGGGGCATCGAGCCTCGGCGGAAGACGCCAATGCACGGGAGCTGACGGGCTTTGACAGAGTGCTGCCGGCGGAGAAGTTCGAGGCGCAGCTGGCGGCTGCGGCGAACAACGCCGAGAAGCTGTACGCGCTGCCGCGCACGCGCGCCGCGGCGCGACTGGAGGCGCTCTATCCCTTCCGTGAAATCGCCGATGCGTCAGGAGTGGTGACGAAGGTGCGAGTGAAGAAGTCGGCGGCCGAGATCGCGGCGCTGCGGCACGCTTCGGATGTTTCGGTGGAGGCTCATCGCGCGGCCTGGAAGCGCATAGCGGGCGGCGTGTATGAATATCAGATAGCCGCCACTCTGACGGGGACGTATCTGGAAAACGGCTGCGAGGGGCCGGCGTACACGCCCATCGTCGGCGCGGGTCCCAATGGAGTGATCCTGCACTACACGGCCGGCAACCGGCGCATGGATTCGGGGCAAGTGGTGGTGATTGACGCGGCGGCGGAATGCAATCATTACGCCAGCGACATCACGCGGAGCTTGCCGGTGGGCGGCAAGTTCACGGCGCGGCAGCGCGAGTTATACGAGATCGTGCTGGGGGCGCAGAAGGCCGCGATCGCGGCGGTGAAGCCGGGCGCGATTCTGAAGGGAAATGAAGCCGGGCTGGGGAAGATTGCGTTCGATTACATCAACACGCACGGGAAGGACCTGCACGGGCAACCGCTGGGAAAGTATTTCGTGCATGGGCTGGGGCATCAGGTAGGCATCGACGTGCACGATCCATCCTTGCCGAACGGTTTGCTGGAGGCCGGGATGGTGATTACGATTGAACCCGGAATCTATATCGCCGAAGAAGGCATCGGCATCCGCATAGAAGATGTGGTGCTAGTCACGGAGAAGGGCGCGGAAGTGCTGAGCGCGGCGCTGCCCAAGGAGCCGGACGAAGTTGAGAAAGCGCTGGTCCGCTAGACTCATTCTCGGCTACGTGGGAGTGCTGACCGCGTGCTTCGCGGCTGGCGTCGTAGCGGGATGGACGCCGATTGCAAGCCGCATCGACGACTACGCAGTGGACTGGATGTTCAACCTGAGCCCGCCGGTGGCGAGCAAGCAGCCGACCGCCGTGATCCTGGCGATTGACGATGCGACGTTCAACAAAATGGGGGGCGTCCGGCATTACCGCGGTATGCTGGCGAGCGGGCTGGAACGGCTGGCTCCGGCGCGTCCGAAGCTGGTGGCAATTGACTTCATTCTGGAGGACGCGGGCGATCCTACGGAGGATGCAAGGCTGGCGCGGGCGATGGCCGCGACGCCCAACCTGGTTCTGGCGGCCGACCTGGTGGGGGGCAAGTGGGAAGATCCGCTGCCGCTGTTCCGCGCGCATGCGGCCGCGCTGGGACATGTGAAGCCGGATGAAGAATCGCGCGACGGCGTGACGCGCGAGATTCCGCTGGAGAAGCGAACGGACTCGGAGCGGCACTGGGCTTTGTCGCTGGAAGCGTTTTGTCTGTTTCAGGACGCCACAATTCTGGAATCGCCGGACGATCTTCAGGTCGGCGGCATGCTGATCCCGGCGCGCCATGAAAATAACCGGCCGCTGCGGGTGTTATACACGCGGAATATTCCGAAAATATCGCTACAGGGGCTGGTGAATGGAACAAGCGCGGCGGGGGAGTTCACGGGCCGGGCAGTGTTCTTCGGGGTTACGTCACTGAGCGCGGCCGACGATCGCGTTCAAACGCCGTTCAGCAAAATATCAGGCGTAGAGGCGAATGCCGAGGCGTTCGAGACGCTGCGGCGCGGGCGCTTTCTTACTCCGGCGTCGAACCTCGCGGTTCTGGGCGTTTGCGCCGCCGTTGCGATTCTGGCGGGTTTGATTTTCGCGTTCCTGCCGGGGCTTCCGGCGTGGCTGTCCGGCGGCGCGTTGCTAGCAGCAGCGCATGGCCTGCTGTTCGCGCTGTTCCGGCAGGGCGTCTTGTTTCCCTGGTTCGCCACACTCTCGTCCACCTGGCTCACGATAGCGGGAGCGGCCAGCTACCAGTATTTCGTGGTGCGCCGCCAGTTGAAGCGGTCCGAGAACGAGCGCACGCGTTATCAGGAAGCCATTCACTTTGTCGCTCACGAAATGCGGACTCCGCTGACGGCGATACAGGGATCCAGCGAATTGATGGGCCGCTACAACCTGAATGAGGTGAAACGCAAACAAATCGCGGAAATGATAAACTCGGAGTCTAAGCGCTTGAGCCGCATGATCCAAACCTTTTTGGATGTCGAGCGCCTTTCCGACGGACAGATGGAGCTGAAACGCGAGCCTTTCGAGGCGCGCCAAATTCTGGACTCCTGCCTCGACCGCGTCGCTCCCATCGCGGAGCGGAAAAACATTCGTCTGGAACGGGAGGGAGAGATTGAAGGCGTGCTGACGGGGGATCGCGAACTAATGGAATACGCGCTCTATAACCTGCTGACGAACGCGGTGAAATACTCGCCGCCGGATACGGAGGTTCGCGTGTCGGGGCGGAAGGAAGGCGGGCAGGTGCGCGTGTCGGTACGGGACCAGGGGATCGGCATGGATTCCAAGGAGCTGAAGAAGATTTTTCAGAAGTTCTATCGCACGCAACGAGCGGAGGCTTCGGGTGAGGCCGGCACGGGAATCGGGCTATCACTGGTGGAACAGATTGTGGTGCACCACGGCGGCCGTATCGAAGTAACCAGCGAGCCGGGCAGAGGGTCGTGCTTTACGGTGGTGCTACCGGCCTCCGAAGGGGCACGCAAGGCGCCGACGTTGTCGGTGTCGAGGGATTAAGACATTGCAGAAACTGCTGATTGTGGAAGACGACAACTCGGTGCGCTCGACGATTGTGACCTTCCTGGAGATGGAAGGCTACGACGTGGAAGCGGTGGCGTCAACACGCGAGGCGCTGGACCGGCTGAAGGCCAACGCTTATCCGATCGTGATCTCCGATATCTATCTGGACGAGCGGACCGGGCTGGACGTGCTGGAAACCGCGCGCAGGCGCGATCCCAACTGCGCCGTGATTCTGATGACTGGCCGGGGATCGATGGAAACCGTGATGAAGGCCACGCAGGGGGGCGCATTCGATTACATCGCCAAGCCATTCGAGCTGGATCGGATGCTGGATACGGTAAAGCGGGCGGAGGCATCTATCGCCAGGCACGAGGAGGCCGAGGAACCCGAATCCGCGATTGAAGATTTGCCGGAGAGCGAAATGATCGGCAGCTCGCCGGCGATGATCGACATCTACAAGACCATTTCGCTGGTGGCCCCGACGAATGCGACCGTGCTTATCGAAGGCGAAACGGGCACCGGCAAGGAGATGGTGGCTCGGATGGTCCACAACAATAGCTCGCGTGCGAACCAGCCGTTCGTGCCGGTGGATTGTGCGTCCATCGCGCCGGCGCTGGTGGAGAGCGAGCTGTTCGGGGCGCTGAAGGGGGCGTATACGGGAGCGGATCGCGACCGGATCGGCGTTTTTGAAGCGGCATCCAACGGCACCGTGTTTTTGGACGAGATCGGCGACCTGGAACAGAATCTGCAATTGAAGCTGCTGCGTTTCCTGCAAGAAAAAGAGGTTCGTCCGCTGGGCGCGGTGCGCGGACGCAAGGTGGATG
>JALYHQ010000071.1 GCA_030776455.1 Acidobacteriota bacterium | reverse complement strand
GTCCAGCCCTTGGGCGGCGAGCTAACGATCTTGTCCAGCACTTTGCCCTTGGCGTCTATGATGTAGGTCTCCGGCACTTTATAAGTTCCGTAATCGAAGCTGATGTCCTGCTTGGGATCGCGCCAGGTCTGAAACGTGATATTGAACTTCTGCAGGAAGCTGCGGTATACCTTCTCATTTGAATCGATGCTGACCCCCACCACCACCAGTCCATCCCTGCCGAATACCCTTTGCAATTCATTTAACGAGGGCATCTCCTGCACGCAGGGCGGGCACCAGGTAGCCCAGAAGTTCAGGACCAGAACTTTGCCGTGGAAGCTGGTGGGCGTGATGCGTGAGCCCTGATCGGAAGTGAAGCTGAAGTCCGGCGCGCCGTCTCCCGGTCCCACAACGGGCTCTTCCAGGCCCTTGTAAATGACAAATGCGAGCGCCACCACCAGCGCAGCCACCGCGCCCTTCAGGATTCGATCCAGGCTTCCCTTATTCATCCATCTATAATTTTAGGGTATCCCGAAGGCTTCCGGGAGCATCTAAATCACGGATATGCTCATCACCCGAAAGGCGGAATTCTCGGCGTCGCACGTTTGCGCGCAGCCGTCGCTCAGCCTGGAAGAAAATCGCGAACTGTACGGCGAGGCCGCCAATCCGCACGGTCACGGCCACAACTATGTGCTGGAAGTGACCCTGGACGGTGATCCGGACCCCGTCACCGGGATGGTTTTTGACTTGAAGAGCCTGAAAGATACCATCCAGAAGGCCGTGATCGAGCCGATGGACCACCGATTTCTCAATCACGAAGTGCCTCCGTTTGACCGCGTAGTGCCGACCACCGAGAACATCGCCGCCGAGATCTGGACTCGCCTCGCGCCGTACTTCCGCGAAGGGCGCGCGCGCCTGCACAACGTCCGTCTCTATGAAACCGAGGATTTGTTCGTGGATTATTCGGAGGCCCGATGATCCGTCTCACCCGCCGCTATCGCTTCAGCGCATCGCACCGGCTGCACACCGGAAAGCTGACCGACGATCAAAATCGCGAGCTGTTCGGCAAGTGCAACAACCCGTATGGGCACGGGCACAATTACATCCTGGAAGTGAGCGTATCCGGGCCGCTGGATGAATCCGGGCGCGTTGCGCCGGTCTCGACACTGGATCGCGTGGTAACCGAGGGCGTGCTGCGCGACTTTGATCATAAAGACCTGAATTCGGAGGTCGTGGACTTCGCATCCGAGATTCCGACCACCGAGAATATCGTGCACGCTATCCGCGATCGCCTTTCGCGCCAATGGCTGCAAGCTTTCCCCGGAGGCTGGCCGCGCCTGGACAAAGTGCGCGTTCAAGAAACGCGCCGCAACCTGTTTGAGCTGACAACATGAAAACAACCAAGGCAGTTACCGTAATGCAACCGAAGGCGGACCAGCAGTCCATGGCGTCGCACCTGCGGCACGTTCTGGAGCAGATCGGCGAAGATCCCACGCGCGAAGGGTTGGTGCGCACGCCGGACCGCGCCGAGAAAGCGCTTCGCTTCCTTACTAGCGGCTACCAGGTGGACGTCGCTGGTCTGGTCAATGGAGCGCTGTTTTCGCGCGAATGCGACGAGATGGTTATCGTGAAGGACATCGAATTCTACAGCATGTGCGAGCACCATCTGCTGCCGTTCTTCGGCAGCATGCACGTGGCGTACCTCCCCAATAAGAAAGTGATCGGCCTGAGCAAGATACCCCGCATCGTGGACGCGTTCGCGCGCCGGCTGCAGTTGCAGGAGCGGCTGACGCATCAGGTGGCCCATACGCTGATGGAGGTGCTGGAGCCGCACGGCGTCGGCGTCATCTGCGAAGCCCGCCACTTCTGCATGATGATGCGCGGCGTGGAGAAGCAGCATTCCGGCACCGTAACCAGCGCCATGCTGGGCGCGTTCCGCAACCGAAAAGAAACCCGCGCCGAGTTCCTGTCACTGGTGGACCGCAAGACCCACCCGTTCTGATCACGCCGGTTATCTCACACCCGCCCGGTGGCCCCGTTCAGAGCCGCGCCCGTCAGGAAGCGTCACGACAGCCATTTATTTCACGCCCGCCCGTTGCTCACGCTTGCTGACGCGGGCGGCTCCGAAAGCGCCTTGCTAAACTAATGCCAGATGATCCAATCCCCCCGCGAGTTTGAAGCTGGACCCGATCCCTTTGGCCGCACCTGGCACGTTCGCTTTCGCTGGCTTCAGACCGCCATCTCCATCCGGCATGCCGACGCCATCGATGTGAAGTTCGAGGTATCCACCGTGGATGAGCCTGCACAGGAGCGCGTGGTGTCGCTACCGCATCCGGCTCTGCTCGCGCTCAGCCAAAAGACCGGGCATCCGCTTACCGACGCCTGGTGCATGAAGCTGGCGGCGCAGCACCTGAAGCACATGATTGAATCCGGGGAGGACATCGAGAAGACGCTGGTTACGGTTCCGATGGCCGAAATGGAACGCTGCGCCTCAGGCGCCTAGCGGTCCTTCACTCTGGCTGAGCGCCGCGACGATACGTTCTTTGCGCGCCTCCGCGGCGGCCACCGCCGAATCCATGGAAATCTTGTAAGCGGCCGCGCCTACCAGAGACATGAACAGCAGCACGCCGTAGAACGCCGGATCGCTGTTAAAGGCGTAGCGCGCGCCATACGCCAGCGCTACCGGAAACATAGCGAGGGGAAATACGAACATCAACACCGCGCGGGATCCGCTGCTGCCCGATGCGTTGCGGAATGAGCTGGACGGATCGACTCCGCGCGGGTTGTAAGTGGAGCTTAGGTTTCCAATCGCCAGCAGAAACAGCGTGGCCACCACCACCACGCCGAGCGCTTCGAGGACGCCCGGCAGCGCCACCGGAAAGCGCAAAAGCACGCACACGATGGCGATGGCGAAGATTTCCACCAGCACCAACAAGAACGCCGCGGTGTTCTTGCCGCGCAGCACGGTGGAAATTTTCACCGGGAACAGAAACCATGATTGTGCAGCCGCGCGGTCAAAGCCGAACGCGTTCCAGAACAGCGCGTCGCTCAGCAGCAGCAACGCATAAAGGCTGACCAGCGCCAGATAGTGCGTCGCCAGGAAGGAATCGCCGGACTGCGAGCCGTTGAACGCGGTAGGAATCCAGATCAGCAATCCGAATGAGAAACCCATCAGGAACACCAGCCGGAAGCGCGGGGCGCGGCTGAGGAACCGCAGCTCCTTTTCCACCACGGCGGAGAGCGGGTCGCGCAGCAAACGGCCTGGAAGCCGGTACAGAAAATCGAGGCGGCCCGCACCACGCTTCTCCTTGCGTTTAGTGGGGCCCTCGGCGCCGTCAAAGCGGAGCCCGCGCGCGAACTGCCAGCGGCCGAAGATCCAGGCGGCGGCGGTCCAGCCCAAGAGCACTCCCGCTGCCGACGCGCTGAACTCGCCGCCCGCAAGTTTCGCCGCCGCGCTCCACGGCCATACAGACCAGGACTCGTGCGAAAAAATGCGTGTCAGGCGGCCGGTGCCGCTCCGCAGAAGTAATTGGGGAATTGCGGCCACCAGCACGAACAGAAAGGCGGTCAGCTCGCGTACGCGCTTGCGTGCCAGCAGGCGGCCGAGCAGATCGCGAATACCGGCCGAAAGCAGCAGATTGAGAAGCCCGAACAATACCAGCGCGTCCGCGGCCCAGGAGGGCATTCGCGGATTGAACAGCACGCCCACGGATGCGCCCAGCAGGAGCAGGATCATCTCCATGCCGGTGGTGACGCGCAGCAGGACTTCGAGGCCGAACAACTGCCCGGCGGGAATCGGATAAACCGTGAGCTTTTTGAAATCGAGCGACAAGCCGGTTGACACCAGCAGCAGTGGAATCGCCTGCCAGTAGAGGAAGCAGAGCAGGAGCCCCCCGGGCAGAATGCGCCGGATCAGGCCGATTTCTTCCGGTTGCGAGAACAGCCACGCGGCGGTGGCGGCGAGCCAGGCAAACGCGCCGTACCACAGCAGCCAAAGCAATCCGCTGAACAGGAACGCGCCGCGGTTGGAGCGCGGGAAGTAATTCCAGAGCGTGCGCCACTGCGCCCATACGATGGCTCGGGCCTGGCTTCCCATGGCTATAACCAGTCGAGCGTTTCGGTGGTGGCGCGGTCGGCGCCCACCACGCGCACGAACATGTCCTCGAGCGTTTCCGAGCCCGCGCGGAGATCGGACATGGCCTCTTCCACCACCAGGCGCCCATCCGAGATGATGGCCACGCGATCGCACAAGCGTTCCACTACTTCAAGGACATGCGAGGTGAGAAAGATGGTGGCGCCGTGGCGCACCTGTTCCAGCAGCAGATCCTTCATCAACCGCGCGCCCACGGCGTCCACGCCTTCGAAGGGCTCGTCCATCAGGAATAACTCGGGACGATGAATCAGGGCGGCCGCCATGGCCAGCCGCTTGCGCATTCCCTTGGAATACTCGGCGATCAATTTGTTGGCGTTGTGATCCAGCTCAAAAAGCGCCAGCAATTCGCGCGCGCGCTCCCGCGCGGTGGCCCGCGGCAGTGCATACATGCGTCCCACGAACTCGATAAATTCAGGACCCGTGAGGTGATCGAAGAGCAGGCTTTCGTCCGGCACCAGACCGATCTTGCGCTTGATTTCGAGGGCATGGGCCGGCATAGGGAGGCCGAGCAGCTCCATGGATCCCGAGGTGGGAGTGGCGAGTCCCATCAGCATGCGGATGGTGGTGGTTTTGCCTGCGCCGTTGGGTCCGAGAAAACCGAAGAAGCAGCCGCGGGGGACGGTGAGAGTGAGGCCATCGACAGCGGCTTTGGGGCCGTAGACTTTGCGGAGGTCGCGGACCGCGATGGCGGGAGTGGGGTCCATGGGGAAGCTTCAATGGTACCTTGCGCTGACAGGCCGGGAGGCCTGTCCTACGGGATCAGTGTTCGCGTAAGCCGAGCGGGGTGACGGCGCTGATTTCTACGTCGATCAGTTGATTTGCGGGGCGCGGCGTCGATAACTCCACCTGCAAGTAGTTGGCGGTTAGCGCGCCGTGGTCCAGGGTAACTGCGCTTAGGGTCCTGCCGAGCATCGTGCGGCGGAAGTCGAGATTCTTCTCCGCGGCCAAGTCGCGCAGGATGCGGTTGCGTGTCTTGCGAACCGGCATCGGGACTTGGTCGGCGCTTTCCGCGGCGGGCGTACCGGGGCGTTCGGAGTAGGTGAAGACGTGCAGATACGTAAACGGCAGCGAATCGATGAAAGCCCGGCTTTCCTCGAACTCCGCCTCGGACTCGCCGGGAAAGCCCACCATCACGTCGGCGCCGATGGCGGCGTCGGGCATCGCGGCGCGGGCGCGTCTGATCCGGTCTTGGTAATGGCGCGGGCGGTACTTGCGGTGCATGCGGCGCAGGACTGTATCGGAACCGGATTGCAGCGGAGCGTGGACATGCTTCGCGATCCGCGGTGAGGTGGCCACCAGCTCAAGAAGATCGTCGCTCCAATCCATGGGCTCCACCGAGCTGAGGCGCAACCGCTCGATTTCGGTCTCGTGCAACACGCGGCGGATGAGATCGGCGAGGCGCACTGTGCTACCGGGCTCGCGGCCCCACCGTCCCAGGTTGATGCCGCTGAGAACCACTTCGCGGTAGCGCGCGGCTAGCTGGCGGATCTGGGCGATAACCTGATTGGCGGGCGCACTGCGGCTGCGTCCCCGCACGAACGGGATAATACAAAACGAGCAGCGATTGTTGCAGCCATCCTGAATCTTGAGATTCGGACGCGTACGGTGTCCGGCCGCGTCTTCCACGGGCGCGGAAAGAAAATCGTGCTGCGCGAAAATATCGCCCACCTGGACGAAGCCGTGATACGGAACAGGCTCGTCCAGCAGGCTGGGAATCTGCGTCTTGTGCGAATTGCCAATCACCCAACGGACGCCGGGCAGTCCCACCAGGTCTTCGGGAGCGCGCTGCGCATAGCAGCCGGTGACCAGGATGCGCGCATTCGGATTCTCGCGGTGAACGCGGCGAATCTTCTGGCGCACGTCGTCATCGGCGGTGGCAGTGACGGTGCACGTATTGAGCACAACAATGTCGGCGAGAGCGGAATCGGTGGCTTCCATTCCTTTGGCCGCGAGGGCGGTTTCAAGCGCCGCACCGTCGGCTTGCGAGGCACGGCATCCGAAGTTGTGGACGTGGAAGCGTTGCACTGTCTCGATTCTATCAGTGGGTTACTTGTCCCCGGTGATTAGGCGTGCGCCGCGGTTGAAGGTGATGTACAAGAAGCCCCAGTGGACGAAGACCAGCAAGCGGTTGGAGAATTCCACCAGATACATGATGTGGACGAACAGCCATAGCAGCCAGGCAATCAAGCCGGAGAAGCCGAACTTGCCGAAGTCCGCCACCGCCGCGGCTCGTCCGATTACGGCCAGGCTGCCCTTGTTGAAATAATGAAACGGCTTGAGCGGCTCCCCGCGCAGACGATTCATGATCGCGCGCGCGACGTAGCGGCCCTGCTGCATGGCCACCGGAGAAACGCCGGGAAGCGCCTGGCCTGCTTGATCGAAATGCGCAAGGTCGCCGATGACGAAAATCTCCGGATGTCCCGCCACGGCGCAGTCCGGGCCTACCGGCACGCGCCCGCCCTTGTCGAGGGTCACGCCCAGCCGATCCGACATGGCCTGGCCGAAGGGCGACGCATGCACTCCAGCCGCCCAGATCACCGTCCTGCTGGCGATGTGTTCGGTCTTGCCGTCCGTGGTTTTCAGCGTCACGCCGGTTTCGTCGATGCCGGTTACGAATACGCCGGCGCGGGGCTGCACTCCGATCCGAATGAGCGATCGCTCGGCTTTCAGGGACAGGTACTCCGGATAGGAGGGCAGTACGCGCGGCGAGCCGTCCAGCAGCAGGATGCGGGCTTCACTCGGCTGGATCGATCGAAAATCATGGCGCAGCGTGTCATTCGCGATCTCGCCGATTGCGCCTGACAGCTCGACTCCGGTGGGGCCCGCGCCGACAATCACGAAGGTGAGCCACTCGCGGCGCTTTTGGGGATCGCTCTCGCGCTCCGCCGCTTCGAAAGCGTACAGGATCTTGTGGCGGATCTGCGTGGCCTCTTCGATGGTCTTCAGTCCCGGCGCGTTTTGCTCCCACTGATTGTTTCCGAAATAAAAATTGCGCGATCCGGTGGCGACGATCAGCGTGTCATAGGGAATCTCGCCGATGTCGGCGATCAGCACGCGGCGCGCGGGTTCCAGGTCCAGCGCTTCTCCCAGCAGTACCTGCGCATTCTTCTGGCGGCTGAGGACGGAACGCAGCGGCGCGGCGATCTCGCCGGGAGAAAGTGCGCCGGTGGCTACCTGATAGAGCAATGGCTGGAATAAGTGGAAATTGCGGCGGTCGAGCAGGGTGACTTGGACGGGGGCGCGGCGTAAGTGACGGGCGGCGTACAAACCGCCAAACCCGCCGCCGAGGATGAGGACGCGGTGTTGAGCGGGCATGTCCTATTCTCCTGTTTATTGGATGCGCGGAAGTGGCGCGAGGATTGGGTATCCTTTTAGTTTGCTTCCCGATCCTAATCTGCCGGAGCCGCCCGAAAAGGTGGTCATCGACGATCCTCCGCCCTTTCTGGGCACTTGGCCGCATGTCTATGTGTTCGTCATTGTTTACCTCGCTGTCCTGATTTTTGCTTTCTACGTCTTCTCCCGAACTTTCGCTCCATGAGAGGCCTCGACTGGATCGTGATGTTCGGATGGCTGGCGTTCATCGTCAGCTATGGCCTTTATCGCGGACGCGGAAGCAACACGATGAGCCGCTACATGCTGGCCGGCAAGAGTATGCCGTGGTACGCGATGGGTCTCTCCATCATGGCCACGCAAGCCAGCGCCATCACGTTCATCTCCACCACGGGGCAGAGCTACATCGACGGCATGCGCTTCGTGCAGTTCTATTTCGGCCTGCCGCTGGCGATGATTATTCTCTCGGCGACCGCGGTACCCATCTTCCATCGAGCCAACGTGTACACGGCTTACGAGTATCTGGAAAAACGTTTCGACGCCAAGACCCGGGCGCTGGTCAGTGCGATTTTTCTGCTGCAGCGCGGGCTGGCCGCCGGGCTTTCCTTGTACGCTCCGGCAGTGGTGCTTTCGGTAATCCTGGGATGGCCGGACCGGCTCACTACCGTCGTGATGGGCGCGCTGGTGGTGCTCTACACTACGCTGGGTGGAATCAAAGCTGTCACCTGGGCCGACGTGCAGCAGATGATGCTGATCCTCTGCGGCCTGATTTTGGCGCTGACAATGGCGATCCACTTCATGCCGGCCAGCGTCTCATTCGGTGACGCGGTGCGCCTGGCGGGAGCGGCGGGAAAATTGAACGCCGTGAACCTGCACTTCGATTGGAATGACCGCTACAACTTATGGAGCGGACTCATCGGCGGGATGTTTCTGGCGCTGGCGTATTTCGGATGTGATCAGAGCCAGGTGCAGCGCTATCTGACAGGCAAATCCATCGCCCAGAGCCGGCTCAGTCTCATCTTCAACGCCATGGCGAAGATTCCGATGCAGTTCTTCATTCTTTTTATCGGAGCGATGGTGTTTGTGTTCTTCATCTTCGAGAAGCCCCCGGAACTGTTTCATCCGGTGGAGTTGAAGCGTGTGGAGAAGAACCCGGCGTTCACGGGCATTCAGCAGCGTTTTGACGATGCATTCTCGCGCCGCCGGTTGGCCGCGCAGGAGTATTTAGCCGGTACCCACGAGAGCGACGGCGCGAAACGCCAGGCCGGAATCGATCACTATCATCAAGCTCAGAAGGACATGGATGCCGCCCACGTGGACGGCGAGAAACTGGTGGCGCCAGGCTTTAACGACACCAACTATATCTTTCTGTCGTTCGTCACAAAGTACCTGCCCGTCGGCGTAGTGGGACTTCTGATCGCGGTTATCTTCTCGGCCGCCATGTCATCCACTTCCGGTGAAATCAATTCGCTGGCCACGGTCACAATCATTGACATATACATGCGGCACGTCAACAAGAAGCGCAGCGACCGGCATTACCTGCTGGCATCGCGGCTGGCTACGCTGTTCTGGGGCGCTTATGCGGTGGGGTTCGCGCAATTCGGGAAAAACTTTGGAGCGCTGATTGAAGCCGTGAACATGGTGGGCTCGCTCTTCTATGGCGGATTGCTGGGCGTGTTTGTGCTGGCGTTTTTCTTCAAGAGTGTTGGAGCGAACGGCGCATTCTACGGCGTCATCGCGGGCGAGGCCGCCATCTTTGCCGCCAACCGGCTCACGAATATTTCGTTCCTCTGGTACAACGTCATCGGTTGCGTGGTGGTAGTGGCGGCGGGAATCATAATCTCAAAAGTTTCGAACGTAGGGCAGGCCTCCCGGCCTGCCACCGGCTAGCTCCTAGAGCCGCCGCCCCGCGATATACACGGCTTCCAATGAGCGCGTGTTTTTGATATCGGCCAGCGGATCGCGCGCCAGCACTAACAGGTCGGCCCACTTTCCCGGCTCCAGCGTGCCGATGCCCGCATCCAGAAATGCGCCCGAGGTTCCCGTGGCCGCGTGAATCGCCTGCATGGGTGTGAGTCCGGCCTCCACCATCAACTCGAGTTCCAGATGCTCGAAGTAGCCGAAGAAACGGCCGGGCGGTCCGGTGTCGGTTCCGAAGCCAATCTTCACACCCGCGTCGAACAGCGTCTTCAGGTTCTTCTTCGCCATGTCGAGGAAGCCCGGATACTTCGCCAGATCGGGATCGGCGGCGATGCGGTCTTGATACGCCTTGGAACGCAGGGTGGCGATGATTTCGGGCGGAACCGCGCGCGTGAAAAATGGGTCGTCGAGAAACGCCGGTGGATGCGCGTAGACGAACGTGGACAGCTCGCGCGTCAGCGTAGGGACCTGCACCACGCCGCGCTCCTTCATCTCCGCGGCGAACGCCGGCGTCACAGGCCGATCGCGAACGCTGTGCGCCAGCATGCTGACGCCGCCCTCCACCAATCGCCGCGCATCCTCCAGATAGAAGATATGCGCCGCCGTGCGCAAATGATTCCGCCTCGCGCTTTCCAGTATCGCCGCCGAAATCTCGGGCGGTATTTTCCTTGCATGGCCCAGCCGGTCATCCACCCAGAGCTTCACGATGTCCACCTTCTGCGCGGCCAATTCGGCCACTTCCCCGGGTATTTCAGCCGCGGTGGCGGGAAAGAACGTGACGCCCTCCACGCCGCCCAGGCCGCCGCGGGTAGTAAATCCGCGCCCGGCGGTGAACACGCGGGTGTATTGCGGGCGTCCCGAGCGCTGCTCATCGCGGATCTTGAAGATGAGATCTTGATCCGTTCCCAGCCCGAGCAGACTAGTGACTCCATAAGCGGCGAAGGTCCGAAGATTCTTCTCCACGTTCTCGCGTGTGTAGAACTTGGGATCCTGCGTCAGTCCCACAACGTTGCCAACGTGACCGTGCAAATTTACAAGGCCGGGCATCACGTAGCGTCCGGTGAGATCGACTACTTGTGCTCCCTTGAGCGCTTTCACTTTGGCGGCGGAACCGGCCCAGGCGACCCTTCCGTCGTGCAACACCAGCGCGGCGCCGGCCGACGGAGCGCGTCCCGTGCCATCGATCAGCGTGAAGTTTTTGAGCACCACATCCTGTGCGGCCATCGGCGCCAGGAGTGCGAGGAGGGGAAGAAAGGTTCGGATCACCCCGCTAGTATAGGCCAGCGGTCAGAACTCGGGGTTGCGAATTCGGAAGCTCACGATCAGCGCGCTGGATACCTCGCGGCCTTTTACCCGCGCAGGCTCGAAACGCCAGCGTTCCAGCGAGTGGGCCGCCAGGTCCGCGAGGCGCGGGTCTGTTCCCGGCGAGAGCAATTCAAGATCGGCGAGACCGCCGTGCTTATTGATGTCCGCTCTAAAGTCGATGCGATGCTCGCCCGGCAAATCTCGCGCCACGCCCGCCGGCACTTGCGGAACCGGACTCGCAATGGGAGCGGGCGGCACGAAATTTTCATTATCGATTCGCGCCAGCCGCTCAATCATGTGCACACCGGGAACCTTCTCGATCAGGTGCACGCCCGGGACTCTGTTGAGCGTACGCCGCACCAGCGGTTCGGGCGCCGGCTGATAACTCACCGTCACGGTGGACGGCCGGCGCGTGAAGTGACGCCAGGGCGAAGCGGACGGCTGCTCCGGAGGACGTACATTTACGGCGGCGGCCGGCACCGGCGCTTTGGGAGCCGGCGCGGAAGTCTCTACGGGAGGCGGCGGCGGGATGGATGGAGGTGGTGACGCGGGCGCTGCCGCGGCGCGATCCGCCAGCCCAGTTCGGGGCGGGGTTTGCACGGAGCGCTCGTCGCGTTTGGCGATGGGCGATGGCTTCTCCTTCTCCGCGGGTTTAGCAGCCACAGGTGGCGGCGGAGCGGCCACCGCCGGAGCGGCATCGGATTGGGGCGACACACTGCGTACGGCGGCGGTCATATTCTCGCCGGCCCCAATCAACTCCAAGCGAAAATCCACATCGTTTGAGAGCGGCACGTACAAGGCGCTGCCTCGCGCCAATTCCGCCGCATCCAGATCCATCCGGCGCGGCACTCCGCCGTCCTTGATCCACACAATACCGCTGGTAGCGCGGCGTATGGCGGCCAGAGTCGGCGTCCAAGTGAGGCGCAGCGCTTTGCCCGCTTTTTGAACGTTCAACTCCACTTGCGACGGCGCGGCGGCGGGACGCTGGTCAGGTCGCGCGATGCTCCAATACCAGAGTCCCGCGGTGACGAACATTAGCGCGCCGAGCGTGCCCCAGATCAGACGTTGAGCGCGGCTTGCGGGTAGCGGAGTGGGCGCTACCTTGCGCGCGAGCACTACCGGCGCGGGATCGCGAATCAGAGTGAAGCCGCCGCTTTCGAGTGCGGCGCGGTCCAGCGGAAACTGCAGGCCGGCGGCGTGCCCGCGGATGGCCCCGTTCTCCCACAAGAAAAACCCGCCGCGCGGCGCGGGATTCCAGCTCACCAGCAAGGCCACGCGATCGGCTGCGGGAAAAAACTCGCGCATGATGGAGAAATCCGAGGAGTCCAGCGACAAACCGGGGCGCAGGTGGGAACGGAAAAATCCGATCGGCGAGCTTTCCCGCGGACCCGTGGGCTGGGACACTTGGGCGCGCAGCAACTGCCGGTCTTTACCGGTAACACTGTAGAAATCGCCGTGCCGGCGGTCGGATTCCAGCGGCAGAAAGTCGTCGACTGTCAGTATGGGCGCTCTTCCGGCCGCCACATCGCTGCGGCCAAGGAGAACCCCGCCCGCCTCCCGGCCCTCCGCGAAATCCTTCTCTAGAAAGGCTTTCAGCCGGTCCAGCAAGTCCAGGGCGAGCAGGACCGTAAAGCTTTTTCCAGGCGGCTCCCAGACATACCAACCTGCATTCTGCATAGGCGTCGCTGGCTTTCAATGCAATTCGACAGCCAAGCGGCTGGCAAGCGGCTCTTGAGGAATGAAGGTCCAGCTGGTGGGGCAGGCGGTTTCGCCTGCGAGAGGCCGATTGCGATCGTTTCCCGATGTTGTTCTCGCTAAGGCGCAAAAGAAGACGCAAGGACGCCAAAAGGTTCCTTTGCGCGCTTGGCGTCTTGGCGAGAATCTCTTAGCGCCGCCGGTCGAACTTTCATTCTTGCCTCTGTGCGCCTGGCCCCACGCCCGGCGGGCCGATCGCTGCCTTACGGTCGCGGCGCAGAATGGGAGGGTTTCTAAATGATGACGCTCGAAATATCCACGGGCGAGCGGTGCCCCTCCACCACCACGATGCCGCTGTCCGTCACGTGGTACAGCTCTCGGTCGCGCTCCAGGTCGTACCCAATGGTGGCGTCTTCGGGAACGTGCGCGTTCTTATCCAGGATGGCACGCCGCACGCGCGCACGCCGCCCGATGTCGCAATTGTCGAAGATCACGCAGTCCTCTACGTAAGCATTTGAGTGCACCTTGACGCCGCGTCCCAGCACCGATCCGCGAACCAGGCCGCCAGACAAAATGGTTCCTCCGGAGACGATGGAATTGAGCGCCTGCCCGCGGCGGCCTTCGTAATCGAAAATGAACTTCGCGGGCGCGTCAGAATATCCGGCCGTACGCAGCGGCCACTGGCGGTTGTACAGGTTCAACTCCGGCGAGACTTCACGCAGGTCCATGTTGGCGTCGAAGTACGCGTCTATGGTTCCCACGTCGCGCCAGTAAAAGGGAGCGCCCGCGGGATCTCCGGGGATCCGGTTGGTCTGGAAGTCGTAAGCGTACATGTCCGCGCGGCCGATCAAGCCGGGCAAAATATCGCGGCCGAAGTCGTGCGAGCTTTCTTCGCGCGCCGCGTCCGCGTACAGTTCATCCAGCAGCACCTTGGTGGAAAAAATGTAGTTGCCCATGGACGCGTAAACGCGGTTCGGATCGCCGGGCATGGTGGGCGCGTCGGGCTTCTTCTCATGAAAACCGCTGATGGATCCGTCGGCGCTGGTTTCGATGACGCCGAACTCGGACGCTTGCTCCTTCTCCACCGGAATCGCCGAGACGGTTACCTGCGCGCCGCGGTCCACGTGGAATTCCACCATGTCGCGAATGTTCATGCGGTAAATATGATCGGCGCCGAAGATGACCACCAGGTGCGGCTCGGCCTGTTCGATCAGGTTGATGTTCTGGTAGATGGCGTCAGCCGTGCCGCGATACCAGTCCTCGCCCGGGGAGCGCATCTGCGCCGGCACCGGAGTGATGAAGTGATTGCGCAGCAAGCTGGACGCCTCCCAGCCCTCGCGCAGGTGCTGCAGCAGGCTCTGGCTCTTGAACTGAACCAGCACGTAGGTGGAATAAATGCCCGAGTTGAACAGGTTGCTGAGCACGAAGTCGACGATGCGGTAGCGTCCGCCGAACGGCACCGCCGGTTTGGCGCGTTCCTTGGTCAGCGGATACAGGCGGGTGCCTTTCCCCCCCGCTAACACAAACGCGAGCACGCGCAATTGCATTCCTGAACCCCTCCGCAATCAGTATTCTGGCAGATCCCATGAGATGTGGGGCAGGCCCTCGGCCTGCCACCGTCAGGAAGCGTAACGAAAGCGAGTCCTTTAACGCCCGAAGAGCGCACACGCTTGCTGACGCGCGCGGCTCCGTAACCGGAGAGTATTCCCCTCCTCCCCGCACTACATCTAAAGACATGGCACTATTCCGCGTCCGCAGCGCCGCCGTATTCGGAATTCACGCGCACCTGATCGACGTGGAAGTGGACATGTACCCCGGCCCGCGCGATTTCATCATGGTAGGCATGCCCGACACGGCCGTGCGCGAGAGCCGCCAGCGAATCAAGTCCGCGCTGATCAATTCCGGATTCGGGTATCCAAGCAAGTCCGTCACCATCAACCTGGCCCCGGCGAACGTGCGCAAGGAAGGCGCGGGCTTCGACCTTCCGATGGCGCTCGGCATCCTGGGCGCTATGGGCGCGGTGGCTCGCTCGGACAAAAACATGTTCATCGGCGAGCTGTCCCTGGATGGCGGCTTGCGTCCAGTGCGGGGCGCGTTATCGATGGCCGTCTGCGCGGGGCGCACCGGCATCGCGAACCTGCTGGTGCCCGCCGACAACGCCGCTGAAGCTTCCGTCGCATCCGGCGTGCGCGTCTTCGGCATGCGCCATCTTTCCGAGGTTGTGAAGTTCTTGAATGAGCCGGACGGCTTCCAGCCCGCCTCGCCGTCCACCCCTGTGGATGCAGCCGAGGATTCCAGCCTGCCTGATTTTCGCGAGGTGCGCGGCCAATCCGCCGCGCGCCGCGCGTTGGAAGTGGCCGCAGCCGGAGCGCACAACGTGCTGATGTTGTGAACGATTGGCGACCACAGAACCGGACAGCACCCCACGTATGACCAGGC
>JALYHQ010000070.1 GCA_030776455.1 Acidobacteriota bacterium | reverse complement strand
GCCCGGCGCCGATCGTTGCGCAGGCGAGCCCGCGGGCGGGCTCCCGGTAGGAGCCTGCGCCTGGCAGAGCAGGGCAACTGCAATCGGAACCGTGAGCCACATTGTATGCGAGTGAGGCGTTCTGTTGGGAGACGCTTTTGCGCTCCTTACGTTACTCGACTAGTGTACCGATTGCCGTCTGAAGAATTCCTGAAGCCCGCTTTTCAGCAGAACTTAAGCCTTTCCCGCTACTATCAAACCGGCAGAGGATGCGAATTCTGGTAGTGGAAGACGAACGGCGGATGGCCAACCTTCTGCGGCAAGGCTTGGCTGAAGAGGGCCACTCGGTCACTGTCGCCCTGGACGGTAATGAGGGCCTGGCATTCGCCGAGAGCTATCCGTTTGACTTGATCGTACTGGACGTAATGTTGCCCGGCCTGGACGGTTTCACCATCGCCAGGCGTCTCCGGGCCGCTCGGAATCAGGTTCCGCTGCTGATGCTGACGGCGAGAGATGCGCCCCGGGACATGGTAAAGGGCCTGGACCTTGGCGCCGACGACTATCTCACCAAGCCTTTTTCGTTCGATGTATTGCTGGCGCGCGTCCGCGCACTCGGCCGGCGCGGACCCGCTCCGCAGCCGGTCTGCTTCCAGGTGGCCGATCTCACGCTGGATCCCGGAAGCCGTGAAGTGAAGCGGGGCGTCCGGCGCATCGCGCTCACCCGCACGGAGTTCAGCATCCTCGAACTGCTCATGCGCAATGCCGGGCGCGTGGTGCCGCGCGATCTCCTGATTGAAACCGTGTGGGGTGTGGGACCCGACATCCAGAGCAACACCCTGGATGTCTTTCTGCGCCTGTTGCGCGCAAAGCTGGAACAGCCTGGCGAGAGCAAGCTGATTCAAACCGCGCGCGGCGTGGGATACGCGCTTAAGCCCGAGGAATGATGCACGCATGTCCATACGCCTGAGACTGACTCTCTGGTATGCGGCCGTCCTGCTGGCGGCGCTGTCCTTGTTCGCCGGCGGCATGTGGTTCGCCATCCGGCAGCGGCTTACCGCCGGCGTGGATCAAAGGCTCGCGGCCAAGGTTCAGGGTATGCGCACTCTGCTCGATCTCGAAAGCGGGATGAGCGCCGCTCAACTCCAAGACGAGCTGTCCGAGTTCGCAAAGGAGATGGCCGATGGGACGCTGCTCCTGGTTCGCGATGGCGCGGGCCGGCCAATCGTCACTTCGCCCGGACGCGCGGCGGCCTTCCTGGCGGATTTGAATCCGGCGCCCACATACCGCGACACCGTCGATAAGGGCCGCCCATTCCGGGTCTTGTCCACTACAATCGAGTCCGGTGGCGCCGTTTACCAAACTACCTTTGCCACCCCTCTGGATGAGGTCCAGGACGTTCTGGCCAGTCTCCGGAACCTCCTGTTTCTGGCCGTTCCGGCCGTGCTGCTGGCCGCCGGCCTGGGCGGTTACTGGATCAGCCGCCGCGCGATGGCGCCGGTGGATGAAATGACCAGAACGGCCCAATCCCTCGGAGGGCAAGATCTTTCGGCCCGGCTGTCCGTTCCTAATACCGGCGATGAATTGCAGCGCCTCGCGGAAGCATGGAACGGCGTGCTGGCGCGCATGGAAACCGCCCTGCAGCGCGTGCGGCAGTTTACCGCCGACGCATCGCATGAGCTGCGGACGCCCGTCGCTTTAATCCGCGCCACCGCCGAGCTCACCTTGCGCCGCAAGCGCGAGACCGAGGAATACCGGCTCGCGCTTGAACAGATTCAAGCCGAAGCCGAGCGCATGACCGAGCTCACCGGCGATCTGCTGGCCCTGGCGCGGGCGGACGCCAGTGACCTCGCCTTGTCGTTCACCGGCGTCGACCTCAGCGGCATCGCCCGGGACATCGTGGATCGGATGCAGCCGGTGGCCGCCTCGAAAGGAATCCATCTTACGGCCGGCGTTCCCCGCGAGCCGGTTATAGTGCGCGGCGATGAACCGGCCATTCGCCGGCTGGTAATGATTCTGGTGGACAACGCGCTGAAACATACCCCGCAAGATGGCGAGGTGACCGTAACCGCCGCCGGTAACGGCATTTCCGTCCGCGATAACGGCGAAGGCATAGATGCCGAAGCCTTGCCCCATATTTTTGAGCGCTTTTACCGGGCCGATCCGGCGCGGAGCGGATCGAGCGGCTCGGGCCTGGGACTATCCATCGCGCAAACCATCGCCCAGCTCCACGGAACCGCCATCCAGGTAGAATCCACCCCCGGGGCGGGGGCCCGTTTTTCCTTGAGTTTCCCCGATAAACGCATGACACTAACCGACTCCCTCACGAGTCTATAGACGGGGGACCATATGACGACAATCTCAAGGCGTACTGCCGCCCAACAAATTCTGTTCGGATTAGGGGCGCTGGCCGGATCCGGCGCGCTGCTCTCGGCTCAGGAATACGGCCGCGCCCGCGACCTGGTAGCGCGGGTTCAGACTGATTTGGATCGCGCCGCCGAATTCGTCCGGAACAACGAAAAGGAGCGGGAGCGCTATCACAATGTCCAGCACAAGCTCTCCGAGTTTGACCGCGAATTGAGAAACGGCCATTTCGAAAAAGGCAAGCTCGACGACGCGATTGACGACCTGAAGAATGTGGTGAAGAACAATACCCTGGAATCGCGCGATCGCGACATCCTCGCCACGGATCTCTCGGACCTTCGCACGTTGCGCGACACCCGCTGAAACCTTTTCGAAGCCGCAGGGTCTCCCTGTCAGGGAGATCCTGCGTGTTGAAACAGCGTTTGTACGGATTCGTTGCTGCGTTACTAGCCGGAGTACCGCTGGCGGCTCAGATGCCCTCGCTTCCGCCGGCGCTGGCCGCGGATATATTAATTACCTCGAACTCAGGGTCGGCGCCAAGTGATCAGCCACAGACCACCGCCCCGGAAGATTCCCGGGATCGCGTCTATTATCCCGGCGACACTGAGCGGGCCGTTCCGCTCCTCCGCAAGCTCGGCACCAACATCCTTCTGGACCAGAAAGAAATTTGGACCAGTCCGTTTCACATGCACCGCGGCGATGCGAAGTGGTGGCTGGGCTTTGGAGCGGTCACGGCCGTTTTAATCGCGACCGACCACCGCACCATCAATACCTTTGAGAACGGCCGCACCCAGGTCAAGTGGGCCAACAACATTTCCCGTGTCGGCGCGGTGTACACTCTGATACCCGTGGCCGCCGGATTCTATGCATTCGGCGTCGGACTAGATAACGCCAAGGCGCGCGAGACCGGAATTCTGGGCGCGGAAGCCATGATCGACACTGTGATTGTGTCCGAAGTCCTCAAAACCGTGGTCCGCCGAAACCGCCCCAACTCGAGCAAGGAGCCCGGACAATTCTTCGACGGAGGCGCTTCTTTCCCATCCGGCCATGCCATAGCCTCCTGGTCCCTGGCGTCGGTAGTCGCGCACGAATACCAGCACACCATCATTGTCCCGATCATCGCCTACGGTCTGGCGGCGGTGGTAAGCACCGCCCGTTTCGGAGCGCAGCAGCACTACGCATCGGACATCGTCGCCGGGGCCGCAATGGGCTGGTTCATTGGCCGGTACGTATACCAAACCCACGAGAATCACCAACTCCACCACCACGGCTGGCTACAACCCAAAATCATCCCGATGATAGAGCCCTCCAACCGCGCGTTCGGTATCGGGTTGGTTTTTAGCGGCAGCTAATCTCTTTTCAGCCGAACTTCAGATCCGGGCGTTACGATCCAGGTATGCGTCTGGTACTTGGACTTTTCATGGCTGCGGCGGCGTTCGGCGCCTCCAGCGGCACTTACCATTTACTGAAAAAGGTCCCGCTCGGCGGCGAAGGCGGCTGGGACTACGTTGCCGTGGATGCCGAAGCGCGCCGTGTCTACATTTCCCATGCGGCTGAAGTCGATGTTCTGGATGCCGACTCGCTTGCTGTAGCCGGCAAAATCGAGGGCCTGCACGGCGTGCACGGAGTTGCCTTGGCGCCCGATCTGGGGCGCGGCTTTATCAGCAATGGCGGGTCATCCACCGTTACCGTGTTCGACTTGAAGACCCTCGCCAAGATCGGCGAAGAGTCGAAGACGGGCAAGAACCCGGATGCCATCCTGTATCACGCCGGAACCCAGCAGGTGTTCGCGTTTAACGGGAGTGGCAAGAGCGCGACGGTGCTGAACGGGAAGACCGGCGAGGTGGCCGGTACGATCGAACTCGGCGGCAAGCCCGAATTCGCGGCCACGGACGGAACCGGTTCCGTGTATGTGAATATCGAGGACACCAATGAAGTGGTACGCCTCGATCCCCGGAAGCTCAAGGTGGAAGCGCGCTGGAAGCTAGCGCCTTGCGATGAGCCCAGCGGCATGGCCATGGACGCGAAGACCCACCGCCTGTTCGTCGGCTGCGGGAATCAGATGATGGCCATAGTGGATTCGGCCAGCGGCGCCATGATCAAGACCCTGCCCATCGGCAAGGGCGTGGATGCCACGGCGTTCGATGCGGGCACCGGTCTGATTTTCGATTCTTGCGGCGACGGCACCACTGCGATCATCGGCGAAGTGAGTGCGAATCTCTTCAAACCGGCGGAGCCTTTGAAAACCGTCCCAGGCGCGCGCACCATGGCCGTTGACCCCAAGACGCACCGCCTCTTCTTGCCGATCGCCGACTTCGAACCGGCCGCGCAGGGCCAGCGTCGCAAGATGAAGCCGGGTTCGTTCGCGGTACTTGTATACGAGCAGTAAAACCCAGGAGATCCCATGAAACGAATTCTTTGTCTGATTAGCGGCCTGGCTCTGACGCTGGCTGCCGACACGCCCGTAAAAATGAAAGATCTGCCTCCCGCTGTTCAAAAATCGATTCAAGAGCAGACCAAGGGCCTGGAATTGCGCGGGCTGGCCAAAGAGGTGGAGAATGGCCAAACGTTCTACGAGGCCGAAACGCGCGTCAATGGCCACTCGAAGGATTTCTTGTTCGATACCGGCGGAAAACTTGTCGAAGTGGAAGAAGAAGTAGCCATTGACACTATCCCGGCGGCAGCCCGCGCGGCAATCGAGAAATATGCCGCCGGTGGCAAGATTACCAAGACGGAATCCGTGACCAAGGACGGCGTGGTTTCCTATGAAGCGGCGGTCACGAAGGGCAAGAAGAAGTCGGAAGTAGCCGTGTCCGCGGACGGCGTCGTGAAAAAATAAGCGAGGTCAGTACCGCGAGTCCTGGGTCGGTACTCCATTGTGCCGCGCCGCCGTTCGCGCTAAAACGGTAATAGATGCCAGCGCCCAGCCCTCCCCCGATTTTGACTCGGGAAATCGAGCAGCCTGCATCCCCCGAACTGAGCTGCGGATACCATTTGGAGCAAGTCTTCGCCGATTTCCTCGAAATCGGATGCCGAGCCTTACGCCTTCCATCCGGTCTTGTGCTCCAGTTCGATGATGGGGAGGGTGTAGTGCGAGCGGTGCGCGGGGCTTCCAGCCGCGAAACCTGCATCGGCGCGACAATCCTGGTGGATTCGGAATTGTACGGAACCTTGGGGTTCTTTTCGAGCGATGCTGCCGCGCCACGCGAGTTTACCCGCGAAGAGCGTGAGATCGTCGAGCTGATGGCGCGCGGTATCGGACGCTTCATCGCCGAAGACCGCGTGCGGGCGGATCGCCAGCGCGCCGACGCCGACCGCCTGACCTGGCATCTCCGGCATGATTCACTCACCGGCTTGCCCAATCGCCTCTTCTTCATGCAATTGCTCGAAGAGGCGCTTTCCGGCGCTCGTAAAACATCCGGCTCCATCGCCTTGCTGTTCATCGACCTGGATTGGTTCAAGAAAATCAACGACTGGCTCGGGCATGCCGTCGGCGACCGATTACTGAAGGCCGTGGGCGAGCGTCTGAGATCCCTCGCCGGCCCAGACGACCTGGTGGCGCGCGTGGGCGGCGACGAATTCACGGTGGTCTTGAAGCAGCCGCCCGAGGACTGTGCCTCCAGCGCTTCCTCGCATTTCCTTGAAGCGCTGCGGGCCCCTTATCTCATTGATGGTTTCGAGGATGGCCATGAGCTTTTCGTCACCGCCAGCATCGGGATCGGAATGTATCCCAAGGACGGCCAGGACGCCGCGGGCCTGCTGCGCAGCGCCGATCTTGCCATGTACGCGGCCAAGAACAAAGGCAAGAACGGTCTTCAGGTATTCATCGCCGAAGGGCATCCGTCCGGTCCCGAACGTTTTCAACTGGAAAATGCATTACGGCGCGCGCTGGAGCGCGGCGAGCTCGAAGTGCTTTACCAGCCCATGGTGGGCATGGACGGAAAACTGGCAGGCCTGGAAGCGCTGCTGTCCTGGAACCATCCCGCGCACGGGCGTATCGCTCCCCAGCGCTTCATCCCCATCGCCGAGGAGACCGGCCTCATCATCTCCATCGGATCCTGGGTGATACGCGAGGCGTGCTCCCAGAGCGCCCGCTGGCGCGCGGCAGGTCACACGGGCGCGGGCGTGTCCGTGAACGTCTCGGCGCTTCAATTCGAAGGCGCCGAATTCGTCGAAACCGTGCGCGCCGCGCTGGCCTCGAGCGGCCTCCCGCCGGCTTCGCTCGAATTGGAACTTACCGAGAGCTTCGTCATGCGCGACATCCAGGCCTCCACTCGCCGGATGACGCAACTGCGCGAGCTGGGCGTGGGCATTTCCATCGACGATTTCGGAACCGGATATTCCTCCCTCAGTTACCTAAACCGCTTACCCGTGAATTCGCTCAAGATCGATCAATCCTTCGTGCGCGATCTGCACCGTCCGGCCGGCTCGCTGCCCATCGTCCAGACCATCGTGCGCCTGGCTCACAACATGGACCTGTGCGTGGTTGCGGAAGGCGTGGAAACGCTGGAAGAGCTGAATCTGCTGCGCGTTGTCGGGTGCGACAAAGTGCAAGGCCATCTGTTCGGCCAGTCCTTGCGGCCGGATCAGGTTGACGAGCTCCTGTCCCAAGACAGCGTGGTCCCCCTGCTGAGCGCGTAACCTCAGCTCGTCCCTATCGCAGCCGCGTGCTCAGGCGTGATCATCGCACTCATCCCCGCCGAGATCACCTCTTGCGCCAGCACGCCGTCGCGATGCGACGCAGGAAAGGGTTGGTTGGTGCGGCAGCACTCGATGAAAGCCGCGAGTTCGGCTTTATACGCCGGCCCGAAGCGGTCGATAAACTCAGGCAGGGGCCGCCCGTAATCCCGCATGGAAAAGGTACGCTGCGCCAGGGGCTGCGTGCGTCCACGCCGGCCGTAAGCCTCCACCACGATGTCAAACGGCTTCTGATCGAAGCGGCCCACGTGAATCTGTCCTTCCTCCCCGAAAATAATGGTCTCCACGCGATAGCCCGAGACGTGATTGCGAGTCACCTGCACCTGCGCCACCAGTTCGCCTTCAAACCACAAGTACAGCAGCGCATCGTCGAAGTCTTCGCCGGATGTGGTGAGCCGGTGGCTGTAGATGCGCGATCCGATGGCCAGCGCGGAGCGCGGCATCTGGCCGGTGAGCCACAGAATTTCGTCCACGTTGTGAACGGACATGTCCGGCAGGATTCCACCGCTTCGGTATCCGTCGGGGGCCGGATTCGAATCTTCGAGAGCCGAGTAGATCTTGAACACCCGGCCGATCGTCCCGCTGTGCATCAGCTCTTTGGCGTATTGCAGCGGCGCGTCGAAACGGCGCTGGAATGCGAGCATCAGCGCGTTGGGGTGGTCGCGGTCCAGCGCGGCGGCGAATTCACGATCGCCGTCGAGTGTGCCGGTCAGCGGTTTTTCCATCAGGACCCGGTGTCCCGCCGAGATCAATGCGCCGGCCAGATCGCGATGGCTGTCGGTCGGCGTCACCACCACGGTGGCATCGCAGACTCCGGCCGCAATCAATTCATCGACGCTGGCGAATATTGGGACGCCGGTGCCCGTCTCGGCAGCGAAGCGCCGGGCGCGTTCCGGCTCGGCATCCACCAGCGCGGCCAGGACGCAGGCCTTCGTCTCCAGAGCTAGTTCATGCACATGCAGGGCGTGAATCACCCCCATGCGCCCTAGTCCGGCAAGGGCAACTTTAAGCGGTTGGGACATGCGAAAGCCCAGTGTAACCTGAACTCGACTTTCGCCGCCCGTTAGCGCACCGCGGCTTTGGCTTCGCTGGTATCTTCAAATACCAGCTTGGTGGTGGTGCCGCCCAGACGAATCTCTCGAATGCGCCCGTCGCTGGTATCCACCGTCGTCGAGCTGAACTTGGTGGTTGAACTCTGAACGCTGGCCGTGGCTGCGGCGGTGGTCTTGCCTTGTTTCAGAACTACTTTGTTATCGGTCAGGTCGAGCTTCACTTCGCCCGGCTTGAATTCGGCGCCGCCGATACTCGCGGTTTGATATAAGCGCACCGTATAGGAATTGCCGGCAGCCACCGCAAGGGCGGTAACGGCAAAGCTGAGTACTACTCTCTTCAACATGAAAATGGGTCTCCTGATTGGTTGAGTCTCTGCTTGGATGCCGCTCATCCACAAAACGATGCAGGAATTTACCAATCGGGAGACCCTGGGCTTGCGGAGAGCGCTCCGCGCTTAGTTATCGCCCTTTGCGGACGACGCGCCGTCGAAAACCAGCCGGATCGTCGTGCCGCCGATCCGAATCTCCTGAACCTTGGATCCTTCGTACTTGATCGAGTTGTCGTAGAACTTCTTGTCGGCAGTCTCCACCCGCACCGGAGCTTCCACCACCGTCTTGCCTTGCTTCAGAACCGCCTTGCCGTCCTTGACCTCCAGCTTGTACTCGCCCGCCTTCACTTCCGTGCCGGCGAAATTGGAGGATGAGAAGAACGTAACGCGATAAGATGTCGCGGCGCTTGCCACTGCCAGCGCGAACACACCGATACCCAGCATGAACTTCGTGATCATTTGGAACTCCTTCGATTTCAGACTTACTGCGATTGACTTGCTGTCACTTCTCTATACGCGGCAGTTGTGACTTGGTTCGCAGAATAGCCGGAAATAATTCGAGTATTAAATTGCGTGACTGTCCTGAATTGAACACTCGTGTTCCTTATTCGGACACTTGCGCCGCGATCAGATTCAGCGCACCGTCAAGCACCGTGCCGCCGCCGCCGAATCCCGCCAGCCAAGAGACATCGCGTTCGCGTCTGAACCAGGTCATCTGCCTCTTCGCGTAACGCCGCGTTTCCATCTGCGCCGACACCAGCGCCTCTTCCGCCGTTGTGCGTCCCTCAACGGCCGCCAACGCCTGTTTGTATCCCAGAGTTTCGAAAGGCTTCGCTGTGCGTGGGATCCCTCTCGCCAACAGCGACCGCACTTCTTCCAGCAATCCGCTTTCAAACATGCCGGCCAGCCGCGAATCTATGGCGGCGTACAACTCTTCACGCGGAGGATCCAACCCGATCTTGATCGTGCTGAAGCCCGTAAGCGGTTCGCGCCCACGCTCGAATAATTCCGCCATGGGCCGGCGCTCGAGCAACACTATTTCCAACGCCCGCAAGGTTTTTTGTACATCATTGCTATGGATTGTCCTGGCTGCTCTTGGATCCAGGCGCTCTAAAATGAGGTGCAAGCTACCCGGCCGCTGTTCTTCCCGCTCCGTCAAGCGCTTGCGAATTGCATCATCTCGCGACGGCCCCGGGAACAGGCCGTCCAGCAGCGCACGCAAGTAAAAGCCGGTTCCGCCCGCTACCACCGGCAGCCGCCCGCGTCCCGCTATTTCGTGCAGCACGCTCCTGCCCCGACGCGCATAATCCCCCGCCGAACAGATTTCGTGCGGTTCCAGGACATCGATCAAGTGATGCGCGATGCCTCGTCTCTGTTCGCTCGGGACCTTCGCGGACCCGATATCGAAGTAGCGGTACAGCTGAACGGAGTCGCAGTTAACAATCTCGCCGCCAAACCTCTCGGCAATCCGCAACGCCAGTTCGCTCTTCCCGGAGCCCGTAGGCCCCACCACCGCGACCAGCATGTGGCCCTTCAGTCCGTCTTCACGCCTTGCCACAACCCGATCCGGATCACCACGAATTCAGCCGGTTTGACCGGTGCGAAGCCGATGGTCACGTTCAACCGTCCATTGTCGATATCGTTCTGCGTCATTGTGGTCTTGTCGCATTTGACGAAGAACGCCTCGCTGGACTTATTACCCTTGAACGCTCCCTGAACGAACAACGATTCCAGAAACGCTTCGGATACCGTTCTGATCTCGGCCCACAGCGGTTCTCCGTTGGGTTCAAATACGGCCCACTGCAGTCCCTTCTCCAGACTCGATTCCAGGAACAACTCCAGCCGCCGTATGGGGACATACTTATAATCCGGAGCATCGCCGTCATTGCCGAACAGCGTGCGCGCTCCCCAGCTCACAATGCCGGCGCCGGGGAAACTGCGGATGCAATTCACGCCCAGCGGATTGAGCTCCGCGTTTTCGGCATCGCTCAGCTTGCAGCTCACCGCCCGTACTCCGCGCAAAACCGCTGCGCTGCCGGAGGGCGCATGCCACACGCCCTGCGCGGCATCCGTGCGGGCATAAATCCCCGCCAGCGCGCCGCTGGGCGCCACTTCGCGCAGGCGGAACAGGTCCAGCGGATTGGGAACTTGCACGCTGGGAAAATAGACGGCGCCGTTCGGACTCGCCAGTCCCCGATTCGCTTCTATCCAGTTGCGCGCGGTTTGCACGGTGTCGGCGTCGCCCGACATATCCACAATCATGAACGCGGTGCGCGACTCGCAATATTTGAGCGCGCTGCCGATTACCTTGGCCGCCGCGGCCTGCTCCAGCACTCGCGTATCCGGCATGCACAGCAGGTTGAAATCCACCGCGTCCAGCACCGGCAAGCTCCCGATCAGCGCGTCGGCGGAGGCCGTCGCGGTGCGCACCAGCCACGCCGTCTTGCCTCCGTTTACGAAAAACTGGCGGATCGCGTATCCGGCTTCGCCGCCTTGAACCAGCCCGCCGAACTCACGCTCGAACTCGGCGAAGCTGGCGACTTGCACCGCGGTATCCATGGGTCCGCTGGGGCATGCGCCCACAAATGCCGTCACCGAGGTGGTTGCGGGGGCGATGGCGCGGGCACCGGCTTCCGGGGTTGGAGTCACTGCATTCAGCATACCCTCATGGCGGCGTCCGCTCCGGGGCAGCTGATACCCGCCTGCTACAATGGTCTCTTGTCAGGCTCCGGGCTCCGTGCAACGGGCGGCTGTAAACCCCGCCAGGTCCGGAAGGAAGCAACGGTAGCGGCTTAACCCGTGTGCCGCGGATCACCCGGGGTCTGGCAGTTCCATCCGCCCTTTCCATGTATCAAGTCATCGCTCGCAAGTACCGGCCCCAGATGTTTTCGGAGCTGATCGGCCAGGAACACGTCCGCACCACCATTGAGAATGCGATCGCTCAGAATCGCATCGCTCACGGCTACATTTTTTCGGGTCAGCGCGGCACCGGAAAGACCACCGTGGCGCGCATCCTGGCCCGCTGCCTGAATTGCATTGAAGGACCCACCAACAAGCCCTGCGGCAAGTGCTCGAGTTGCCTGGAGGTCACCGCCGGCAACGCCGTGGATGTGATCGAGATCGACGCGGCTTCGAATCGCGGCATCAACGAAATGCGCGAGCTGCGCGAGAACATCCGCTATCGTCCCGCGCGCGACCGCTATAAGGTCTTCATCGTGGATGAAGCGCACCAGATCACCAGCGAAGCTTTTAACGCGCTGCTGAAGACGCTGGAGGAGCCTCCCGAATGGGTAGTGTTCCTGCTGTGCACCACCGAAGTCCATAAGATCCCCACCACCATCGCATCGCGCTGCCAGCAGTTCAGCTTCCGGTCGGTCGATTTCGCCGAGATCGTCGATCGCATGGCCTGGATCTGCGGACAGGAAGGCATTGAAGCCGATGCCGAAGCGCTGGCCGCGCTGGCCCAGGCCGGCGAAGGCAGCGTCCGCGATTCGCTGTCCGCGCTCGACCAGGCCATCGCATGCTGCGGCGCGAAGCTGGACCCCGTGGAGGTCCGCAATCTGCTCGGCATGTTCTCGCTGGATTCGCTGCATCAGGTGACGCAAGCGCTTTCCGGCGGCGATTCGCGCCGCATGCTCGACATCGTTCTAGAGCTCGAGCGCAATGGCCGCAACCTCCAGCACTTCTGCCGTGAGCTGGCGCGCTACTTCCGGAATCTTCTGGTGGCGAAGCTGGCGGGTCCCAATACGCTGCTGATCGCAGCTTCCCCGCGCGAGCAGGAGCGCCTCGCCGAAATCGCCTCCAGCTTTACCGAAGAGGATCTGACGCGCTATCTGCAGCTCACGCTCGATCTTTTTCAGGATTTGCAGACTTCCCTGCAGCCACGCCTGCATATCGAGATCGGGCTGGTCCGGCTGGTGCAGCTCGGCAAGCTACTGCCCATAGAGGAAGCCCTCGCCAGTCTCGGAAAACCGGGTCCGGTGGCTGCTCCGAAAGCTGAGAAAGCCCCCGCGCCGCCCCCGCCGGCCGCGCGCACCGGTCCCTCGCCGTTTGAACTCGACAGCGCCAAGAAAACATCGCCGGAACCCATCTCCGATTGGAAGCACTCCATCCACGGCGCGCTCGCCGACCTCGGCATGACCTTCACGGCCGATGCCGTGGAGCATTCCGGCGTGGTGGAATCCGCCGGCGAGCTGCGCTTCACTACGCCTCCGGATTTCGCGCCCTTGCTTAACGAAAAAGACCTCCAGAAGGCGCTTCAAAAACTCGGGACGCGGCCCATGCGCATCAAGATCGTCTCCGGGCAGCCGGGTGCGCAGTCGAGTGCTCCGGCCCCGGTCGCGAAGCCGGCGGCGAAAGACGAGGTTTCCGAGCGCGCCCTCGGCCATCCCGAAGTCCAGCGCTTTCAGGAGCTCTTTCCGGACTCCCAGGTCCGCGCCGTACGAAATCTGAAAGAATAGGCAGAGCTATGAAACTACCCGGAAACATGCAGTCCATGATGAAGCAGGCCGAGCAGATGCAGAAGAAGCTGCAGGAAGAGATCGCCCTCATCCGCGTGGAAGCTTCGGCCGGCGGCGGCATGATCACCGTCAAAATGGACGGCAAGAAAAACGTGCTGTCCGTGCGCATCGATCCGGAAGTGGCCGGCGACGTCGAAATGCTGCAGGACATGGTGATGGCCGCCTTCAATGAAGCCGCCAAACGCGTCGACGAAGAGACGCAGCAAAAAATGGGCGGGCTTCTCGGCGGCATGGGCCTGCCCCCTGGCCTGCTGTAACGAGCGCGGATGCCCGACTTCGCCGAGCCGCTCGCCCGCCTGATCCAGGAGTTCAAACGCCTCCCCGGAGTCGGCCAGAAATCCGCCCAGCGTCTCGCCTTTCACGTGCTCAGATCCCCGCGCGAAGACGCCGAGCAGCTCGCTCAGGCCGTGCTCGACGTCAAGGACAAGCTCGGCATCTGCGTCGTCTGCAATAACATCAGCGATTCCGACCTGTGCAATTTCTGCCGCGATCCCTACCGCGATGCTTCAGTGCTGTGCATCGTGGAGGAGCCGCACAATATTCTGCCCATCGAAACCACGCGCCAGTTCGAAGGCCGCTACCACGTCCTGCACGGCTCCATCTCCCCGCTGCGCGGCATCGGCCCAGAACAGCTCCGCATCAAGAACCTCCTGGAGCGCCTCGCCGCCGGCGACGTACAAGAGATCATCCTCGCAACGAATCCCACGGTGGAGGGCGAGGCCACCGCTGTGTATCTGTCGCGATTGCTGAAGCCCCTGGGGGTGCGCGTCACGCGGATCGCGATGGGAATACCGGTCGGCAGCGACCTCGAGTTCGCTGACGAGGTGACCATGAGCAAGTCACTGGTGAATCGCAGGGAGATGTAGTTCGAATGGCGTGGATATCGATCCGTGATGTTGCTCCGCGAGGACGGAGTCTGGCTGGCGTCTGATTCCAAGCGGCTGGACTGCCCCACGACCGGCTTATGGTCGACTCGGCCGGCCAAGGCCCCTCACGAAACGCTGGTGTGCAGGCGCCGCAATGAGCGGCTGAAAGAGGACCTGAAAACCTCTACCACACTCGGCGACGTTTTCGTGCCGGAACGAGTGCACCAATTCACCCCCACTGGCTTAGAGTTACCCTAAGAACTGAGAGGCGACCATGACCATCGAGCTTAAGCCCGAGGACACACTCATAATCGACCAAGCCATTCAAGCCGGCCTTATCCACCGCCCTGACGACGTGGTGGAGGTGGGCGTTGAAACTCTTCGCAGCCGCTTGGAGGCGCGCCTCTCGCCAGGATCGGCGGCGCGGCAAGATGCCGTTCAACGTATGCTCGAATTCGGTGAAAAGTACCGGCTTGGCCTGGGCGAGCGCATCACGCGCGTTCTTCTGCATGAAGGACACCGCTACTGATGGCGGAATTCGTCCTCGATGCATCGGTGGCAATCTCATGGTGCTTTCCTGACGACCCAACAGAGGACACTGCCTATAGCCGCCGCATCTTGGCGGAGCTGGCAGTTCGCCACGCAATCGTGCCTGAAGTTTGGGCCTTTGAAATTGCGAACACCATCTTCGTTTCATTCAGTAAACGCAAGAGAATAACCGAGCGGCAGATCGGCGGGTACCTGACGCGCCTGCACGCCCTTCCCATTCGCGTTGAGCCGAACGATCTTTGGGCCAATATCGCCTTGGAATCTCGGGCGCGCAAGTGGCTTGAGTTGGCAGCCCGCAAGCATCTACCCTTGGCAACGGCGGACCATCGCTTGAGAAAGGCGGCCTTTGCGGAAAGAATCGACGTGCTCAGATAGTCAGATGATCAGCCCTTAGCTTGAGACGAGTCCGTTCAGCCGGCCCACAGAGCGCCTCGCTACCGGCGACTTGCGGAATCATTGTCGCCACCAACCCCATCGTGGCAGGCGGGCACCGCCGTCTACTTCTCCCGTTTACTAAAGCCGCGCGATTCGAACGTTAATGAATTCGAGATACCTAAGGCCTCCACCTTAGTACCCCCCAAAAACACTACTAACCGCTACCTGGTAGCCTGTAGGCGCTCACCAGGTCTTCCGATGTATGGCCTGGGGTAAGCTCCGGGCCTTCATGAAGACATTTGGCAAGTATCAGATCCTTGAGGAGATCGGGTCCGGCGCGGCGGGCGTCACCTACCTCGCCCGCGATCCGTTTCGGAATCGCGAATTCGCGTTGAAAGTCCTCAACGCCGCTCCCGCCGCCGATTCGGCCAGGAAAGAAAAGTTGTGTCGCGATCTCGCGGCCGCGGCCGAACTTCAGCATTCCCATATCGCGGCTATCTGCGACCTGGGTGAAGTGGACGACTCCATCTACATCGCAACCGAACTCCTTGCGGGCGACGGCCTGGATCGCCATTTTCGCGACCGCCGGGACCTTCCGCTCCCGCAGAAACTCAAGCTGATGGCTCAGGCGGCCGAAGCACTCACGTTCGCGCACTCCATGGGAACCGCGCACGGCAACCTCAAACCCAGCAACATCTTTGTGGTCGCCAAATACGCCCGGATTCTGGATTTCGGACTCGCCAGCGCGGTCTCTGGCAGCTTTCCAAACTACCTCGCGCCCGAACAAGTGCTGGGACGGCCATTCGACGCCCGTTCGGATGTGTTTTCCTGCGCCGTCATTCTCTACGAATTGCTGGGCGGCGCTTATCCATTTCAAGCTCAGCCGGGCTTGATCCCGCGCCAGATCGTCCACGCCGAGCCCGAGCCGTTGCGCAACCTGGACCCGCGAGTGCCGGAAGAGCTGGAGCAGCTCCTAGCCCATGCCCTGAAAAAAAATCCCGAGCAACGCCTGGAAACCGCGGATGAGTTCGCTTCCGCCTTGTACACCATCGCCCGCGACTTCCAGAACGGCCGCCCCTCGCGCCCCGCGTCGAAGCCGGTCCAAACCGCCCCGGCGGCGGCCCCGGAAGTGCCCGAACCAGCGGCCCCCGTGCCTGACCCACCTCCGCCCGCAACCGAGCCGCGCCCGTCAGGAAGCGTACCCCCGCCCCCCAGCGTTACCTACATCGCCGTACACCCGCCAGTACCGGTCGCTGCCCCAGTGGCGCCGCCAGTCTCCGTCTCCGCCGCGCCACCTCCACCCGCGCCCCGGAGCAAGTTCCGCCGCGCTCGCGTAATCGTATACGCCGCCGCCGCCGTGCTCACCATTAGCATCAGCGTAAGTCTGCTGTCGCGCCAAAGCATCCGAGCGTCCCAGTCCACCGCTCATCCGCCCGCGGCTGAACCCATCCACATCGCCCCCCCTGTGAACCGAACCCCAGCCGCTACCGCGCGTCCCACCACCTCGCCCACGGCGACGGATACTCTCGACCCAAAACCTCCCGTCGACCCGGCACTGTTCAGCCAGGTGAAATCGCTGTGGGAGCTGGGCCGATATGGGCAAGCCACGGAAATTGTGAACACCATTCTCTTGCGCGACCCCGCCAACGCGGAAGCTCGCGCCTGGAGGAAAAAGATCCGCGCCGCCCAGCAGGCAGAGGCGGGAATGAAGTAGCATGCGCTGTATTTGTTCCGCGCTATTTGCTTTCGGAAGCGTAGCGCTCCTCGCCGCGCCACAAGCCGCTCCCCCGGATCGCAAGCCCTCGGCCGTCAGAAAAACGAGCGACCCATTTCTCAGCGGCGCGCCATTTACTTATGAGCAGGTGCTGCGCCTGCTGGGCCAGGATGCCATCCCGATTCGCCGCCGCAAGGAAGCGATCCAGAATCGTGGTGTCGCCTTCTCGCCGTCACCCGATGAGATCGAAAAGCTCAGGAGCGTGGGAGCTTCCGACGACATTATGAAGCTGATAAAGAACCGGGCGATGCCTGTGGCCGCTTCGCTTCCGCCGAAAAAGCCGCCGGCCGGCCGCATCTCAGTGACGTGCGCGCCCGCTGAGTGTGACATCAGCCTCAACGGCACCGCGCTCGGTTCCACGCAAGGCGGAATCCTGGAAATGGCCGAACTGTCGGCCGGCGCATGGACGGTCGACTTCAAGAAGGACGGCTTCATTGGTTTTCAAAGCGTGGTAACGGTGGAGGCGGAACGAACCACGCCAGTCTCCGCGGTGCTCATTCCCAACCGCGCTACGCAAGAATCGTTCGGCGCCGACCTGTTCCGCAAGGTAGTGTTGGCTCTGGGCGGCCAGGATTCGCTGGCGGATCTGGCGACCGTTCAGGCGACCGGCAGCGCGACCATTCCCACACGCGAGGGGAAGAGCGTTCGTTGGACCCTGTTCATGCGCAATCGTCCGGACCGGGGACTATTTCAAGCGCAAGCCGGCAAGATTCTGTACGAAGTGGCGTTCACCGGCAGCGAGTACAAAACCGGCAAGAACCTTAAGGGCCAGGAAGCGCTGGAACTGCCGACGGCTCTCGGTTTCATTCGCGATAACCAGCTTTCCGCGCTCATCTCGAAGCTCGCGGATCCGCGTGTGAAGCTGCTCGCCGGCCATCGCTATCCGCTTCCCAACGAAGAGTTCGGACTGACGGCGGACGCCGGCAGCGACAAAATCTCGATCAGCCTCGATAATGACCTGCGTCCCCAGAAACTGCAGATCGCCGGATCCGTTGTCATCACATGGTCCGACTATGTTCAAAGCGGCAAAGCCTGGTATCCAAAGACCACACAGATAAAGCCGGAAGGCTGGCAGCAGGCGATCGACGTCCACTTCGACACCGTGGAGCCCAGCCCGAAACTGACCGACGGCGACTACAAGCTAAAAGGCAAACCCCTTTCGCATTAATGTGGGGCGGGTTAGCGTGGAGCAGGGGGGCGCACAAGCTAGAGCATGTGCTACCCGGGCCCTCGCGGTATATTACCGGCATGCGCCTCCTCTACCTTCTCCCGCTTGCCGCCCTCGCCTGCTTCGCCCAGAATCCGGCTGCGGAGGCGGCCCGCAAGTGGCGGCAAACTCACGAGCGCGTCATCCTGTCCGAATTCGTCCGCCTGCTTTCCATTCCCAACATCGCGATCGACACGCCCAACATCCGCCGTAACGCCGATCTCGTCTCGCAGATGTACGAAAAGCGCGGCGTCCACACCCGCCTGCTTGAAACCGAAGGCGCGCCTCCGGTAGTTTACGGCGAGATCGCGACCCTCGGCGCGAAGCGCACCATCCTGTTTTACGCCCACTACGACGGCCAGCCGCTGGATCCCAGGGAATGGAAGAGCGATCCGTTCCAGCCCGTCCTGCGCAACAGCCGCGACATCCCGTTCCCCGAGCCGGGCACGTCCATCGATCCCGAGTGGCGCCTGTATGCCCGTTCCGCTTCCGACGACAAAGCTCCCATTTTGGCGATCGCTGCCGCGCTCGATGCCCTCGCCGATGCGAGGATCCCGATCCGTTCAAATATCAAGTTCGTGTTTGAAGGCGAAGAAGAGGCCGGCTCGCAGCATCTCGACAAGATTCTGGCCGCGAATCGCGATCTGCTGAAAGCCGATGTCTGGCTGATTTGCGATGGTCCGGTCCATCAATCCCGACGCCCGCAGATCGTGTTCGGCGCGCGCGGCGTGGAGACGCTCGACATTACCATTTACGGCCCCACCCGCGAATTGCACAGCGGCCATTACGGAAACTGGGCGCCCAATCCCGCCATGATGCTGGCTCGCCTGCTGACTTCCATGAAGGATGACGACGGCCGCGTCCTGGTAGAGCACTTCTACGACGGCATCGAGCCGCTTAGCGATACCGAGAAGCGCGCACTTGCGGATGCTCCCGACGCCGGTCCCGATCTAAAGCGTGAGCTGCTGCTAGGCCACACCGAAGGCGCGGGCAAAACGCTGCTCGAGTTGCTAAATTACCCGTCTCTCAATATTCGGGGCATGGCGTCGTCGCGCACCGGGGACCGCGCCAGCAACGTAATTCCCACCACCGCCACCGTGTCCATCGATATGCGTCTGGTGAAAGGCGTGGATCACCGCGATACCTCCAACCGCGTGATCGAGCACATCAAGAAGCAGGGGTACTTCATCGTTGAGCAAGATCCCAGTCCCGCGGTTCTGATTGCGCACTCCAAGGTTGCCAAGGTGATGGTGCACGCAGGCGGCTATAACGCGTCACGCACTTCCATGGATCTCCCAATTTCGCGCGACGTCATCCGCACCATCGAAAGCGCGCTGGGCCCATGCATCAAGCTGCCCACCATGGGCGGCAGCGTCCCGCTGGTGATGATCGAGCGTATTCTGGGCGCCCCCACCATCACCACTCCCATCGCCAACCACGACAACAACCAGCACAGCTTCAACGAAAACATCCGCCTCGCAAATTTGTGGACCGGGATCGAAATGCTCGCCGCGCTGCTGACGATGTAGGGGGCTACGCACGCTATCATACGAATTCCACACATGAGCACCATCACGCACCTGGAGTGCAGCGCTTGCGGCAAGACTCGCGAAGCCGGCGAGATCCATAATCTTTGCGAGTGCGGCGGACCCTTGCTGGTCCGCTACGATCTGGACCGGGCGCGCGCCACTTGGACTCGCCAAACCCTCGCGCACGCTCCCCACACCATGTGGCGCTATGCGCCCGTCCTGCCCGTGCAAAACGCGGCCGCCATCGTTTCGCTCGGCGAAGGCATGACGCCGCTTCTTCACGCCAGGAATCTCGGCCAGAAACTCGGCGTCCCGAATCTCTACGTCAAGGACGAAGGCCTCAATCCCACCGCATCTTTCAAAGCCCGCGGCCTCTCTTGCGCAGTGTCCATGTGTGTGGAACTCGGTATCCGCAGAGTTGCGATTCCCTCGGCGGGCAATGCCGCCTCCGCCATGGCCGCCTACGCCGCCGCGGCCGGCATCGAAGCGCACATCTTCATGCCGCGTGACGTTCCGCAATCGAATTACATCGAGTGCAAGGCGTTCGGAGCGCACGTCACGCTGGTGGACGGCCTGATCAGCGACTGCGGCCGCATTGTCGCCGAGCGCAAGGACGCCGAGGGCTGGTTTGACGTCAGCACGCTCAAGGAGCCGTACCGCATCGAAGGCAAGAAAACGATGGGTTATGAAGTGGCCGAGCAGCTGGACTGGCAGCTTCCCGACGCCATCTTCTATCCCGCGGGCGGCGGTGTCGGCCTTATCGGCATGTGGAAAGCCTTCGCCGAAATGGAAACGCTCGGCTGGATTTCGTCGAAGCGGCCGAAGATGATCGCCGTGCAAGCCGAAGGCTGCCAGCCGGTGGTGCGCGCCTTCGAGCGCGGCGAAAGCAAAACCGAGTTCTTCGCCAACGCCCACACGCTCGCCAGCGGCCTGCGAGTCCCCAAGCCGCTGGGCGACGCGTTGATGCTGGACGCCATCCGGTCCAGCGGGGGAACGGCCATCGCTGTAGGCGATTCCGATATGCTCGACGCCGCCCTCGAACTCGGCCGCCGGGAGGGCATCTTCGCCGCGCCGGAAGGCGCAGCGTGCGTCGCCGCGCTCGAAAAACTTCTGGCCTCCGGCTTCCTCCACGCCGAAGATCGCATTGTCCTGTATAACACCGGGTCCGGCCTGAAATACCTGGAAGCATACTCGACGCGCTTCCCCCGCGAAACCGCTTCCGAGCAGGACAAACT